>JBJMVJ010000084.1:0-4900 GCA_045810685.1 Sphingomonas sp.
CGTCCGGGTCGAGGTCGTCCGCGCTTTTGATCTGCCCGGTCAGGAAGCCGCGGCCGAGCGGCGAATAGGCGACGTAGCCGATGCCGAGCTCTCGCACCGTCGGCAGCACTCCGGCCTCGGCATCGCGGCTCCACAGCGACAGCTCGGTCTGGACCGCGGCGATGGTCGCAACCGAAGCGGCGCGGCGGATGGTGCGCGGCGCGGCCTCGCTCAGGCCCATGAAGCGGATCTTCCCTTCTTCCTTGAGCCGGAGCATCGCGCCGACGGTATCCTCGATCGGCACATTGGGATCCACGCGGTGCTGGTAATAGAGGTCGATCACATCGACGCCGAGGCGCCGGAGGCTCGCGTCACAGGCGGATCGGACATAATCGGGATCGCCCTTCACCCCAAGGAACTCGCCGCCCGGCCCGCGCACGTTGCCGAACTTGGTCGCGAGGAACACCTCGCGCCGGCGGTCCTTGATCGCGCGCCCGACCAGCTCCTCGTTGCGCCCGACGCCGTACATGTCGGCGGTGTCGAGGAAGGTCACGCCGCGGTCGAGCGCGTGGTGGATGGTCGCGATCGACTCCTCATCGCTGCCCGAGCCGTAGAATTCGCTCATGCCCATGCAGCCGAGCCCGATTGCGGAAACTTCGGGACCATTGCGGCCAAGCCGCCTCTTGCCGACCTCGAACATCATCATCTCCCTTTTTCGCGCCGCATCTGGGCCGTGGCTGGAGCTCAGATGGGATCGATAGCCGCCCGTGACGAGGGCCGGCGCGCAAAATGATCGCCGGTCGCGAACGGGCCGCCGCGTTCCTCGAACAATTGCCTCTCCTGACGGACTCGGAGAGGCGTCCGGCCGAGCACGGCGGCGAAGCACCGGTTCATGTGGCTCTGGTCGCAAAAGCCCGCGGCGACGGCGATCTCGGCCGGCGGCAATCGCGTGTGACGCAACATCGACGAGGCCGCTTCGACCCGCCGGCGGCGCAATGTCTCGCCCAGGCCCTCGCCGGTCGCATGGAGGTAGGCATGAGCCAGATAGGCCGGATTGAGATCGAGCCGCCGGGCGATCTCCGCGGTCGAGACCTCCTCGTCCTTCAGCGCCCACTGGCGTGCGCTGGCGAGCCACGGCGGCGGGTCGATCGCCCTTTTTGCCAGCGCAACGGCGAGGAATTGCGCGGTCGCGCGGGCAACCTGGCGCTCATCGCATGCCGCCTGCGCGATCGCGGCCGCGAGCCGCCGCGCTTGGAGCCCAACCGCGCCGCCGCTCCATACGCGCGAGCGGTCGAGCCGGACGGCGAAGCCATGAACGCGGAGCCACGCCGGGTCGAACTCGATGGTCAGCGTCTCGAGCCCCGTCCCAGGCACTCGGTCTGCGTGCGGCCGGCCGGCGGGATGGAGCACTGCGCTCGGCCCATCCATTGCGGCCTCCCCGCCATCATATTGCTCGAGATAGCGTCCGGCGGTGTGCAGCCCGATATAGGCCCAGTCATGGCGGTGCTCGCCGATATCCTGCTCGCCGGGGTGAACGACGCGGAGCACGCGCGCGCCGGAATAGCGGTGGAGCTCGATCTCGAGGCCCTTGAAGCGAGCGCCGTCACCGACCTTCGATTCGTCCAATACGGCCACGACCGGGACGCTAGGTTTGTCGCGCGGTTGAGTAAAGGAGAGCGGACCCATGCGCGTCGTCGGGGCCCTGTTGTTGGTAGAATTGTTGCTCGGAACGGCGGCTTCGGCAGCGAGCGTCAGCGCCGGCCGCGACCAGTATAACCTGAACCACGTTGCGGAAGCCGAGCGTATTTATGCGCAGGTCGTCGCGGACCGCACTGCGTCGCCGGACGATCGCAGCACGGCCGAGAGGGAGCTGGCGCGCGTTGCCTGGCTCATCGACGGCGATTCGAAACGGGCTCTTGGCCATCTCGATGCCGCGCGCGGCCTCGGCGGCAAGCCGTGCGATACGGCAGAGATGACCGCCCGCGTGCTGCGCGAATCCAAGCGCGGCGCTGAAGCGGAAAGCAAAGTCGGTCAGCTCGAAGCCATGTGCAGCGAGCCCGACAAGCTCGACACTATCCGGACTCATCTGATCGGCGCTCGTCTCGACCTTGCGCAAGCTGAACCGGCGAGGCGCGTAGAGCTGCTCCGCTCGGCGGCTCGCGAAGCCGAAAAGCTGACGTCCGAGGCGGGCGTCGAGGGCGCGCGGGTTCGGCTCGAGCTCGCTCTGTTGACCGATCGGCCCGACGCGGCCCTGTCGGCCTGGAAGGATTATTTCTGGCTCGATGACAGCGATGCGCCGCAAGCTCTTCAAACCCTTGGCGTCACGTCAATTTTCACCAAGGGCCTCGCCCCCAATGCGGCCGCCGCTGATCGCCTGGCACTCGCCGATCTGTTGATGCGCGCGGGCTTCTTCGAGCAATCGCGCCGCTATGCCATGGCGCACGGCCTGCCCGGCACCGCGGCAACGGATCCGGGATGGCGCAAGCTCGAAGCCTATTGGCGTTTCCGCGATGCGTTCGATCCCCTGATCGTGCGGGTCAATCGCGCCCTCGCCCGCGGCGACAAGAGTGCGGCCTCGCTCGCCGCCGCGGCTCCGGTGCTCAACCAGGCCGCGGCCGAATGGCTGCCCAAGCTCGTCGCGGCTGCCGGCATGACCGGCGATCCGAAGGCGATCTTGGTTCGCGCCTATGGTCTGGTCGGCTCGGTTGGCACCACCAGCGGCTACCCCAGCGTCCACCTCGGCCACGTGATCGAAGACCGCAATGACCAAGTCACCCAATATGGTCACACCGCAAAGATCCACTTCATGGCGCTCGACAACATGCTCGCGAACGGCTTTGAATCGTGGTTGTGGGACGGCTCGGCGATGGTCGGCGGATGGAGCAGCGACGATGTCATCGTCCATGTCCGCCCCGGTTACGTGCAATCGCCGCTGCGCGCTTTCCGTCTGACACAGGACAGCCCGTCGCGTCGCGACATGCTGCACGACCAGGCGAAAAAGGGCAGCGAGGACATTGCCAAGCTGAAAGCGCGACCCGTCGCAACGCTCGAAGGGCTCAATGACCGCCTGCAAATGCAGCTCGTCGACCAGATTTGGGCCGGCGCCCGGAGCAAAGGTGCGACAGAAGCCGACGTCCGGCGCAATTTCCTCGCCGAATATTCGCGCGCGAACCTCAACCAGTCGATCACCGTGCACGAGGGGCGCCACGCGATCGATGCGACGCTCGGGCTCAGCAACAAAGTCGAGCAGCCGGTCCTCGAATATCGCGCCAAGCTATCGGAGCTGGCGCTGACTGCTTACCCGCGCATGGCCCTGCGCAACCTGGACACGAATATCGAGGGTGACGGCCCGCACGACCGGGCCGGTGCCCGCATTTTCGGTGAATTTCGCAAATGGATGGAGGCTCATCCCGATCAGGTCATGGGTTACGATCCGGCGATTCCCCCGCTGGCCCAGCTCGACAAGCTGAGCGACGGCCAGATTCGCGAGATCGCGCGCAGCCTGGATCCGCTTGCCCGCGGGCTCGTAACCTCGCCGGCCAAGCTCTCGGATTATTAATCCATCGCGACGTGCTGCGGGCCGCCGGTGCCGATACGCCTGCCGCGCTTCATCAGCAGCAGCAGCGGAAGCACTGCGAAGGTGACCAGCATCATCAGCTTGAAGTCGTCGAGATAGGCGATGAACAACGCCTGCCTCGTCACTTCCATGTTGATGTAGGCGAGCGCCGCCGGGCCGGCGACGGGGATGATCGTCTGGAGCGTGGTCGCGTCGCCGGTGGGAAGCGTCTGCTGGGTGATACTGGCGGCGATGTCCGCGTGCGCGACCTGCGTCATCCGCACCAGCTGCGTGCTCACGACCGAGATGCCGACCGAGCCGCCGATGTTGCGTGACAGGTTGAGCAGCGCCGCCGCCGTGGTCCGCATCCGCGGCGCCAGCGTTTCGAACGCAAGGCTCTGCAGCGGCACGAAGATGAGGCCCAGGCCGAGGCCCTGGACCACGCCGCTCATGATCACTGGGCGCGACGGCTGCTCGAGTGCGAAGCCCGTCATCATGTACAGCGACACGCCCATGAACACGACGCCGATGCCGACCAGCAGCCGCGAATCGACCTTGCCGACGAGCCGCCCGGCAGCCAGCATCGAAATCAGCGTCCCGACGCCGCGTGGAGCAGTCAGGAAGCCCGACTGCAGCACCGAATAGCCATACATGTTCTGGAGTAGCGGCGGCAGCAGTGCGAGCCCGGCGAGCAGCAGCACGCCGGTCACCGCCATGAACACCAGGCCGGTCGCGAAATTGCGGTCGGCGAACATCGAACGTTCGAACAGCGGGTGCTTTGAGGTCACCATGTGGACCACGAACATCCATGCCGCGGCGATGGCGACGCCGAGCTCGAGCCGGATCTCCCAGCTCGACAGCCAGTCATTCTGCTCGCCGCGATCGAGGAACATCTGCAAGCCGCCGAGGGCGACGGCCAGCAAGGCGAAGCCGAACAGGTCGAACTTACGGCGGTGAGTCTCGGTCTTCGGCATGTAGCGCAGCATCAGCAGCGCGCAGATGATGCCGACAGGCAGGTTGACCAGGAACACCCAGCGCCAGTTGTAATTGTCGGTGAGCCAGCCACCGAGGACCGGACCCAGGATCGGGCCGATCATCACGCCGCCGCCGAACAGGGCCATCGCCTGCCCGTGCTTTTCCTTGGGATTGATGTCGAACAATGTCGCCTGCGCCAGCGGTACGATGAATGCGCCGCTGACACCTTGCAGGGCGCGGAACAGGACCATTTCGCTAAGCGAAACCGCCGAGGCGCAGAGCACCGAGCTGATCGTGAAGCCGACGACTGAAATCAGCAGCAGCCGCTTGCGGCCGACCCGGTCGGCCAGCCTGCCGCTGCTCGGCAAGGCGATAGCCGATGCGACGATA
>JBJMVJ010000085.1:0-4125 GCA_045810685.1 Sphingomonas sp.
CATGAGCCGAGCTTCAAGCAGGAGGACGGAGTCCAGTATCACGCCCGCGACGCGGCCGTAATGCGCGGCAAGTTCGAAGACATTCCCGTCATCCTGTCGTCCGCGACGCCGGCCATCGAAAGCCGGCACATGGTGGAAATCGGCCGCTACCGGGAAGTCTCGCTGCCGCAGCGTTTTGCCGGCGCATCGCTGCCCGACATGCGCGCCATCGACCTGACCCAGGACCCGCCGCCGCGCGGGCGGTGGCTCGCGCCCGAGCTGGTCGAGGAGCTGCAGGCCAACCTCGACCGAGGCGAGCAGTCGCTGCTGTTCCTCAACCGCCGCGGCTTTGCGCCGCTCACGCTATGCCGCCATTGCGGCCATCGCTTCCAGTGCCCCAATTGCACCGCCTGGATGGTCGAGCACCGGCTGATGCACCGCCTCGCCTGCCACCATTGCGGCCACGTCATGCCGCCGCCCAAAGCGTGCCCGGAATGCGGCGAAGAGGACAGTCTCGTCGCCTGCGGTCCCGGGGTCGAGCGCATCGCCGACGAGATCGCCGAGCTATTCCCCGATGCACGAACCGCGATCGTGACCAGCGATACCATCTGGTCGCCGCTGCGCGCGGCCGAGTTCGTCGGCGCGATGGAAGCCGGCGCGATCGATGTCGTAATCGGCACCCAGCTGGTGACCAAGGGCTATCACTTCCCCAACCTGACGTTGGTGGGCGTGGTTGACGCCGACCTCGGGCTCGCCGGCGGCGACCTGCGCGCCGCCGAGCGCAGCTTCCAGCAGATCCAGCAGGTCGCCGGCCGCGCCGGCCGTGGTGACAAGCCGGGGCGCGTGTTCGTCCAGACCCATGAGCCGGATGCGCCGGTCATCGCAGCGCTGGTGAGGGGCGATGCGCCCGGCTTCTACGCCGCCGAGACCGAAGCTCGGCGCGAGGCGGCAATGCCGCCGTTCGGGCGGCTCGCCGCGATCGTCGTCTCCGCCGAGGATGCGAGCGAAGCCGAAGCCGTCGCCCGCCGCATCGGCCATGCCGCGCCTTCGGTCGAGGGAATGGCGGTGTTCGGCCCCGCGCCTGCCCCGCTCGCCATGCTCCGCGGCCGCCATCGCCAGCGTCTGCTCGTCCATGCCCGCCGCAGTCTCGACGTCCAGGACGTGATCCGCGACTGGCTGGCGGACATCGATTGGAGCGCCAAGGTCCGCGTGAGCGTCGACGTCGATCCCTACAGCTTTCTCTAGCCTTGGCCCTCGCCGCCTGGCGCTTAATCGACTAGCGGCAGCTCTGGCGACGCCGCGGCGAGGCCCTCCGCCGCCAGCAATTTGCGCTTGCGGTCGAGCCCGCCGGCATAGCCGCCGAGCGTTCCGTCGGAACGGATCACCCGGTGGCACGGGATCAGCACCGCGACATGGTTGTCGCCGTTTGCGGAGCCGACTGCGCGGACGGCTTTGGGTTGCCCGATCGCCGCGGCGATATCCGCATAGCTGCGCGTCTCGCCCGGCGGGATTTTGCGCAGCTCGCGCCACACGGCTTCCTGGAACGCCGTCCCTGCGACGTCGATCGGCAGCTCGCGCGCTGCGCGCGGCTGTTCGATCGCCGCGAGCGCCCCCTCGACCAGCACGCGCAGGCCGCCAGAATCCTCGAATATGGTCGCTCGCGGGAACAGCCGGCGGAGAGATTCGACGCTGTCGTCGAAGGTCAGCCGGCAGATGCCCTTGCTGGTCGCGGCGATCAGCATCGGTCCGAGCGGGCTGTCGAAATGCGTCCAGCGGATCGTTTCGCCGCGGCCGCCGTCGCGCCACGCCGACGGAGTCATCCCGAGCCTCTCCTTGGCGTCGCTGTAAAAGCTGCTCGGGCCGGCATAACCGGCATCGTAGATCGCATCTGTCACTCGGCCATTCTCCTTGAGCGCGCCCTGCGCCCGCCTGGTGCGCAGCCCGCGCCAATATTCCGCCGGCGAGACGCCCAGGTCGCGCTTGAACAGCCGCTGGAAATGATGCGGCGCGTAGCCGACGGCACAAGCGAGCTCGGCGAGGCTTGGCGCATCTTCGGCTTGCTCGATGAACCTGACCGCTTTGGCGATCGCCTCGCGGTCGCGGCCGACCTCGTCGGGCTTGCAGCGCAGGCACGGACGATAGCCGGCAGCGCGCGCCGCGTCTGCGTCATTGAAGAACTCGACATTCTCGCGCTTTGGGCGCCGCGCGGGGCAGCTCGGCTTGCAATAAATGCCGGTGGTCTTGACCGCCCCGATGATGCGGCCATCCCATGCCCGGTCGCGACGCTCGAACGCCGCCCAGGCACTGTCCACATCGAGCCGCGAAACGTTGCTCACAACCATCGATCTAGCCGCATCGACCACCGGTGCAAGGCTCGCCATCGTCAGCTCCTTTCGATCTTTGCGGCGAAGCAGCCCCGGGTGGCGTTGTGGGCGTGGATCGTCGCGATTGCCGGGTTCTCCATCAGCTTGCGAATGCCCGCGTCGGCTTGGCCAGGCTGGGTGAGAGCAGCATCGGCCATCATTCCATCCTCGTCGAACGCTCTGAGCGACAGCACCCGCGGTCCGAACACCGGCGGCACCTCATCGATGTAAATGGCCGGCTCCTCAACTCCTTCGGTGACGAAGATCGCGTGGCTCGCTCGATACGGATTGGCGACGTCGTGGCTGACGTGGTTGAGCAGCAGCACGCTCTCGCCAATGTCGCGATCGGTGAGACTGACTCGGCACGGGAAGCTTGGCTTGGCGGTTACCTGCATGCGGACGATGCCGCGGCTGGCAAGCTCCTCGTCAGAGAGCCCGTAGAGATGGCGATAGGGAGCGGGATCGATGCCTGTGATTCGATACGTCATGGTGGTCATTTAACCACCTCGACCAATCATCGCTTCCGGCGCCTTGCGCCCAAACCCAAGCCGGCGGTTGCATCGCTCCGAGCCGCTTGCTAGTGGCCGCGACATCCCATGGGGGCGTGCGGGGCTAAGCCGCTGCTACGCCCCGTTTTCGCATGGGGCACATTCCGTTTCTGGAGCTTTTCGCGCGTGGAGACATCCGGCGGCATTCGGGCCAGCTTAGCAGGGCGCTACGCGTCCGCTTTGTTCGATCTCGCCCGTGACCAGCGGCAGATCGAGGCGGTCGGCACGAGCCTCGCCGCGCTCAGCCAGGCGCTGCTCGATTCCAGGGATTTCGCCGAGCTGGTCGCGAGCCCGCTTGTGTCTCGCGCCGAGGCCGCCAAGACGTTCGCCGCGCTCGCGCCAGACTTGGGCCTCGACCCGATCACGGCGAAATTCCTCGGGGTTCTCGCCAGGAACGGACGCAAGAACCAGCTGCGATCGGTGATCCGCGCGTTCGGGCGTCTCGCCGCTGACCATCGCGGCGAAGCGTCGGCCGAGATCGTCACCGCGCGTCCGCTCGGCGACGACCAGCTCGCCGCCCTTCGCCAGCAGCTCCGCGCCCGCGCCGGCCGCAACGTCACGATCGATGCGCAGGTCGATCCCAACATCCTCGGCGGAATCGTCGTCAAGCTGGGCAGCCAGCGCATCGACGCTTCGATCCGCACCAAACTCAACCGGCTTGCCGCCGCGATGAAAGGCTGAAACAGACCCATGGATATCCGCGCCGCTGAAATCTCCCGCGTCATCCGCGACCAGATCGCGAATTTCGACGCCGAAGCCGAGGTCTCGGAAGTCGGCACCGTGCTGTCGGTCGGCGACGGCATCGCCCGCATCTACGGCCTCGACAATGTCCAGGCCGGCGAGATGGTCGAGTTCGATAACGGCACCAAGGGCATGGCCCTGAACCTCGAGGCCGACAATGTCGGCGTCGTTATCTTCGGCTCGGACGCCGCCATCGAGGAAGGCTCGAGCGTCAAGCGCACCGGTACGATCGTCGACGTGCCGATCGGCAAGGGACTGCTCGGCCGCGTCGTCGACGCGCTCGGCAACCCGATCGACGGCAAGGGCCCGATCGAGTTCACCGAGCGCCGCCGAGTCGAGGTCAAGGCGCCCGGAATCATTCCGCGCAAGTCGGTTCACGAGCCGGTCCAGACCGGACTCAAGGCCCTCGACGCACTGGTGCCGATCGGCCGCGGCCAGCGCGAGCTGATCATCGGCGACCGCCAGACCGGCAAGACCGCCGTCGCGCTCGATAC
>JBJMVJ010000086.1:0-6898 GCA_045810685.1 Sphingomonas sp.
TGTCGCCCGTCGCGACGCCCTTCACCGACCCGTCCGCGTTGAACAGGATCTCGGACGCCGGGAAACCGGGGAAGATCTCGACGCCTAGCTCCTCCGCCTGCCCCGCCAGCCAGCGGCACAGATTGCCGAGGCTGAGCGTATATGTGCCCTTGTTGTTCATGAACGGCGGCATCAACCAGTGCGGGAAGGCGAACTTGCCTTTGGTCGTCAGTACCCAGTGATGGTTCTCGGTGACCGGCACCGTCAGCGGCGCACCTTTGTCCTTCCAGTCCGGAATCAACTCATTGAGCGCTTTGGGGTCGATGACCGCGCCCGAAAGGATGTGCGCGCCGACCTCGCTGCCCTTCTCGAGGACGCACACGCCAAGCTCGCGGCCAGCCTCATTGGCGAGTTGCTTCAAGCGGATGGCGGCGCTGAGACCCGCGGGACCGGCGCCGACGATCACCACGTCATATTGCATGGATTCGCGTTCGCTCATCCGTTCCCCTTCGCCCTGTCGCGGCCGGAACACAATTCGACTCAAATGCCCTGCCAATTCCTTGACCGCGGCGTCAATGGCGAGCGAGGAACGAGCCCGTGGGCGGGGTAGCGGAACCGATCGGCATTGCCGAGGCGCGCAGCGCATTGGCCTGGTGGCTCGACGCCGGGGTCGATGCCTTTGTGCAGGAAGAGCCGCGCGACTGGCTCGCGCCGCCGGCGCCGCGAACGCCGGTCACTGCTGAACCTGCACCGGTCGCCAACGTCATCGAACCCAGCGAGGAAACGCTCGCCGCCCTGCAGCAATGGCTCGCCAGCAGCGCCCAGCTTCCCCTCGCTTCGGCGACGGCCCGGCGAATCCTGCCGCACGGGCCGGAAAACGCCGCGGTCATGCTGCTCACCGATGCTCCTGCGCTCGAGGACTTTGCCGCCGGCCAACCGATCGGCGGCGAAGCGTGGGAGCTCGCCAAGCGTATGCTGGCGGCGATCGGGATCGCAGCCGAAGACGCTTATTGCGCCTCGCTCTCCTGTGTGCACGCGCCCGGAACGCGGATGTCGCCGGCGGAGCGCGAGGCCTGCGCCTCGATCGGCCGGCGCCACATCAAGCTCGCCGCGCCCAAGCGCCTGCTCCTGTTCGGCGACGGCCCGGCCCAGGCGCTGCTCGGCAAGCCGCTGCTCCAGGCGCGCGGCCACATCCACAAGATCGAGGGCGTGCGTGCGGTCGCCACCTTCCATCCCCGCGCGCTAATTCATCAACCCTCAAACAAATCCTTGGCATGGAAGGACCTGCTGCTTCTGATGGAGGACGAACGTTGAAGTCGGGCCTGCTTGCATCCGCAACGCTAATCTGGGCCGCGCCGCTCCTTGCGCAGGCCGCGCCCGACCCGCTCGCGCCGCTGCCGTCGACGAGTGTGCAGCGACCGGCCTCCGTTGCTCCCAGCACCACCACGACGGCCAGTGAGCCGACCGTCGCTCCGCAGGCCGCGCCGCCAACCGCCACGATCGTCGTGCCAAAGGACTGGCGCGGCGTGTTCGACGCGATCGACGCCGGCAATTGGGCTTCCGCGCAGGCGGGTATCGCTACGCTGCCGCGCAGCACCCTCACTCCCGTCGCAAAGGCAGAGCTCTACACCGCAAGAGGCTCGCCGGTCGTCGACCTCGCCTCGCTCCAGTCGCTGATCGCCGAAGCCCCTGAATTGCCTGAAGCGGACCAGCTTGCCGCGATGGCAGTCAAGCGCGGCGCGCTAACCCCGCCGCAGACGCTTGGCGAAAAGCCGACCTACAGCATCGGGTCTGCTCCGGTCCGCTACAAGGCCAAGCCGGTCCAGGGCGAGCCCTACGCCGATCAGCTTCGCACAATTCTCGACCCGCTGATCAAGGCCGACGACGCGGCCGGGGCCGAGGCCCAGCTGCTGATCTACGCGCCCCAGCTCTCGGCCGAAGCCCGGGCCGAGGCCGGCACCCGGACCGCGTTCGTTTATTATGTGGTCGGGCTCGACACCGATGCCCGCCGCGTCGCCGACACCTGGCGGCAGGGCGCGACCGGCGAATGGGCGAGCCAGGCCGCGTGGGTTTCCGGGCTTGCCTCATGGCGCCTCGGCGACTGGAACGCAGCGTCGGCCGCCTTCCGGCAGGTCGCCCAGCTTGCCCAGCAGCGCGAGCTCCGCGCCGGCGGCTATTATTGGGCGGCGCGCGCCGAGCAGGCGGCCGGCCGCCCGCGCTCGGTCGAGGGGCTGCTCAAGGCTGCGGCCTCGACCCCCGAGGCGACCGAGAGCTTCTACGGGCTGGTCGCGCGCGAGACTCTCGGCCTTTCGACCAAGCTCGCCGGCGACCCCTTCATCGGCAACGATCCGCCGGTCGACGATCTGCCCAACGTCCAGCGCGCGGTCGAGCTTGCCAGGATCGGCGAGCCTGCCCTCGCCGAAGCGATGCTCCGCCACCAGGCGAAGATCGGCGCTGCGTCCGAACATCATGCGCTGATCCAGGTCGCCAAGCGCCTCGAGCTCGCGGCCGCGCAACTCTACCTCGCCAACAACGGTCAGTGGGGCGCGCGATCCGACTCGGCCGACCGCTACCCGATGCCCCACTGGGCGCCGGTCAACGGCTGGCGCGTGGATCCCGCGCTGGCGTTCGGCCACATCGTCCAGGAATCCGCCTTCCGCTCAACCGCGATCAGCAATGCCGGCGCGGTCGGGCTGATGCAGGTACTCCCGATCACCGCACAGCAGATGGCGACCAGCCGCGGCGTCGCTTATTCGCGCGCCAACCTCACCGATCCCCGCTTCAACCTCGAGTTCGGCCAGAGCTTCATCGAGACGATGCGCGGATCCTCGGCGACGGCCGGGCAACTGCCGCGGGTGATCGCCTCCTACAATGCGGGCCCGCTGCCGGTCGCGCGCTGGGCCGCGATCAACGACAAGGGCGATCCGATGCTGTGGATCGAGTCCATCCCTTATTGGGAGACCCGCTATTACGTTCCCGCGGTGCTTCGCAACATGTGGGTCTATCAAGGCCTCAACGGCGAGAAGACGGCAAGCCTCCAGGCCCTTGCGGAGCATCGCTGGCCAAGTTTCCCGACAAGCATGACACGCCTGGCAAACTGATCCTCCGTTCTTGTTATGTTCTACCGGCTGCGCTATGGATCAGCGCATGCCGGTCGAGTCGAGCCACGGACGCGGGGCGACCCGCAACGCCACCCCAACGCGCTTCAACCTGAAGGAGCGGGTGGTCGAAGGCGAATGGCTCGACCAGGTCGAAGCCCTCGACGGCGTGCCCAGGCGCCGCACCACCGTCACCATCGAGCATCCCAAGTCCATCCTGACCCGCAACAACTCGCCCGACATCGGCTTCGATCGTTCGATCAATGCCTTTCGCGGCTGCGAGCATGGCTGCATCTATTGCTTTGCCCGCCCCACCCACGCGTTCCACGATCTCTCACCCGGCGTCGATTTTGAATCGCGGCTGTTCGTCAAGCCAAATGCCGCGCAACTCCTCCACGCCGCTTTGTCGAGGCCCGGCTATGAGTGCCGGCCGATCGCGATGGGCACCAACACCGATCCATACCAGCCGATCGAGGAACGCTGGCGGATCACCCGCTCGGTGGTCGAGCTGCTGGTCGAGACTCGCCATCCCTTCACCATCACGACCAAGTCGGACCGGGTGCTGCGCGACATCGACCTGTTGAAGCAGGCTGCCGACCTCCAGATCGCCTCCGTTGCTCTCTCGGTGACCTCGCTCGACCCCAACGTCGCGCGGACGCTCGAACCGCGTGCCCCTCAGCCGCGCAAGCGCCTCGCGGCGGTCAAGGCCCTCAATGAGGCGGGCATTCCCTGTTACGTCGCGATCGCGCCGGTCGTGCCGCAGATCACCGACCACGAGCTCGAGCATATCGTCGAGGCAGCGGTCGAGGCGGGGGCGCCGGGCGGCTTCTATCTGCCGGTGCGCCTGCCGCACGAGGTCGCGCCTTTGTTCCGCGCGTGGCTCGATGAACATTATCCGGACCGCGCCGCCAAGGTCATGGCGACCATTCGCTCGCTCCGCGGCGGGCGCGACAACGACCCCGATTTCTTCAGCCGGATGCGGGGACAAGGCCCGTGGGCCGACTTGCTCCGGACTCGGTTCGACATCGCCTGCAAGAAATATGGTCTTCGCAACGCCAAATTCGGCCTGCGCACCGACCTCTTCCGTCCGCCCGAAGGCGATCAGCTGCGCCTGCTTTGATGCGGGACCGAAACAGCCGCAGCCGCGTTGTCCCTTCCAAACAAGGGAGGATCATCATGCGCATCGCACTCGCACTTCCGCTCCTGCTGCTCGCCGGCTGCAACGTTTCCAAGGAGGGCAATGCGGTCACCGTCCAATATGACCAAAACACGGCCGAGAATACGGCGGCCGACGTCGGCAACGTTGCCCAGAACATCGCCGCGGACATCGGCAACGACGTCCAGAAGACCGGCGACAAGATCGAGAACAAGGTCGGCAATGCCGACGTCGACGTCCACGTCGGCAAGAAGGATGAGCACAAGACCACGACGACGACGACCACGACGACCGAGAACAAGTCGAAATAGTCCATGCGATCGCCTGCGTGGCACCCTCACCCGGATGGTGCCGAGCGGGTGATGCGGTATTATTTAGCAAGCGCACAAACGGACAAAACGCCCTGTCGCGTTTACGGGAGGGACTTATGGGCGAAAGCGAGCTGATCGGCATGATCCGCGACGTGAATGCCCAATATGCGGTGCTGTTCGGGCAGATCATCACGATCAATTTCGCGATGATCGTCGCAATTTACTATTTCCTGCACCGCTCGGCGCTGCTGTTCCGCATCGCCGCGTTCGGCTTCTACGCGATTGGCATGCTTGCGCTCGTCGGGCTGATGCTCGAGCAGTCGAACGTCAAGAACCAGGCGCTGATCGCGCTCCGCGGCCTGCCCGCGGCGAAGCGCACGCCGGTCACCGACAGCCTCCTTGCAATCAACCAGAGCTGGCTGGCGCAAGCGACCAGTTTCTTCCTCAACGTCAGCATCTGGGTACTTTTCGCGGTGGTCGCCTATCTGCTCTTCTGGTGGCGTGGCGATCCGGAGCGGCGCCTAAGCTAGACGATGCTAGAAATTGAACTTCAGCCCGCCGCAGCTGGTGGGTCTCAACCTGTACTCCGCAAACAGTTGCTCGGGTTTGCCTGTCGCCTGCTCCATGATCGTCCAGTGCCATCCACGACCAGCCCGAGCAAAGCGGTTGAAATAGGATGCATCCGGATATCGATAGACCACGTTGAACCCGTCGCGCGTGATTTCGCCGGCTCCCGAGGTTGAATAGGCCCCTCCAAAGCTGTCCATCCAATAGGCATTGATGCCGCCGGGCTTCTCACCGGCACCATAGAGCAGGGCAGCTTCATAGCCTTGGCTGGATTTTGCCGATTTGAGCTGAAGCATGAAATAGCGTCGACCCAGATGCCATGTTCCGCGTGCCACCGACGCCGCATCTTTCCCGCGAACAGCACCCGACACTTGCCAGCAGCCCGCGAGGGCACCGAAAGTTTTAGCGGAGGGTGTCGCCGCTACGGCCCCTTCAATTAGAACGGCTGCAAATGCTGCAAACATCTCTTCCCCCCTGCACCGGTAAGGTCACGACCTCGCGACCAGCACGTCGCCTCGCGGAAGTGTGCGAATTTAAATATCGCAGGAGCGCCGGCAATTCGAAACTCGTTGTGATGGTCGGGGAGACAGGATTCGAACCTGCGACCCTCTGCTCCCAAAGCAGATGCGCTACCAGGCTGCGCTACTCCCCGACTGTCACTTCGATCGAAATCCCTGGTGGGCCCGGCAGGATTCGAACCTACAACCTAGCCGTTATGAGCGGCCGGCTCTACCGTTGAGCTACAGGCCCTCCCAGGTTCTCTCGCGAATAGACGAAAGCTCCGCCGCGCGCCAAGACGTCAGCGTGACGATCGCGGGAATTGCAGCGCGAAGGCGTCGCGGTTGCCCTGCAGATCGCCGCCGGCGATGCGGGCGAGCCCGCGCACGAGCCTCAGCGAAAAGCCGCCGCGAACGGCGTCCCCGCCGCGCGCCGTGTCGAACAGCTCGGAATCGCCGAGGCCGCGCAGCGCCGCCGGCTTGCTGATCGAGATCCGCACGCCATCGGCTGCCGCCTCGGCCGAAACCTGGAGCCGCTCGCCGGCTTCTGCCTGGTCGGCAAGCGCGCCGAACAGACGGACCAGCAGCCGGTCGGCAAGCTCCGGCTGGACCGCCGCCGCGACGTCGCCGCGCGATCGAACCACTTCGGCCTGCGCTCCATGCTTGCGGGCAATCTCGCCCAGCTCCGCGGCGGCCCGGTCGAGGAGCGCCGCAACGTCAACCCGTTCGCGCGCCGTTCCGGCGGCCGAATGAAGCTTGGCGGCGAAGTCGAGGTCGTCGATCGCAGTCAGCAGCAGCCGCGCCTGGCGCACGATTTCGGCCGCACGCTCGCGATAGCCGCGGTCCGCCGGCCCCAGATATTGGCCCTCGATGATCTCGGCAAAACCGAGGATGGCATTGAGCGGAGTCTTGATCTCGTGGACCAGCTCACGCAGCGAATCCGGGTCCGACAACAGGTCAGGCAAGGTCTGGCGCGGCGTTGCCGTGGCGCTCGGCGCCAAGGTTTCGCGCAAGGCGACTCCGCGGTAGCCGGCGAAGCGGCCGTCGCTTGGCTCGAACGCGGGAATGCCGCTGATCTTCCACTCGCCCGCGACTGGGCCGGCGCCGCCGACGCTGAGCACAGCATCACGGAACGGCGCACGCATCGAAAAGGCACGAACCACGTCCGCATCGACGCGGTCCCCGTCGCTCTCCTGGGGCCTTGCGATCGAGCGCCCGATCAGCGGGCCCCGCGGTGCGCCCTCGACCCAGGCGATGTCGCCGCCCGGGCCGCATTCCCACCGGAACAAA
>JBJMVJ010000087.1:0-15036 GCA_045810685.1 Sphingomonas sp.
CTATGCCCATGAGGACGGCGGCAATTGCGAGGCGCGGAATCCGCCGCCGAAGCCGAGGGTCGGATTCGAAGTGCCCGCGCTTCTTCAGCGTGTGATAGAGCATCCACACATTCACGGTTGATGCGAGCGCCGTGGCCAGCGGCGGCCCAACATGTTTGAGCGGCACGATCAGGAGCAAGTTGAGCACCAAATTCACCGCGATCGATATCATTGCGAAGCGCATCGGCGTCCGGGTGTCGTGGCGCGCGTAATAGCCTGGAGTCAGCACCTTCACGAGGATGTAGGACGGCAAGCCGAGCGAAAATGCCGCTAACGCCTGTCCCGTCTTCACCGCGTCGGACGCGTCGAACTGCCCGTGCTGGAACAATCCGGTGATGATCGGGACCCCACAGATCACCAGTGCGACGGTCGCGGGAAGCGTGAAGAACAGGGCAAGTTCGAGCCCCCGGTTTTGAGTCATCATCGCTTCGCCGTCGGCACCTCGGCCCAATTGATGCGAGATGGTCGGCAGCAACACGGTGCCCAAGCCGATCCCGATGAGCCCGAGCGGTAGCTGGTTCAGCCGGTCCGCGTAGTAAATGTAAGACACCGACCCGTGGGGCAGCAGCCCCGTCGCGAGCGCCGTCGACACAAGCAGGTTGAACTGCACTGCACCGGCACCTGCAGCGGCAGGGCCGATCAGCTTGAGCAGCCGCTTGACGTCTTGGTTGATCGTCGGCCGCTTCAGCTTGAGGCGCACGTGGCTTGCCCAACAGGCTTGCGCCAGCCAGGCCAGCTGCAAGGCGCCGCCAATCGTGACCGATATCGCCTGGTATCGGGTCGTACTGAGCGGCTCATGCGTGTGAAAGAACAGGAGAGCGACGATCTGCGCCAGGTTCAGCAGGATCGGCGCGGCGGCGGCCACCCAGAACTTCCGCAGCGAATTGAGTATGCCGCCCAGTAGCGATGCCAGCGAGATCAGCATCAGATACGGGAAGGTGAAGCGCGCGAGCATCACTGCGTAGGCGAATTGCTCGTGGGAAGCGCCGTGGAAGCCAAGCGAGATGAGATACGTGGCGGGCCAGGCGAGAAGCTCCAGCAGCAACGTCATCAGGAGCAGTGCCGGGAGCAGCACCGACAGCGCATCTTCGGCAAATTCGATTCCGGCCGGAAGACCATGGCCGTCCCTGTCCGCCACCTTCTTGTTGAACATCGGGATGAAGGCGGCCGAGAACGCTCCCTCCGCAAAAAGCGCACGAAACATATTCGGCATGCGCCACGCGACGGCGAAGGCATCCGACGCGAAGTTCGCGCCGACGAACTGCGCAAACAGCATGTCGCGCGCGAGCCCCAGCACGCGACTGACGAGCGTCAGCCCGCCGACCGACCCCAGCGATCGGGCCAGGTTCATCCGGTCGCCCCGCCGCGCACTACGGGCGCGTCAGGCGTTGCCGGCACCTTCGCCGGTCAATTCGGGGGAGCCGGCCTGGGCAGCCTCGGCCTGCGCCATGTAGGCGGCGGCGAAGTCGATCGGGTCGAGCATCAGCGGCGGGAAGCCGGTGCTCGACACGGCATCGCAGATCACTTGACGGGCAAAGGGAAACAGCAGCCGCGGCGCTTCGACCAGGAGGAATGGCGTAAGCGCCTCGTCCGGCACGTTGCGGATCCCGAACAGCCCCGCGTAGCTAAGGTCGACGACAAAGTGGACGCCGTTGTCGGAACGGGCGGAAATGTCGAATTTCAGCGTCACCTGATGGACGTTCTCGCCGGCATTCTCGACGTTGAGGTTGAACTGAACGTCGAGGTTCGGCTGCACTTGCCACGAGTAGACCTGCGGCGCGTTGGGATTCTCAACGGACAGGTCCTTCACATATTGCGCGAGGATCGAAACCTGAGGCTGGTCGCTGGTGTCGGCGCCGTTGCCGCCCGTGGGTTCCTGCTCCGCCATTTATGCTGTCCTTACAGATTGTTGCGCTGCGCCGGGGCCGCTGTCGATGAGCGGCGGTGGGAGCCTGCGCGCCTAGCAGCCGCAATAATGGGGCGCAATGCCGCCCTCGTGCGTTGGGCGGTGTTGGAATATTTACGATAAGCACACTATGTTGGCTGCCAAGACACATAGGACTGAAATTTGACCGTCATCGTCATCCTTGCCCTGGTTGCACTCTTCATCGGGCTGCGCCTTTACAGCGTGCTCGGCGAGCGCACCGGTCACGAGCAGCAGCCGATCCTCAAGCCGGCCGATCCTGCTCCGGCGCCGCAGGTGACACAGCCCGCCGTTCCTCAGCCGGCTCCGGCCGAGAGCGGCGACATGGCGTACGTGCCGACGGCCGGCCCCGGCGTGCGCGCGATCCTTGCCGCCGATTCGAGCTTCGATGTGGCGCGCTTCCTCGAAGGGGCGAAATCGGCCTACCGAATGATTCTGGAAGCCTATTGGAAAGGCGACCTCGCCGCGCTGCAAGGCCATGTCGAGCCGCATGTGTTCGACGCGTTCGCGAGCGCGGTCGAGCAACGCAAGAAGGACGGCCTCAGCCTTGACAATCGGCTGGTCGCGATCGAGCAGGCGGTGATCTCCGAAGCAACACTCGAGCGCGGCGTCGCCGTGATCACGGTCCGCTTCGAGGCGGATATCGCTGCCGTCACCCGCAATTCCGAAGGACAGGTCGTCGCCGGCTCGCTCAGTGACGCCGTGCAGACCCGCGACCTTTGGTCCTTCCGCCGCGATACCGGTTCTCGCGACCCCAACTGGCTGCTGGTCGAGACCGACGAGGAAGAGTGAGGCCGTTCGCACGGGCGCTCGCGCTCGCTTCACTCGCTCTGCTCGCCGCTTGCGCCGCCAGGCCAGCCCCACCACCCGAAATCCCGCCACCTGCGCCCGCGCCGCAGCCGGCGCCGACACCCACGCCGGCTCCGCCGTCGCCTCCGATTGGTCGCAATGCCGTGGAGACCGGGGTCAAGCTGGACACACCGCGCGTGCTTGGCCGCGATGAAGCGGCGCGGGCGCTCGGCGCATTTCGTATCAGCTGCTCCGCGGTCACGGCTCGAAACGACAGCTCGGGCCTCACGCAGCGGGGCGATTGGCAGCCGGTGTGCGCTCAGGCGGCGAGCCTCGACCCGAGCTTTGCGCCAGGCTTCTTCTATTACGGCTTCGACTGGGTGAAGGTGGGCGAGGGCCGCGCCTTCGCGACCGGCTATTACGAGCCGGAAATCGAGGGCTCGCGCACCCCGCAGCCGGGGTATGCGCCGATCTATCGTGTCCCGCCCGACCTTGTCCGCTGCACCAAGCCGGACGGGACGAGCGGCCGCGGCCGAATCGACGAGACCGGCACCTGCACGTTCTATTACAGCCGCGCCGAGATCGAGGACGGGGCGCTCGCCGGTAAGGGTCTCGAGCTCGCCTGGGCCAAGGACCCGGTCGACCTGTTCTTCATGGAGATCCAGGGCTCCGGGCGCATCCGGTTCGATGACGGCACCGTCATGCGGGTCGCTTATGCCGGACAGAATGGGCGCGATTATGTAGCGATCGGGCGGCTGCTGCGCGAGCGCGGCATCTTGCCCCCCGGCGGCGCCAACATGCAGGCGATCCGTGACTGGATGCGCGCCAACCCGGACCAGGGCCGCGAACTGATGCGTGAAAATCTGTCCTACGTGTTCTTCAAGGAGCTGACCGGGCCGGGTCCGCCGGGGGCACTCAACGTGCCGGTCACCCCACGCGCCACGGTCGCGGCGGATCCCAATTTCGTCCCGCTCGGCGCGCCGGTCTACCTCCACCACGCCGATCGGCCGGAGGTGGACGGAATATGGGTGGCGCAGGATGTCGGCGGCGCGATCAAGGGTCCGAATCGATTCGATACTTTCTGGGGGACGGGTTCCGAGGCCGCGGCCATCGCGGGCGGCATGTCGGCGTCAGGCCAGGCGCTGATCCTGGTGCCGAAGGGCACGGCGGCCCGTGCGCTCGCTCAACCCTGAAGAGGCGGCGCTGTGGGCCCGCGTCGCCGCCACGATCACGCCCTTATCGCGCGAGAAGAACGCCCAGGAGCCTGTTGAAAAGCCACAGGAAACTGCTGCTCAGCCGAAGCCGCTAAGAATTGTCGCGACAATCGTCCAGGGATGGCGCGAAAGCTCGGTAGCAATTGCCGAAAAGACCCTCGATGGAAGCTGGGACAAGAAGCTTCGCAGCGGCAGCGTCGATCCCGATCGCGTGCTCGACCTTCACGGCATGAACCTCGACACGGCCTGGGCGGCGATCGACCGCACGCTCGAGCAGGCCATCGGCCGCGGTGAGCGGGTCGTGCTGCTGATCACCGGCCACCACCGCTCCGGTGAGCCGCCGGTCCAGCGCGGCCGCATCCGCGCGGCAGTCCACGACTGGCTCGCGGCATCGCGCCATGCCGCTGGTATCGCAGCCGTCCGCGGCGCTCACCGGCGCCATGGGGGCGGGGGCAGCCTCTACCTCATATTAAAGCGTAAACCGCCGCGCCGATGACGGATTGTTAACCTCGACTGGTTACCGCGGGCGCTGAGGCGGAGATTTTCGCCCTCGCGAGGCGCACCAGGCACAATGACTGCAGGCACGGCCCAGAAGATCAGCAACGCGATCCTGTCGTGCTCCGCCGGCTTCGCGTCATTCATGTTTTCGATGACCGCGCTTCTCTACCTGACGGAGTTCGATCAAAAGATCGTCGCGGCGGTTGTCGCCGGCGCGTTCTGTCTGCTCGTCAGCTACGTCGCCGCCGAGCGCCCGAACAGCGAGAATGCCCGGGCCCTGGCCGCGCTCAGCGAGCGGCTGCTCGCGGTCGAGGACGGCGACCTCGTCTCGCCTGCGCCCGAGATGGTCCAGCGGACGATGCCGAAAGTCGCAGCCGCTGTGGACAGCCTATTCGCCGAAGTCCGCGCCTCGATTGAGAACGCCCACGCGCTCGGCATGTATGATCCGGTGACCTCGCTTCCCAACCGGCTTCATTTCCGTTCGGAAGCGGACAAATTGATGAGCGAAGTGCTCGACGACGCGCAATCGGCGATGCTGTTCGTCGATCTCGACCGGTTCAAGCTGGTCAATGACAACCTCGGCCATGCGCGCGGCGACCAACTGCTGATCATGGTTGCCAATCGTCTGCGCGTCGTGGTCAACGCCGAGTTCTCCGGCACCCCGCGGACTCGGCCGCTGCTCGCACGTCTTGCAGGCGACGAGTTCACGATCTTCTTTCCGGAAATTCCGTCTGTCGGTGAAATCGAGCGGCTCGCCCGGCGCATCGTGCTTGCGATTTCCGAGCCGTTCGAGCTGAGTTCGCACAGTGTCGATATTGGGGCGTCGATCGGCATCGCGATGTCGCCGGATCACGGGACCAGCATCGAGGCACTGATGCGCTCCGCCGACATCGCGATGTACCGCGCCAAATCCAGCGGCGGCGGGCAATATTGCCTGTTCAGCAGCGAACTCGCCGCCGAGCACCAGCAGAAGATCGATACCGAGAAGGCGCTGACCGAAGCCGTGGTGCGCGACGAGTTCGTCCTGGCCTTCCAGCCGCAGATGAGCCTGGTGACCGGCGAGATCGCGGGAGCGGAAGCCCTGCTTCGCTGGAATCATGCGCGCGACGGGCTGCGGCTGCCGGGCAGCTTCATTCCGGTCGCGGAGCGGACCGGGCTGATCTCCGAGATCGGCGACTGGGTCGTTGCGGAGATGGCCGCGACCCTTGCTAATTGGCAGCGCGACGGATTTGGTGGCCGGGTGGCGTTCAACGTCAGCCCGCGGCAGGTCGAGCGGCCGGACTTTTTCGTCCGCCTTCGCCAGGCGTTTGCCGACGCCCGCGTGCCCTTGTCGTTGGTCGAGCTCGAGTTCACGGAGAGCGCAGCCATGGAGGCCAGCGCGACAGTGCTCGATGAGATCGCCGCGCTGCGCTCGGATGGCGCGCGCATCGCGATCGATGATTTTGGAACCGGCTACTCGAACCTCGCGCGGTTGCGCGCGATGCCGCTCGACCGGGTGAAGCTCGATCCGTCGCTGATCGCCGACATCGAAACCAACGAGAAGGCACGAGTGATCGTCCAGGCCGTCATCCACCTGATCAAGGGTGTCGACTGCGAAGTCGTCGCCGAAGCGGTCGAGACGGCTGCCCAGGCCGACATCCTGCGGGCGATGAGTTGCGACACGGTCCAGGGCTACGTATTCGCGCCACCGATGCTCGAAGGCGAATTCCTCGCCTGGACGAACAGCGGCCGCGGCGCCGCCGTCCAGTCGGTCGCCTAGGCGTCTCGCGCTGCCACGCTGGAACGCGCTCAAGTTCCACCCGTTGCGAGTTCATGGATGCACGGATCCTTGCGGTTGCAATCGGAGCAAGTAGCGCGCTGCTTGTGGACTGCGCGGCGCCGGGTGCACGAATATCTCCCGCTCAGCAGGCAGCAGCGTCGGTGCTCGTCAGATCATCGCCGCGAGCAGGGTCAACGGTGGCCGCGCCGATCGACAATCTGCGATTGCACTTCAATCCGCCTGCTCGGCTGGATGAGGTCACCATAAGCGGTCCTGAGGGGGTCATGCCGACGATGATCCATGCGGCCGGGGAGCTTCGGGATTATGTCGTCCCGCTCTCCGGCCTTGGACCTGGAGTCTATTCGGTCGCCTGGCGCGCAATGAGCGCTGGCCGGGAGCAGCGGGGCCGCTTCGTATTCAGCGTAAAATAGGGGCCGCAGCGCCCGATCGTTTCGAGCGAGGGAAGGCCGCCTTGATCGGGCAGGCAGCTGTGCTAAGCTTTCCAAGGGCAAAAATTCCCGCGTATTTCTAGAGGGTTGGGGAGGGCATTGGCAAAACTCAGTAGCACCTTGCTGGTGCCGTCGCTGTTGCTCTGTCTGGCAGCTCCCGGGACTTTCGTGTCCGCTCCTGTTGCGGCACAATCGCCGTCATTTCGCCCGACATCGACAATTACCGACGTCCAGATCATCGCTGAGGGCCCCGATCAGAGCGTGTTCGCACTGGCCGTCACGCCAAAGGTCGGAAGCTTCTCGACCGTGAACACCGACCCAAGTCGGCCGGCCTTGTTGTTGCTTCGTGCCGCTCGCTCGCCCAGCTTGAGTGGCCGGCGAGACTATCGCGGAATGGTTCGATCAATCGACTTCGAGCCGACGGACGCTGGCCTGGCGGTGCGCTTCACTTCCGCGGTTCCGGCGAAAGTATCGGCGGAGTCGGGTGGTCCGGACCGGCTGCTGGTCACGGTAACCAAGCTGACTGGCGCGGAAGCGGTCGGCAGCCGCCCGGTAGGCTCGGAGAATGACGCGCTTGGAACCGCGCACGTCGTCCCCCCGCCGCTGGAGGCGCCTCCCGGCGAAGACGGCTACGAGCTCGTCATGCTCAAATATGCCGATGTCTCGGAGGTCGTCGGATTGCTCACCGATGGCGTAAGCGTGAAGCCGAACAACGTTTTCATCCGCCGTGAGCCGGGGTTCGGTTCCATGTCCGCGACCAGCGGCACGAGCTATGTTTCACCAAGCAGCCAAGGCATTGCAGAGGCTCAGCCGCTTGGCGAGAGCGTGGATGCGGGGATGGCAATCGATCGTCGTCTCAACGCCATCTGGCTAAGAGGATCACGGGAGCGGATCGACCGAATAAAGGGACAAATCGCGCTGATCGACGTGCCAGTCGACAGCGTCATCCTCGAAACCCAGTTTGTGGAGCTGACTGAACAAGGCTCTCGCAACATTGGGATAGACTTCGCCAACGCTAATGGTCAGATCGCCTCTGGCTCAATCACGCGCGGCAATTTTGCTCCGTTCGGCGCGGACCTCGACAAGAATATCTACAGCGCTTCGGTACAGGCGGCGATTTACGCTCAGGTTCAGAAGGGGAACGGCCGGATCGTTTCGACGCCGCGTATTGCGGCGCAGAGCGGCGACACGGCCAAGATTTTGACTGGTGACGCGCTTCCGATCCTGACGTCGATTGCCCTCTCGGGCGTCAATGCGGTGTCGCAGCAGGTCCAGTATGTGAATGTCGGCGTCACGTTGCAGATCGCGCCCCGGGTAAGTCCTGATGGATTCGTCACGTCGCACATCTACGCAGTGGCCTCGGCGGTCACTGGATCGCAGCAGGGCTATCCGACGATCAGCCAACGCGAAGCCGAGACTTCGGCGTCGGTGCGCGACGGCGAAACCTTCGTCATCGGCGGCCTCACACTCGACAACGCACTGATGTCGAGGACGAAGGTGCCAATCCTTGGCGATATCCCGTTGCTCGGCGCGCTTTTCCGGGTCGACAAGTCAAGCAAGAGCAAGACCGATCTCTACATCGTCATCACGCCTCACATCGTGCGGCATCGGCGGTTCGGCGATTTCGATGAGCCCACGCTGCCACCGGCTGCAGACATTGGGACAAAGCCCCAAGTGCCAGCCGCCATCCCGCCGGCACCGCCTCCGGCGCGACGTTAACCCAGATTATCTCGCACACTTAACAGCCTGAATACTCGTCCTTTTTTGAGACGTGATCGGCCCTTAAGCTTGACGTCGTGCGATTCTAGGATACTCCTAGACCGTACATCATCAGGGGCGGGGGTTCCTAACACTCAACTTGTTGTGATTGTCGCTCGGTAGGGCTTTGAGCGGCCCGTGATGTGCCTGGTCCATCGTAGGAGTGTTGATTATGAGGGGTACAATCAAGGGGGCACTGGCCCTCGGCGCGGCGTGGGCGGCGATTTCGACGCCGGCCGCAGCGACAAACAGCTGGGGCGGCTATCATTGGGCGCGCACCGCCAACCCGGTAACTGTGCAGCTTGGTGACAATGTCGACAGTCGCTGGGACAGCTACCTGGTTACGGCGCAGTCGGACTGGAACCAGTCAACCGTGATCAAATCGCCGCTCGTTGCGGGGAGCTCCACCGGTCGGTGCAAGGGCGTGGCCGGCACGATCCAGGTCTGCAACTCGAACTACGGTAACAATGGCTGGCTGGGTATCGCCAGCATCTCGATCACCGGCGGGACGCACATTACACAGGGTACCGTCAAGCTGAACGATACGTATTTCAATTCAGCGAGCTACAACACGCCGGCATGGCGCAGGCTGGTGAGCTGCCAGGAAATCGGTCACACTTATGGCCTCGACCACCAGGACGAGACGTTCAATAACTATAATCTCGGCACCTGCATGGACTACACGAATGCTCCGTCGGGGGGCACGGTGGGCGGCTTCAATTACGGTCCATCGAATGAGTATCCCAATGCTCACGATTATGACGAGCTGAACATCATCTATAGCCACCTCGACTCGACCACGACGGTCGCGTTCCGCGCGAATGCCGCCGGTGCGTTCGGCGATCCGGGGGATTCTCCTCGCGAATGGGGCCGCGCGATCCACTTCGACGCCAAGGGACGTCCTGACATGTTCCAGCGGGTCGACGGACCGGGGCTGATGACCCTGACCCACGTCTTTTGGGCCCTTGAAGCGCCAGCAATGCGCTAAGCTTTGTTTTCAAACTAACCCTAGGGGCGCGGTTTTCCGCGCCCCTTTTTCATTGAAGCACCTTCCTCACGATCCGCTCGTAGATGCGCGACAGAGCGCGGATGTCCTCGACCGCCGCGCACTCGCCGACCTTGTGCATGGTGGCGTTGGGCAGGCCGAAATCGGCCACGGGGCAGAGCTGGATCAGGAAGCGGCCATCTGACGTGCCGCCGCTGGTCGACAATTCGGGCGAGAGGCCGGTCTCTTCTTCGATGGCCTGGACGATAAATTCGTAGAGCGGCCCGGGCGGGGTGAGGAAGGCTTCACCCGAGATCCGCGCCTTGACTGTCGCGCCCGGCGCTTCGCGCGCCGCGATCTCCTCGACCTGCTTCACCAGGTCGGCGCCGCGCTGAAGGTTGTTGAAGCGGATGTTGAGCTGCGCGGTGGCGCTTCCGGGAATGACGTTGCTCGCCGCGGTCGGCGTCGAGACGGCGGTAAACTCAAGGTTCGAGGGGGGAAACCTGTCGGTCCCGTCGTCGAGGTGCAACGAATCGAGGGCGGCGATCACGCGCGCCAGCGGCGGGATGGGATTGGCCGTGCGGTGGGGATAGGCGACATGACCCTGCACGCCCGGAACCTCGATCCACATATTGACCGAGCCGCGGCGGCCGATCTTCACGGTATCGCCGAGCTTGTCGACCGAGGTTGGCTCGCCGATCAGGATCATGTCCGGGCGGATCTGCCGCTCCTTGAGCCAGTCGATGATCCGCGGAGTCCCATAAGTCGAATAGCCTTCCTCGTCGCCGGTGATCAGCAGCGACAGCGTGGCCGTCGTGGGCTCGAGGCGCGAGATGGCAGCGACGTAAGCCGCGATCGCGCTCTTCATGTCGTTCGCGCCGCGGCCGACAAGCTGGCCGCCCTGGATCTCGGCGGCGAAGGGGTCGCCGCTCCAGCCGTCGCCAGGCGGCACGACGTCGAGGTGGCCGGCGAAGCCGAAATGCGGTGCGCCTTGCCCGCGGATGGCGACCATGTTTTCGGTCGGTCCGTCGGGCGGATCACCCATCACCCAGCGATGGACGGTGAAGCCGAGCGGCGCCAGCGCTTGCTCGAGGACGTCGAATACTTGGCCCCGCGCCGGAGTGACGCTGGGGCAGCGGATCAGGTCCTGGGCGAGCGCGACGGGATCGACGGAAGCGGACATGAGCCGGCCCTAGCAAGCGGCTCGTCGATTGGTCGATAGAGACTTGCATCGACTCTACAATTGTAGCACACGCTACAAATGTAGCACGCGCATCGCTGCCGCGTGACTGGGGAGCTGCCGATGCCAGTGCCGCGTTCGATTCCTGCTTTTCTACTCGCAAGCTGCACTGTGCTTGCGACCGCGCCGGCGCTGGCCCAGCCGCGCGACGCAACGGTCGCCAAGCGCGTCTACACGCCGGCCGATTTCACGCGGTTCGCGCCAAAGACAGCCTACGACATGCTGGCTCAGGTGCCGAGCTTCACCATCCGTACTGTGGACACGTCGCAGCGGGGGCTTGGTCAGGCATCGGAGAACGTCCTCATCAACGGCGAGCGGGTCAACAACAAGTCGGGTGCGGCCGACGAGCTGCAGCGGACCTCGGCATCCGCAGTCGACCGGATCGAGATCGTCGATGCCGCCAGCCTCGGCATCGCCGGCCTTTCAGGACAGGTCGCCAACGTCGTCCTCAAGCGAACCGGGAAGGGCTCGGGCCAGTACGATTGGTACGTCAACTTCCGCGCTCATTTCACCGAGCCGGAGTTCATGGGCGGATCGATCAGCTATTCAAACAAGGCGGGGCCGGTCGATTACACGCTGTCGGTCGCGAACGGAGCCGGCAGAGGGGGCCTCGGCGGACCGGTCAAGATCTTCGATGCCAATCATGTGCTCACCCAGACGCGGCACGAGCGCTACCATTCTGAATTTGAGCAGGTGAACTCAAAGCTGAAGCTTGCGATCGATGGTCCCGGCTCTTCCGTCGGCAATCTGCTTCTCGGCTACACCCCTTATTGGAGCCCGCAGTTCCAAGGCGACACGCGCTTGTTCACGAGCGGCGAAGTGCGCACGCGCACCAACCGGTCCGCGGACAAGGGCTTCTACGTTGACGTCAACGGGGATTACGAATTCGCCCTCGGACCCGGCCGACTGAAGCTTATCGGTCTTCGCCACTGGGAGCACGAGCCGATCCTGACGACCGACATCACGGAGTTCGTCAGCACCGGCGCCAACCCGCTCGGAACTCGCTTCAGCCGCGACACCCATCTCGGTGAGGCGATCGCGCGGGCCGAATATCACTGGAAAGGCGGCCCGAACGATTGGCAGGTTTCATTCGAGCGCGCGTTCAATTCGCTCGATCAAAAGGGACGGTTGTTCCAGCTCGATCCGGCGCGCGAGTTCGTCGAGCTTCCATTTCCCGAAGGCACGGGAGAGGTCACTGAACTGCGCTATGAGACGATCGGAACGCTGAGCCGGCCGCTTACGCGCAATCTCGACCTGCAGGTCGCAGCGGGGGCCGAAGTTTCATACCTCGACCGGGTCGACGATGATCAGCCCGCACGGAAATTCTTTCGGCCGAAGGGCAGCATCACCCTCGGCTGGCGCCCGGCGAAAGACTGGGACGTGAGCCTCAAGCTGCGCCGCCGCGTCGGGCAGATCAGCTTCTACGATTTTCTCGCCCAGCCGCACCTCAGCCAGGATCGCGAGAATGCCGGCAATCCCGATCTCGTTCCGCCGCAGAGCTGGGAAGCGGAAACCGAATTCTCCCGCGATCTCGGACGCTGGGGCAAGACGCGCCTCAACCTGCATTATTATCGGGTGACCGACATCATCGACGTGGTCCCGATCGGCACCAGCGGCCAGGGGATCGGCAATCTGCCGCGGGCGGAGAAGGCGGGTGCCGAAAGCATGAATACGTTCAATCTTGACCCGCTTGGCTGGCATGGCGCCAAGCTCGACCTCAACGCCGGCTTTGAATGGACGTCGGTCAAGGACCCGCTCACCGGCCTGAGCCGCCCGATCAGCGGCAATTATGACCGCTGGGGCAACCTGCAGATCCGCCATGACGTTCCACGCACGCCGTTCGCCTGGAGCGCGTACGTTCAGTACAACCACTATGCGAAAAATTATTACCTGACCGAGATTTACCGCTCGCTCGATATCCCGTGGCTGGTCGGCTTCTATGTCGAGGACAAGAACGTCCTTGGACTGACGGTGAGACTCCAGGCGGACAATATCTTCAATAGTCGCCACACCTTCAATCGGATCGTCTACGCGGGATTTCGCGACCGCGCGCCGATCGCATTCTTCGAAGATCACAACGATCTGGTTGGACCACTGTTCAAGGTGTCGGTGAAAGGGACCTTCTAGGCGCAGCCGGTTCTGCTAATGGGCGGACATGCCCAAGATCGACCTCGATTCACTCGAACCGACCAACCGCACCGGCTATCCGCCGCCATTCAACGAGCCCGTGAAGGGGAGGTGGCAACGCAAAGTGGGGGACGCTGCCGGCCTGACTGAGCTCGGCGCGAGGCACGTCACGCTCGATCCGGGTGCGTGGTCGAGCCAGCGCCATTGGCACGTCGGCGAGGACGAGCTGCTGATCATGCTGAGCGGCCGTGCCGTGCTGGTCGAGGACGAGGGGGAGTCCGAACTCGAGCCGGGCGACATCGTCGCCTGGGCGAAGGGCGTGCCCAACGGCCATAACCTGATCAACCGCAGCGACGAACCATGCACATTCGTCTGCGTCAGCGCCGGAGCCGACGCGGGCGGCGACTATCCCGACATCGACATGATGTGGAAGGACAGCGGCTTCGTCCACAAGGACGGAACGCCGTACGGCGACGCCAAGCGTCTTTCGTTCAAGTCCTAGGCGGCCGCCTCATATTGATCGATCACCCACGGCTCGTCCTGGGCCTTGTCGATCCATTCGGCGACATGCGGGTGCGAGAGCACATGTTTCATGTAGATGCCCGCGAAGCTGGGCACGCCGACGCTGTAGGTGATGAACCGCGTGACCACCGGCGCGTACATCATATCCGCCGCCGACCAGTCGCCGAACAGGAAATCGCCGGTGCCGCCGAAGCGGGCGCGGGCCTGCGCCCATAGCTGCAAGATGCGGTCGATCTCCTCGCGGACCGGCTCCTCGAGCTTCTTTGGCGAAAAGCTCTTGCGAACGTTCATCGGCAGCTCGCGGCGGAGGTTGGCGAAGCCGGAATGCATTTCGGCAGCCATTGAGCGGGCCATGCCGCGCGCGCCCTCGTCCTCGGGCCAATAAAGTGCGCTGCCGTAGCGGTCGGCCAGGAACTCGATGATCGCGAGGCTGTCCCAGACGACGATCTCGCCGTCCCACAGGATCGGCACCTTGCCGAGGGATGGCGCGAACTCGTCCCCTTCGCGGCGTTGATCCCAGTCGGCGTCGAACATCGGCACGACCAGCTCCTCGAACTCCTCGCCGGTTTGCTTGCACGCCAGCCAGCCGCGCATCGACCAGCTCGAATAAGCCCGGTTGCCGATGATCAGCTTGAACAAGAGTCTCTCCTAGGAAATCGCCGCTTCGAGCACGGCCGTCCGCAACTCGGCGATCCCGCTACCGCTTGCGCTCGACGTCGTGAAGATGGTCGGGTGAGCCGCGCCACGCGTCCGTGCTTCGTGCGATGTCTGTTTTAGTGTCGCCTCGAGCTCGGTTGGTTTCACTTTGTCGGCCTTGGTCAGGACGAGCTGGTAATTGACCGCGGCCGCATCGAGCATGTCCATCATCTCGCGATCCGGCGGCTTCAATCCATGGCGGCAATCGACCAGCACCAGCGTTCGTTTGAGGACTGCGCGGCCCCGCAGATAGTCGTTCACCAGGTGGCGCCAGCGCTTGACCAGCTCCTTTGGCGCCTCCGCGAAACCGTATCCCGGCATATCGACCAAGCGCAGCTTCGGCGGCTCGCCGACGTCGAAGAAATTGAGCTCCTGCGTGCGTCCCGGCGTATTGGACGTTCGCGCCAGGCCCTTGCGGTTGGTGAGGGCGTTGAGGAGCGAGCTCTTGCCGACGTTGGAGCGGCCGGCAAAGGCGATTTCCGCCGCCTCGGGATCGGGCAGGAACTGGAGGCTCGGCGCGGACTTCAAAAACACGATCGGACCGGCGAACAGCTTGCGCGCTCGCTCGGCCAGCTCCGCATCCAAAGTCGTCATTGCGAGGAGCCGAAGGCGACGCGGCAATCCAGCTCTGGATTGCTTCGCTGCGCTCGCAATGACGAAACGGAAGGTATCATGTGTGGACCGGGTGGGTGTCCGACAGATGCAGGCCGAACTTGCGGTACAGATGCCATTGCTGGGCGATGGTCAGGATGTTGTTGGTCATCCAGTAGAGCTGCAGGCCGGCGGCGAACGGCGCCATCACAAACACCAGGAACCACGGCATGATCGCGAACACCTGGGCCTGGGCAGGGTCCATCGGCTGGGGATTGAGCTTCATCGACATCCATTGGGTCGCGCCGACCATGATCGGCAGGATGCCGATCGCGAGCATCTGCGGCGGGGTGAACTGGAGGAGGCCGAAGAGGTTGACAGGCGTCAGCGGATCGGCGGCCGACAAATCCTTGATCCACAGAACGAACGGCTGGTGGCGCATTTC
>JBJMVJ010000088.1:0-5988 GCA_045810685.1 Sphingomonas sp.
CTGACCGCGACTCCGATCCCGCGCACGCTGCAGATGGCGATGAGCGGTCTGCGCGAGCTGTCGGTGATCCAGACACCGCCGGTCGACCGGCTCGCCGTGCGCACCTACGTCACGCCGTGGGACGCGGTGGTGCTGCGCGAGGCGCTGCTGCGCGAGCATTATCGCGGCGGGCAGAGCTTCTTCGTCGTGCCGCGCGTCGCCGACGTGCCCGACATGGAGGAATGGCTTCGCGCGCAGGTGCCGGAAGTGAAGTTCGTAACTGCCCACGGTCAGATGAGCGCTGGCCAGGTCGAGCAGCGGATGAGCGCCTTCTACGACCGCAAATATGACGTGCTGCTCTCGACCACGATCATCGAGAGCGGGCTCGACATCCCGAGCGCCAACACCTTGATCGTCCATCGCTCCGATCGGTTTGGCCTGTCCCAACTCTACCAGCTGCGCGGCCGCGTCGGGCGCTCGAAGACGCGCGCCTACGCTTATCTGACGATGCCCGCCGACCGCTCGGTCACTGAAGCTGCGCAGAAACGGCTGCAGGTGCTCGCGGACCTCGACAGCCTCGGGGCGGGATTCCAGCTCGCCAGCCACGACCTCGACATCCGCGGCGCCGGCAACCTGCTCGGCGACGAGCAGTCGGGCCATATCAAGGAGGTCGGGTTCGAGCTCTACCAGTCGATGCTGGAGGATGCGATCATCGAGCTGAAGGCCGGCGGCGTCCCGCAGCGCGACGAGTTGACGCCGCAGATCAGCGTCGACGCGCCGATCATGATCCCGGAACATTATGTGCCGGACCTCGACCTTCGAATGGGCCTCTATCGCCGCCTCGGCGAGCTCGAGGACAGGCAGGCCATTGATGCCTTCGCCGCCGAGCTCATCGACCGCTTCGGCACGCTGCCCCAGGAAACCGCCAACCTGATGAAGATCGTCGAGGTCAAGCTCAACTGCCGCGAAGCGTTCGTCGCCAAGCTCGACATCGGCGCCAAGGGAGCAGTCGTGACCTTCGCCGAGAACGGTTTCCCCGACCTTGAGGCGCTGCTTGCTTACATCGCCGGGCTACAGGGCGCGGCCAAGCTTCGGCCCGACAGCAAGATGATCGTGAGCCGCAGCTGGCCGACGCCGGAGGCACGGCTCAATGGCGCGCTGCAGCTGTCGCGAGGCCTGGCCCGGGTCGCGGCGGCGGGCCAAGCGGCAAGCAAGCAGTTGGAGCCCGCCTAGCTTGGCTTGACGAACTTGTACGCAAACTGGCTCGTGTGCCCGCGGATGCTCTTGTCGAATACCGGGATGTCGAGCGGGTCAGCCGGGTTGTTGAGCACCTTGCTTTCGCCCGCGAAGCGGAAGCCCGCGCCCTCGACGATCTTGCGTACCGCCGCGGGGTCGATGCGGTGCAACGTGTCGGTGTCGCTGGTGCCGCGCCCGGGCTTGGTCATATGATCGATGATCATGAACGTGCCGCCGGGCTTCAACAGCTTGTAGGCGTCGCGGGCGAGCTGCGAGGGGTCGCCCTTGCCCATGAACTCGTCGGGATAGTCGTGGAAATTCTGCGACGTCCACACGACGTCGAGCGGCTCGGGTGCGGTTAGCCGCGTGGACGGCTGAACCTGGGTGACGATGTTGCCGTAATATTTATCCGCCGAGAGCTGGCGAAGGGTCGCGACATTGCCGCCCGCGTCACGGGCATAAGCCTGCGGCCACACCGCATAGACCTTGCCGCTCGGCCCGACGATCTTGCTGAAGATCCGCGTCCAGTAACCGCCGCCCGGGATCAGGTCCAAGACCTTGTCGCCCGGCTTGACCCCGGCGAGCGCGATCAGCGGACCGGGCTTGCGGCGTGCGTCGACATCAGGGCGCTGATCGGCACGCCGCGGATCGGCGAGTGCCTGGTCGAGCGCGGCCTGCGAGAAGTGGCGCGGGGCTTCGGCCTTGTGGCAGCCCCCGACGATCAGAACCGTGGCCGCAATCGCGAGTTGGACCTGCTTCATGCCTCACCTCCTCGCGCGGGTGGAGCACTACACGAGGGCGGGTGCGCTGTGTTTTCGACGAACCGTTACGCCGCTTCGGCGTTGGCCGCGGCGACGAAACGGGTCAGCTCCTCATGGGTCAGGGCGCCGGCGCCAAGGAAGCCCTGGTAGAGGTCGCAGCCCCATTCGGCGACGAGGGCTAGTTGGGCGGCGGTCTCCACGCCTTCGACCACCACCTTGAGGTCGAGCTCGCGCGCGAGGTGGATCATGGCCTTGACGACGATCCGGTCGCGCTCGCCGCCGACCAGGTCCGCAACGAGGCCGCGGTCGATCTTGATCGCGTCGAGCGGCAAGGAAGTGAGATAGGCGAGGCTTGCATAGCCGGTGCCGAAATCGTCGACCGCGATACTGATCCCCGCCTCGCGCAGGTTGCTCAGGCGCTCGGCAACCGCCTCATGATCGACCAGCAACACGCTCTCGGTGATCTCCGCCGTCACTCGCTTCGGGTCGAGTCCGACCGCCCCGATCTCGTCCAGCAGCCATTGGTCGTAGCCCTTGCGCGAAATGTCTGCGGGCAGGATGTTGATCGACAGGCCCAGGCCCTTGAGCGGGCCCTCCCACACGGCCGCGCACCGCAGCGCCTTGCGCTGCACAAGGCGCGACAGGCGCTCGTCGAGGCCCCCGGCCGAGGCGCGGGCGAACAGCAGCTGCGCGTCCGGGGCGACCGGCGAGCGCGCCAGCGCTTCGGCGCCGACCACCCGTCCTGACCACGGCTCGATCAGCGGTTGAAACAGGACGTCGATCTGCTCGTGCGCGATGGTCGCTTCGAGCAGCAGATCCCGCTGCGGTTTGGCGGGCGCCATTGCCCCTGCATCGGACGCCCGCCGTCCCCACTTACTGATGTTGTCCCAGGTTAACATAGACTCTCGAATTCCCACCAACCGATGCAGTCCCTGGTCAACACGATGGCCGAACTAGTCGGCTGGTTTGGGAAGCGAAACGTCGGGCTTCCGCCACGGCCCGAAACGGGACAGTGATTTTGCCGCGCCAACGCCCTATCTTGGCGGGCAGTCGAGGCTGATGAGGGACTTTGGCTTGAACGCGGACACGGCGCCTTCCGGCGGTCATTCGCTGATCGACCTCACCGGCGAGAGCATCGGGCTCCTGTCGTCGCACACCGACGCCGCGCGGGCGGCCGAGGCGCTCCTGCGCCGGCGCTACCGCTTCTCGGAGGCGGACGAAGCGGAGATCCTGGTCGCGCTCGGCGGCGACGGCTTCATGCTGCAGACGCTGCACCACATGCTGGAGGCCGGCTGCCCACGGCCGGTGTTCGGAATGAACCGCGGCACCGTCGGCTTCCTGATGAACGACTGGCGCCTCGACTGCCTGCCCGAGCGGATCGCCGGCGCCAAGGCGATCCGCGTCGCACCGCTGCAGATGGTTGCAACGACAGTCGGCGGCGACACTTTTGCTGGCGCCGCGATCAACGAGGTGTCGCTGCTCAGGGAGACGCGGCAGACGGCGAAGATCGAGATTTCGGTCAACGGTCGCGTCGCTCTGCCCGAGCTTGCCTGCGACGGGGTGCTGGTGGCGACCCCCGCGGGCTCGACCGCCTACAACCTCTCGGCGCGCGGCCCGATCCTGCCGCTCCAGGCGAAGATGCTGGCGCTGACTCCGATCAGCCCGTTCCGGCCGCGCCGCTGGTCGGGCGCGATCCTGCCCGATGATACCGCCGTTTGCTTCACCATCCTTGAGGCGGAGAACCGGCCGGTGTCGGCCGTGGCCGACCAGATCGAGGTCCGCGACGTCGCCCGGGTCGAGGTCCGCCTCGACCGCGAGCGCTCGCTCACCTTGCTGTTCGATCCGGAGCACGCGCTGGACGAGCGGATCGCGATGGAGCAGTTCGCGACCTAGTCACTTGCCTTTAAGGCATGCTTCGCTATCTAGCCGCTGCCCGTGCAGACGGCATTCCCCGGTAGCTCAGCGGTAGAGCGTTCGACTGTTAATCGAATGGTCGCCTGTTCGAATCAGGCCCGGGGAGCCATCCGCGTCCGCGAGCGGCCGCTGGGCGGCTGTTGTGCGCTGAAAGCGGACACGCGATGAACGCCATTCTATCCCGTTGTACCAGCGGACCGTACTAGCGACGAGCGGCAACAGCCTTTATCCATTCATCAATGGACGACCGCGGGTCACTTTCGAGATTGACGGAGCGCGAGAAGGTCTGCCTGCGGCAATGGCTACAGCATAAGTCTGCCAAGGAAATCGCCTCGGATCTCGGCATTTCGCACCACGCAGTCGAGAAGCGCCTCAAAATGGCGCGCACCAAGCTCGGCGCGACGTCGTCCCTGGAAGCCGCTCGGATGCTCGGTGAGGCCGAAGGGTACGGTCAAGCGGTACCCCAATCGCCGGAGCTGGCTTCCGATGCTCTCCCGCTGCACTCAGCCTTCACTCGTCTGGCAGTCCTCGGAGTGGCCATCATGATCCTGATCGGAGCAATTGTGCTGGGATTGCTTTTGCAGCCCGCGACCTTCTCGCAAGCCGCTAATAATCAACCGGTCGGGCCGCCTGCAGAACGGGTGTTCACCCCCGGCGCGGTGCCGACGGCCGGCACCGAAGCTGCCTTGCGAACGCTTGTCGCCGGGCTGGCGAGCGGCTCGCCCGACTACGACAAGCTCTCTTCGCAGTTCGCCCAGGTCGTCCGCCGGGACCTGCCCATGACCCATCCCCTGTTCAGCTCGATGGGCGAGCTCAAGTCGGTGACTTTCCTCGGGCGCGGCGAGATGGGCGACGACGTCTACAATTTGGTGTTCGCCAAGGGCGGGGCGATAATGTCGGCCACGCTCGACGCCGGCGGCAGGATGACCGGCGGCATTCTCCGACCGATGGGGCAGCGTGGAGAACGGGTATCGGTGCCGACCGCCGGCACCGAGGCTGCGTTGCGAAGGCTTGTCGCCGGGCTGGCGAGCGGCTCGCCCGACTACGACAGGCTGTCTCCGCAGTTCGCCCAGGTCGTCCGCCGGGACCTGCCCGTGACACATCCCCTGTTCAGCTCGATGGGCGCGCTCAAGTCGGTGACTTTCCTCGGCCGCGCCGACATGGGCGACGACGCCTACGAGCTGGTGTTCGCCAAGGGCGGCGTGATCATGTCGGCCGCGCTCGACGCTGGCGGTCGGATGACCGGCGGCATTCTCCAACCGGTGGCGCCGCCGGGGCGCTGACGGCTCTGTTTCGCTTGATCCTGAAATGACGAAGCGGCCCGGCTGCGTGCAACCCGGCCGCTCCGGCGAGGCGTGTTCGTGTCCGCCATCGTGGACCACCCCGCACCTCCATCAACCATTGCCCGACCGCTGCGCTCCACAGGGCAGCCGCGCCGTTCCAGCATGGGACAGCTCAGCCCTCGATCGAGGCCATCAGGCTGGCGTTGCCGCCGGCCGCCGTGGTGTCGATGCAGGTCACGCGCTCGGTCGCGAAGCGCGCCACATAATGCGGACCGCCGGCCTTGGGCCCCGTGCCGCTCAGCCCCTCGCCGCCGAACGGCTGGCTTTCGACCACGGCGCCGATCTGGTTGCGGTTGACATAGAAGTTCCCGACCCGGGCATGCTCCTCGACATAGTCGCGGACGGTGTCGATCCGGCTTTGCAGACCCAGCGTCAGTCCGTAGCCGGTGGCATTGATGTCCTCGACCACCTTGTCGAGCCTGTCGCCGGTGAAACGGATGACGTGAAGGATCGCGCCAAAATTCTCACGATTCAATTGGCTTAGCGACGGGATTTCATAGAAAGCGGGAGCAACGAAGCACCCGTGCGCCGAGTCCTTGGGGGGCTGCAGCCGGCAGATCTTCCTCGCATTCTTGTCGAGCCAGTCGAGGTGCTCATCGAGCACCTTCTTGGCAGCCTCGTCGATCACCGGGCCGACGTCGGTCGACAGGTCCGACGGATCGCCGACCTTCAGCGCTTCCATCGCGCCGGCGATCATCGTGATCATGCCGTCGGCGACGTCCTCCTGGACGAACAATACCCGCAGGGCGGAACAG
>JBJMVJ010000089.1:0-3875 GCA_045810685.1 Sphingomonas sp.
GCGCTGGGCCCGAACGCCGCGATCCCGGCCGCGCGCAGCGCGTCGGCGACGCCCGCGACCAGCGGCGCTTCCGGGCCGATCACGACCAGGTCGATGGAATGGCGCCGCGCCACCTCGACGACCCGCTGCGGATCGCACGGATCGATCGCGATGCAGTCTGCCCAGCGGGCGATGCCGGGATTGCCGGGCGCTGCGATCAATCGCCCGCAGCTCGGCGATTGCCTAAGGCGCCAGGCGAGCGCATCTTCGCGGCCGCCCGAACCCAAGAGCAAGATATTCATGGATCTCCCTGACGAACCGCGAAGCGGCCTGTTAGCGAACGTCGCCCCCGGCGACAATTCGCCCGCGCTCAGCGTCACCGAGCTGTCGGGCGCGCTCAAGCGGACCATCGAGACGGCGTTCGGCGAGGTCCGGGTGCGCGGCGAGATCTCGGGCTTCAAGCGCCACGGCTCGGGCCATTGCTATTTTACGCTGAAGGACGAGAGCGCGTGCATCGATGCGGTGATCTGGCGCGGCAACGCCGCCGCGCTCGCGTTCAAGCCCGAGGACGGCGCCGAGGTGATCGCCACCGGCAAGCTCACAACGTACCCCGGCCGCTCGAAATATCAGATCGTCGTCGACCGGCTCGAACTGGCCGGCGAGGGCGCGCTTCTGGCGCTGCTCGAGAAACGCCGCAAGGCGCTTGCGGCCGAGGGCCTGTTCGACGCGACGCGCAAGCGCGCGCTGCCGTTCCTGCCGCGCGTCATCGGCGTCGTCACATCGCCGACTGGGGCGGTGATCCGCGACATCCTCCACCGGCTCGAGGACCGCTGCCCGACGCACGTCATCCTGTGGCCGGTGCCGGTCCAGGGCGAAGGGTCGGCCGACAAGATCGCGGCGGCGATCCGCGGCTTCCCGGATATCAGCCCGCGCCCCGACCTGCTGATCGTCGCCCGTGGCGGCGGGTCGATCGAGGACCTCTGGGCCTTCAATGAGGAAACGGTGGTGCGCGCCGCGGCCGAATCCCCGATCCCGTTGATCTCGGCGGTCGGACATGAGACCGATACCACCCTGATCGATCACGCGGCCGACCGCCGCGCGCCGACCCCGACCGCGGCGGCGGAAATGGCGGTCCCGGTCCGCTCCGAGCTGCTCGCGCAGCTTGCCGAGCTTGGCCATCGCGCGCGGAACCGCCTGTCGCGCCACGTCGACGGCGCGCGCGAGCGCTACGACCTCACCGTGTGCCGCTGGCCCGGGCCCCAGGCGCTGTTCGCCCCGGCGACGCAGCGCGTCGACGAGCTCGGCGAGCGGCTGCCGCGGTCGCTGGCGGCTCGCGCCGGCCACGCGCGCGCGGACATGAATCTTGTCGCTGGCCGGCTCCGCCGCGATCTCGTCGACGGCAGGATCGCCCGCCTCGCGGAGAAGCTCGCCGCTCTGTGGCAGATGGCCGAACTGGTCCATCCCGACCGCCCGCTGACGCGCGGCTACGCCCGGGTCACCGATCGCTCGGGCATGACCCTGACCCGCGCGGCCGAAGCCAATGCGGCGCGCGACCTGCGCCTGCGCTTCTCCGACGGAGAGGTGGACGCGACGGTGGTGGGCAGTGCCGGCAAGGCCGCGCCGGTTGAGCGCAAGCCCCGGCGATCCTATGTCCCACCTCAGCCCGGGTTGTTCGACGGGCCAGAGGAGTAATGCCGATGCTGATGTCGGGAAGCGGCAAGGCCGCCCGCATCCAATATCTGCCGGGGACCTTTCGCCTGCTCGCGGACGGCGACCATGTGATTTGCGCGGTGACCGGGGAACGGATCCCGCTGCACGAACTGCGTTATTGGAGCGTCGAGCGGCAGGAGCCTTATGTCGACGCCGAGGCCAGTCTCAAGGCCGAACAGGCCTAGCCGACGCGCTTCACCTTGATTCCGGGCTGCCCGTTCAGCCTCAGGAAGAAGGATCCCAAACTGCCGCGGTGGACCACGACCTTGTCGCCCTTGCGCGGCGGCAGTCCGAGCTGCGCATCGTCCGTCTGCGCCCATTCCGACCCGTCGGCGAGGCGGAAGATCCAGCCGAGATAGCCTCGCTGGGTGAAGGCCGTCACCGTGCTCGTGATTTCCTTGACCTCGTCGCCGCCGCCGAACAGGCCGCCGAAATCGGGGATCGAAAATCCGAACAGCGAGCGCTTGGCCGCGGTCGCGCGGGCCTTGTCGATCATCACCACGTCGCGGGTGGCGATGGCCTGGCTGACGCTCGTGGTCTCGCGATCGTAGCAGGCCAGGCGCTGCGCCGAATCCGTGATCGAACGGCAGGCGAGCAGCTTCTGGACGCTCGCCGGAGTGCCCGTCGCGATCGGCCCGCGAGCCTCGGCCGCGGCTGGTGCGAGAAGCGCGAAAGTCGCTGAAATGATGAGAAATTTCCGCATGATCGAAAGCCCCCTGGACGGCGTCCAAAACCTACGCACAGCCGTGTGAAAAGCACAAGCGGTCGCTGTTGCAAAATTGATACAGCGCGGCGACAACTCGCCCGCTCCGGGGTGCGAGCCGTTGCCAGCCTCTCCCGGCTTAACCTATCACAGGGTGCAGTTCGGCAAAGTTGCGTTTGCCGATCCACGTCAGTCGTGCACCGTCGCGGCTAGTGAAGGGGAAGAATAAATGAAGCTCGATTTCCGCTCGCGTCTGCTCACGACGACGCTCCTTGTCGGCGCCAGCATGGTCGCTTCGCCTGCCTTTGCGCAGACGACTCCGCCTCCGGCCAACCCCGCCGACACGGCGAATGGCACGACCCCGGACACGACCACTCCGGTCGAGGGTCAATCGACGATTCCGTCGACCAACGCGCAGGGCCAGACGGTCCGCAGCGCGGGCGACATCGTCATCACCGGCACGCGCATTCCGCAGCCGAACCTGACCTCGGCCAGTCCGGTGACGGTGCTGTCGAGCCAGGACATCAAGCTTCAGGGCACGACCCGCACCGAGGATTTGATCAACTCGCTGCCGCAGTCCTTTGCGTCGCAGGGTTCGAACATCTCGAACGGCTCTTCGGGTACCGCCTCGGTCAACCTGCGCGGCCTCGGCTCGCAGCGCACGCTCGTGCTGATCAACGGCCGGCGCTTGCAGCCGGGTGACCCGCGTCTCGGCTCGATCGCGGACATCAACTTCGTTCCCTCGTCGATCGTGAAGCGCGTCGACGTGCTCACCGGCGGCGCCTCGTCGGTGTACGGCGCGGACGCCGTCGCCGGCGTCGTCAACTTCATCATGGACACGAACTTCCGCGGCCTGCGCGTCGACGCCCAGGCATCGACGTTCATGCACGACAACCGGGCGGGCGCCAATATCCTCAATGCCGACGTCGCGAGCAACTTCCGGCCGCCGCACGGCATGAGCATCAACGGCGGCGCGCAGGACGTCTCGGCCGCTTTCGGCGCCGGGTTCGACGACAACCGCGGCAGCATCGTCGCTTATGCCACCTACCGCTCGCAGGACTCGGTCCTGCAGGCGAGCCGTGATTATTCCTTCTGCACGCTGGCCGCTCGCGCTGCTCTCAACAGCGGCACGCCGCCGCGCGACTTCAACTGCGGCGGCTCGAGCACCACGGGACCGCAGGGCAGGTTCGCCACGAATGTCGGCAACTTCCGGGTCGAGGGCAATCAGTTCGTCCCGGGCCACTTTCCGTTCAACTTCGGCCCTTACAATTACTACCAGCGGCCGGACGAGCGCTACACGTTCGGCGCGTTCTCCGAATATGAGATTTCTCCGGGCGCGAAGCCATACCTCGAAGCGATGTTCATGCACGACACGTCCAACTCGCTTATCGCGCCGTCGGGCAACTTCTTCGGAAGCACCTCGACGATCAATTGCGACAATCCGTTGCTGTCGGCGCAGCAGCGCGCCACGATCTGCGCGCCC
>JBJMVJ010000090.1:0-19531 GCA_045810685.1 Sphingomonas sp.
CCGCCGAATCCTCGCGATCCACACCCACGCCATGCCGCTCGCCGACGACGTCGATCTCGAAAAGGTCGCGCAGCGGACCGAGCACTTCACCGGCGCCGACCTCGAGGACCTCGTCCGCCGCGCCGGCCTGACGGCGCTTCGCCGCGGACTCGACACCGGCAAGGTGACGATGGCCGATTTCGAGGCCGCGCTCGGCGAAACGCGCGCCTCGGTGACGCCCGAGATGCTCGAGGAATATGAGCGCATCCAGGAGACGCTGAAGAGCGAGGCGACGCGGCCGATGGGCGGCATCGGCTTCGTCCTTCCGGGCATGCTCCGGTCCAAGGCCGGCGGAAAGGATTAGTCGCCGAGGCGGGCGCGGCCCACGGCGGCGAGCGCCACCAGCAGCAGCGCGAAGGCGACGAACGGCAAATCATGGTTCCAGCCGTACAGGCCGATGCCGAGCGCCGGTGCGAGCACGTAGCTGATCCCGTTGGCCGAGGTGATCACGCCCGCGACTCCGCCCTGTTCGGACAGCGGCACGGCAAGCGAGGCACCGGCGGTGAACCCCGGCCGGGTGAAACCGAAGCCGAGCGAGGCCACTGCAAATCCGACTGTGATCCCGTAGAGCGCCTGCGACAGCATCGTCCCGACAAGCCCGGCAGCGGCAATCAGCGCGCCCCACAGGATCAGCGAGCGTGGATTGAGGCCGAGCCGCGGGATCAGCCCCCATTGCGCGCCGAGAGTCGCCACCGCGCCCGCCATCATCACGATCGCGATCGGCCCTTCCGAGCCCCACGCCGACAGATGCAGCCGGTCGATGACGAAGAAGCCGATGCAGGTCAGGGTCGCCGCCTGCGCGTGGCCGGCGACCACCCCGGCGATGATCCATGGCCGGACGCGCGGGTCTCTCCAGCTCAGTCGCTTGTGCCGCCGCGGCGCGGTGGCGGCGACGACGCTGGCGCCGGTCGGCGTGGTCGCGAGCGAGGGATAACTCATCGCTGCGCCGTGCCCGAGGCGGCGCCCGAGGCGGTCGTTGGGCAGCCACAAGGCGACGGCCGTCACGACGGCAAGCCCGATCAGCGCGAACGCGAACAGCGGTCCGGCCAGGCCGACCACGGGAAGCACGAACAACGGCGCGACGGCTGGGCCGATGATCGTCCCCAGGCCGAACGATGAGGACAAGGCCGACAGCGCCGCGACGCGGCCGGTGCGCCTGGTCTTCGACGCGAGATAGGCCTGCGTCGCGGATGGCGTCGCACAGCCGAAGCCCCCGTAAATGCCGCGGAACACGGCGAACAGACCGAAGGTCAGCGCGCCGCCGATCAGACGATTCAGCCCGCCGAACAAAGCGATGCCGCACAAAGTCATGGAGATGATGAAGCCGCTGACTCCCATGATCGTCAGCGTCTTGCGGCCGTGGTGATCGCTCTTTTCCGCCCAATAAGGCGCGAGCAGCACCCACAAGACGGCCGACCACGTATAGGCGATGGCGACGTAGAAATCCTTGATCCCGATCTCGCGCCCGATCGCCGGCATCACCGATTGCAGCGCGGTGTTTCCCGCCGCAGCGACGAGCATCGCCGCGTAGAGCAACAGGAAATGACGGGTGGTCAGCGCACTCGCGCCGACACCGCTTTTGCCCGCAATCGAAGCCACGCCGCCGCGCTTAGAGGCGCGTCCATCAATGGGAAACCTCTTCGTCGCGGAAATGGCGCGGTTCGCAGAACCAAAGTGTCATCATTCTTCCGCGGCGCGTTCAGGAACTTGCAAAGCAGCGGCCCATTTGCCAACGGTTCCGGCCTTCGAACACCCAACGGAGCATTCATGCCGACCTCCACTGCGCGAACGCTGAAGAGCCCCCGGCGCCTGGCGCGCCGGCAGGCCGGGCGCTCGCCGAACCCCAAATGGCAGTTCCTTCGCGGCTTCCTCAAGAATCCGGTGATGGTCGGCTCCGTCATTCCGTCGAGCCGCGTGCTGATCGACCGGATGCTTGGACCGGTCGACTGGGCGAATACCAAATTGTTCGTCGAATATGGTCCGGGTGTCGGAACGTTCACCCGGCCGGTGCTCGACCGGCTGGCGAGCGATGCGACACTCGTGACGATCGACACCAACCCCGACTTCACCCGCTATCTGCGCGAGTCGATCGACGATCCGCGGCTGGTTGCGGTCACCGGCTCGGCCGCCGACGTCGAGAAGATTCTCGCCGACCGCAGTTTGGGCTCAGCCGATTATGTGCTTTCGGGCCTGCCCTTCTCGACCCTGCCGCCCGGCGTTGGCGAGGACATTGCCGAAGCCACCGCCAACGTCATCCGCCCCGGCGGCGCGTTCCTGGTCTATCAGTTCAGCCCCAAGGTGCTCGACTTCATCAAGCCGCATTTCAAGCCGATCAGGCGCGGCTTCGAATGGGTCAACGTGCCGCCGGCGACGCTTTTCTGGGCGTATAAAGGCGAGCCCGACGCCTAACGCTAGGCGCGGAAGTTGAGCCGCCGGGTCACCGTATAGTCCATGATGTTCACGAGGAAGTGGGACACCGCCCATTTGAACCGGCGCCACGGATTGGCGCGGCGCCTGTGGAGCTCGGGCGTAATCCATGTGCTCGTCGCAAGCTCGCGCTCGAAATAGCCGCGCATCGCCTCGGCGAAGGCCGCGTCCTTGATCCTCAGCATAATCTCCAGGTTGATGTAGAGGCTGCGGTAGTCGAAGTTCGATGAGCCGATGTGGACGACATCGTCGACGATCGCGAGCTTGGTGTGCAGCTTGGCCGCCTGGTATTCGTACATCTCGACGTGCCGCCGCAGGAGGCGGCTGTAGCTGTGCCGAGCGGCGGCGATGGTCGCATTATTGTCCGACTTGGCCGCGGTGATGATCCGCGCCCGGCCGCGTCGTCCGAGCCGTCCGATGCGCCGCAGCATCGCGCCGGGCGGGGCGAAATAAGCGAAGATCATGTCGAGCCGCTGGCCGCGGCGAAGGTCGCGCCCGATGCTCCGCCACCAGCTGTTGCGCATGCTCAAGGGACCGCTGAACTTCCACTGCAGCGGGCCGCGCCACTCGGTATATCCGCTGATCTGCCGGCGCAGGTAATGGAGGCTCGGCCGCTTGCGCGTCGACCAGCGGAACACCGTGTCGAAATAGCGGCCGGGCATCGCCACCTCGGGGCCCTCGATCCGCAGCCACAAATCGCGCCAGCGCCCCTCGACGCGGTCGCTGAGATAGGTTTCGTCGATGTTCGACCCGCCGATGATCGCAACGCGCCCGTCGATCACCACCAGCTTCTGATGGTTGCGCAGCAAATAGCTTCGCCCGTAGGTCGGGTTGAACACGCAATGCTCGCCGGCGGCATCGTCGAGCGCGTCGAAATAATTCGCCGGCGCTGCCGACCCGAAGCCGTCGATCAGCAGGCGCACCGCGACCCCGCGCCGAGCGGCAGCCACCAGCGCATCTCGCACCTGCGCCCCCACGCGGTCGGCATTGAACATGTAGATCAGCATCTTGATCGACTGCCGGGCGCCGCCAATCAGCTCGAGCAGCATGCGCAACCGTGCCTCGCCGCTCTCGACCAGCTCGAGGCTGTTGCCGGCGATCTCGGCCCGGATCGGCTGGCGGCGAAGCGGATCGGCGGGCTGGTCGGGCATCCCGCCTGCTTTCCTTGACTTTCCAGGGACCCGCAAGCTATTGGCGCCGCCTTCCTGACATCCCATATCCTGACCTGGATAGGTTTTGCGGAGCGATTCATGGCGCGCGTTACGGTTGAAGATTGTGTCGACAAGATCCCGAACAGGTTCGATCTCGTCCTGCTCGCGGCCCAGCGTGCGCGCCAGATTTCGGGCGGTGCCGACCTGACCATCGATCGCGACCGCGACAAGAACCCGGTCGTCGCGCTCCGCGAGATCGCCGACGAGACCGTCCGCCCGCGCGAGCTCGAGGAAGCCGTCGTCACCAACCTCCAGAAGGTCCGGGTCGACGAGGAGGACGAAACCGAAGAGCTGGCGTCGCTGAGCGAGGCCGCCGAGGCGCTGCGTCTGACCGCCGCCGCCCCGCCGCGCCCGACTCCGTCGGGCGGGGACTACGAGTAAGGGTTCGATTTAGCTCGTCATTGCGACCCCGGGCCTGATCCGGGGGAAGCAATCCAGTCGCTCGTTGCAGATTCTGGATTGCTTCGTGGCTCCGCTCCTCGCATTGACGGGGAGATGGTTCCCTTTTCGTTCGCACAGGAAACGTTCGCTGCAACCGCCGCCGGCGCGCTGTTCTGGCCGGCGCAGCAGGCGCTGCTCGTTGCCGACCTGCACCTCGAAAAAGCGAGCTGGTTTGCGCGGCTCGGGCAGTTCCTGCCGCCTTATGATTCGCATGCGACGCTGACCGCGCTCGCCGCTGAGCTCGATCGGACCGGCGCCTCGCGCCTCTACTGCCTCGGCGACAGCTTCCACGACCGGTTCGGCTGCGACCGGCTGCCGGCGAGTGCGCGCGCGCTGCTCACCGAGCTGACCAGCCGCCTCGACTGGACGTGGATCGTCGGCAACCACGATCCGGGCTTTGCCGACCATTGCGGCGGCCGCATTGCCGAGGAGGTTGAGCTCGCCGGAATCATCCTCCGCCACGAGGCGGTCCGCGGCGAGCCAAGGCCGGAGATTTCCGGCCATTTCCACCCCAAGCTCCGGCTTCACCTCAGCGGCCGGCAAGTGTCGCGCCGATGCTTCGTTGCTTCGGCTTCCAAGCTCATCATGCCCGCCTTCGGTTCGCTGACCGGCGGCCTGGATGCGCATCATCCGGAAATTCTCGGCTCGGTCGGGCTCGAAGCGGCCGCGCTGGTGCCGGTCTCGGACCGGCTGCTGCGCTTCCCGCTCGCCGCCTAGGCCGGCTTCACCTCGATTGCCATCGCGCCGGTCGGCGACAGCAGCAGCCGCGCGGTTGCCGGGCGCCGCTTGCCGAAGGTCGCGGCCTGCAGCTCGTTGCGCGCAGCGTGGCGATCGAACTTGAAGCCCTGCTGTTCGGCCGCCGCGCTCAATCGGTCGAGATGCGCGTCGAGATCGGCAATGCCGTCGTCGGGGTCGAAGTGCATCGTCTGTTCAAGGTCGCTCATCTGGCGCCTTTCATCGTCGGCTGCGCGACAAAGGACAAGTCCCCGCAGGAGCGGCTGCATTGCCTGCGCGCGCGGCTCTTCCTAGACGTCGATCATGACTGAACCGCCACTCCGCGCTGCGATCATTCCGGTCACGCCGCTGCAGCAAAATTGCACCTTGCTGTGGTGCACGGCGTCGATGCGCGGCGCGTTCGTCGATCCCGGTGGCGACCTCCCGCGCCTCAAGGCCGCGGCAGCGCAGACCGGAGTGACGATCGAGAAGATCCTGCTCACCCACGGACATATCGACCATTGCGGAAGCGCCGGGGTCCTGGCCGAGGAACTCGGCGTGCCGATCGAGGGGCCGCACCCGGCGGACATCTACTGGATCGAGCGCCTGGCCGAGGACGGCGCCAAATACGGGATCGCGGGGAGCCCGTTCGAGCCGTCGCGCTGGCTCGACGACGGCGACGAGGCATGCGTCGGGGACCTGGCCTTCGAGGTGCGCCACTGCCCCGGCCACACGCCGGGCCACGTCGTCTTCCACCATCCGGAATCCAATTTCGCGCTCGTCGGGGACGTGCTGTTCCGAGGCTCCGTCGGGCGATGGGATTTTGCCCACGGCGACCAGCAGCAGCTGATCCATTCGATCACGACCAAGCTTTGGCCGATGGGCGATCAGACGGCCTTCGTGCCCGGGCACGGCCCCACTTCGACCTTCGGCCATGAGCGGCGCACGAACCCGTTCGTCAGCGATGCAGCGCTAGCCGCCTAGGTAGAGCTGCGCGATGCAGACGATCGCCCACAAGGCGAGCCCGAGCGTCGTGAGCATCGTTCCCATCATGCCCAACATGCGCCAGCGCCGGTTCTCCGCCGAGTCCATGCCGATTGCGTGGGAAATCCGGGCGAGGATGAAAATTGCCGCGATCAGCGCGAGTCCGGTGCCGTTCGCGCCCGACAGCTCGAGCGCGCCAAGAAGGATCAGCACGAACGGCGCGTTCTCGATGAAATTCGCCTGCGCGCGCATCCGCCGCAGCAGCGGCTCGTGTCCGCCGTCGCCGACGCTGACTTTGAAGTCCTCGCGGTACTGGGCGATGCGCCAGCCGAGCCAGAAATTGAGCAGGACGCAGGCGGCTGCTGCGCCGAGAGTCACTGGAACCGACACCATCTTGCTCCCCCTTCCCGCTTCCTCGCACCGGCACGCCATGCTTGCAACAACGGCCCGTTTCGCTATAGGGGCCGCGGTTCGCGACGATCAGCCGCCACCTGCGGATGCTTCCTTTGGGCAACCCGCTGAGATGAGGCGCAGATCGTCGCAATTTTTATTGTTGTCGAAATTGCATTCAAAGGTGCCGCAATGGCTGTCCCGAAGAGAAAAACCTCGCCGTCCAAGCGCAACATGCGCCGCAGCCACCATGCGCTGACGCCGACCAAGTTCCAGGAGTGCCCGAACTGCGGCGAACTGAAGCTGCCGCACAACATGTGCGCGGCCTGCGGCCATTATAACGGCCGCGAAATCGTCTCGACCGAAGCCTAAGCCGGCACCGGCCCATGAACCGGGGGCCACGGATTGCCATCGACGCGATGGGCGGTGACGCCGGCCCGGCGGCGATGATCGCGGGCGCCTCACGAGCGCTGAAGCGCGACCCCTCGCTCCGCTTCGTCTTCTACGGCGACGAACGCGAGGTCGAAGCGCAAATCGGGCAGCACGCGCTGCTCGCCGGCAATGCCCTGGTCGTCCATTCGCCCGACTCGATAGAGCCGAGCGAAAAGCCGAGCCAGGCGATCCGCCGCGCCCGCACGACCTCGATGGGCATGGCGGTCAATGCGGTGAAGGAGCAGGTCGCCGACGCCGCTTTGTCGGGCGGGAACACCGGCGCGCTCATGGCCATGTCCAAGCTCGCGCTCCGCACCATGCCGGGGATCGACCGCCCGGCGCTTGCCGCGCTTCTGCCGACGCTCGGCGAAACTGACGTCATCATGCTCGACCTCGGCGCCAACACCGAATGCGATGCGCAGAACCTCGTCCAGTTCGCGGTGATGGGCGCGGCCTATGCCCGCTGCGTGCTCGGCCTTTCCAGCCCGCGGGTGAAGCTGCTCAACATCGGTACCGAGGAATTGAAGGGTACCGACGAATTGAAGGATGCGGCCGCGCTGCTGCGCGACGCGGACTATTTGCCGTTCCGCTTCGACGGCTTCACCGAAGGCGACCAGCTGTCGCGCGGCAACGTCGACGTTGTCGTCACTGACGGTTTTTCCGGTAACATCGCCTTGAAGACGGCGGAGGGTACCGCGCGCTTCGTCACCGACCTGTTGCGCCGCGCGTTCACCAGCTCCTTCCGCTCCAAGGCCGGGTTCGCGCTGTCGCGGCCGGCGCTCAACCTGCTGCAGGTCCATCTCGACCCCAACAACCACAACGGCGCGGTCTTCCTGGGCTTGAACGGCCTTGTCGTGAAGAGCCACGGCGGCGCCAATGCCAAGGGCGTCGCCAACGCGATCCGCGTCGCTGCAAGCATGGTGCGCAACGACATCACCCGAAAGATCGGCGACGATCTCGACAATTTCCGCGCCCACGCCTTCGCGGGCGAGGCGGCGGAATGACCCGTCGTTCGGTTATAGCGGGCGTCGGCAGCGCGCTGCCCAGGCGCCAGGTCACCAATGAGGAGCTGGCGCAGACCGTCGACACGACGGACGAATGGATCGTCGCCCGCACCGGCATCCGCAACCGCTATATCGCGTCCGACGGCGAAACCACCGCCAGCCTCGCCACCGAGGCGGCCCGCCGCGCGCTCGACCACGCTGGCGTCGTCGTCGGCGACATCGACCTTATCGTCCTCGCCACCGCCACCCCCGATCAGACGTTTCCGTCGTCGGCGACGAAGGTGCAGGCGGCGCTCGGGATCGACGATTGCATCGCGTTCGACGTGCATGCCGTGTGCACCGGCTTCCTCTACGCGCTGTCGGTCGCCGATTCGATGCTGCGCTCGGGCAGCGCCACGAAGGCGCTGGTGATCGGCGCCGAGACCTTCAGCAGGATCCTCGACTGGGAAGATCGTGCCACGTGCGTGCTGTTCGGCGACGGCGCCGGCGCGCTGGTCCTGAGCTCGGAGGAGAGTGAAAGCGGCATCCTCTCGACCAAGCTCCATGCGGACGGCCGCCACAACGACCTGCTGTTCGTCGACGGAGGGCCTTCGACCACCGGCACGGTTGGGAAATTGCGGATGAAGGGCCGCGAGGTGTTCCGCCACGCGGTCATCAACCTCGCCGACGTGATGGGCGAGGTGCTCGACGGAGCGGGCCTCTCGCCGGCCGACGTCGACTGGGTCGTGCCGCACCAGGCGAACGCGCGGATTCTCGAAGCCACGGCCAAGAAATTGGGCCTGCCGCCGGAGAAGGTTGTGGTCACCGTCGACCGTCACGCCAACACCTCCGCCGCCTCGGTTCCGCTGGCATTCGATACTGCAATCAAGGATGGCCGCATCAAACGCGGCGATGTCGTCATACTGGAAGCGATGGGCGGCGGGTTTACATGGGGCGCGGCCGCGCTCAGGTATTGAAAAGTTTGGAATATCCGGCAATTGTCGAATTGCCGACAGGACGGAATTCCGTTACGAGTGCGTAATCGAAACGGCGGGGGGCGGCCGTTCAAGGCGGGAGAATATCATGGCCGATCTGGGCATTGCGCGGGTCACCAACGAGGCGGACGCTGCCAACACTTTGACTCGCGCGGACCTCGCCGACGTCGTCCATCGCCGGCTCGGGCTCTCGCGCGCCGAATCGGCAAGCGTCGTGGAGCGGGTGCTGCACCACATGTGCCACGCATTGTCGGAGGGACATAATGTGAAGGTTTCCGGTTTCGGAACCTTCATCCTGCGCGACAAGGGCCAGCGCGTCGGCCGCAACCCGAAGACCGGAGTCGAGGTGCCGATCGCGCCGCGGCGGGTCATGACCTTCCGCGCCAGCCAGATCATGCGCGACCGGATTGCGAAAGGCTGACCTTGGCAACCGCCGGAGAGAAAGATCCCGGCGCCCTCCTGACGATCGGTGAACTGTCGCAGGAGCTGGGAGTCGCGCAGCATATCCTGCGCTATTGGGAAACGCGCTTTCCGCAGCTGCGGCCGATGCAACGCGCCGGCAATCGTCGCTACTATCGCCCGGCCGACGTGGAGCTTGCCCGGCGCATCCACCGCTTGCTCAGCCAGGAAGGCTACACCGTCCGCGGCGTCCAGAAGCTGCTGCGCGACAAGGGTGAATCGGATATCGCGCCGCTCTCGACGGTGCCGACCGGACCGGAACCAGACGAGCACCAGGGCGGGATCGACGTTTTCCGGCTGATCGCGCTCAAGAATCGCCTCGTCGCGGCGCTCGAGCGTTAGTCGAGCTCCTTCGGCAGGATCAGCTCGACAATCTCACCCCGGCCCGGCTCGACGTCAGCCCAACGATGCGCCGGCAACTCGACGAGCGCGAAGGCCGCTGTTGGAAATTTGTGCGCGACGCGATTCCGCAGACCAACCGAATCGTCGTGGGTGAGTTCGACCAGCAGCCGCTCAAGGCCGGGATTATGCCCGACGAGCAAGGGCGCGTGCGCCTGCTCGGGAAGCGCCCTCACCAGCGTCAGTAGCATCTCCTCGCTCGCCAGGTAGAAACGCGGGTCGAAGCGGATCTCCGCCTTGAAGTCGAACTTCTCCTGAACCGCATCGATGGTTTCGCGAACCCGACCGGCGGTGCTCGCAAGCACCAGGTCCAAGCGCAGCCCGCGATGCTTGAGCTCGCGGCCGATCCGCCGCGCCGCCTTCCATCCGCGATCGTTCAGCGGACGGTCGAAATCGTCGCGGTCCGAATCGCCCCAGCTCGACTTGGCGTGGCGCAGAACCGCGAGCCGCTTCATCTCACGAGTTCGACGGGCCCGGTGACGCCTGCGGCGAGCCGCGCTTCAACCCGAGCGATGGCCTGGTCGAGCGGCAGGCGTTTGACCGCGACGCCCGGAGGGAATGCGGCAAGCAGGCGCGACGGCATGGCGGCGGAAAGGATCACGAAGAGGCCGCAATCGCCCTGCCGCCGAATCAGCCGCCCGAACGCCTGGGCGAGCCGCGCGCGCACCACCCGATCGTCATAGGCGCTCCCGCCGCCGGCCATCCTGCGAGCGGCGTGGAGCACCGTCGGGCGCGGCCACGGCACGCGCTCCATCACCACCAGCCGCAGCGACTCGCCCGGCACGTCGACTCCGTCACGCAGCGCATCCGTCCCAAGCAGCGAGGCGCGGGGGTCGTCGCGGAAGATGTCGACGAGGGTGCCGGCGTCGATCGGATCGACGTGCTGCGCGAGCAGCGGCAGTCCCTCGCGCGCGAGCCGATCGGCGATCCGCGCATGGACGGCTTTGAGCCGCTGGATTGCGGTGAACAGCCCCAGCGTGCAGCCCTGTGCCGCCTCGATCAGCCGCGCATAGCCGCCGGCGAGCGACGCGATGTCCCCCTGCTTGATGTCGGTAACGATCAGCACTTCCGAGCAGCCGGCATAATCGAACGGGCTTTCGGCCTCGAACCGCGCCGCGCCGGGCAAATGCGCCGCGCCGGTGCGGGCGTCCGCGGCCGCCCAATCCTCGCCCCCGCGCAGGGTCGCGGACGTGACCAGCACGCCGTCGGCCGGCGCCAGCACGGCCCCCGCAAGCGGCTTGGTGGGATCAAGCCAGTGACGATGAATCGCCACGTCATATTCGCGTCCGTCGACTCGCTCGACCGCGAGCCAGTCGACAAATTCCGGATCTGCTTCGCCGCCGATGCGGCCTAGCAAAGCGAGCCATGCCGATAGGGTCTCGCGCCGCCACGTCAGCCCCCGGATAGCGCCTTCGACCCGGGCGCGGGCCTGCGCGTCGAGCCAGTCCGGCGCATCCTCGAGGACGGCCTCGAGCCGCCGCGCCAGAGTCGCCAGCGGCTTTTGCAACGCCTCCAGCGCCTGCATCGCATCCGCCGCGCGCGACACCAAAGCCCCGTCGGGCTCGGCGAGCTCGGTCTCCAGCCCGTAGCCCGCCTCCTGCGCCTTGGCGCGCGCATAAACGGTGCCCCGGACGTCGCCGAGTAGCGCCTCCACGGGGCCGAACGGTGCGCCCTCGACCAGCCGCTGCAGCCAGCCGTCCGACGGAAGCGCTTTGGCCGCCTCGACCGCCGCGTCGAGCGCGCGTCCGCCTTCGTCGTCGTAGGACGCGACGTCCATCAGCCGCGCCGCAAGCCCGCGCCGCCGGCCGCGCGAGCGACCCTCAGGCCCGACGATCCAGCGGCGCAGTTCGATCGCTTCCTGCCCGCCGAAGGCGACCGCGAAGGTCGAGTCCGCGGCGTCGAACAAATGATGGCCCTCGTCGAACAGGATCCGCCCAGGTGCGTCCTCCCGCGCCCGAGCCGCATTGACCATCACCAGAGCGTGGTTGGCGATGACGATGTCGGCCACGCCGCTCGCCCGCTCCGCGCGCTCGATGAAGCACCGGCGGTAATGCGGGCAGCCGGCATAGACGCATTCGCCGCGGCGATCGGTCAGCGCAGACGCCCCGGCTCTTCGGAACAGGCTCGGTAGCCAGCCGGGCAGGTCGCCGCCGACCATGTCGCCATCCTTGCTGTACGCTGCCCACCGCCCGACCAGCTGCGCAAGGACCGCCGCCCGCCCCGAAAACGCCCCCTGCAACGCGTCCTCGAGGTTGAGCAGACACAAATAATTCTCGCGCCCCTTGCGCACGACGATTCGGCGCGCGCGCTCGTCCGGATCGGCGAACAGCTTGGGCCCCTCCCCGTCGAGCTGGCGCTGCAACGCCTTGGTGAACGTCGAGACCCACACCGTCCCGCCCGACTTCTCCGCCCACAATGAAGCCGGCGCCAGATAGGCGAGCGTCTTGCCGATCCCCGTCCCCGCTTCTGCGAGTAGCAGGTTGGGAACGTCCCTGGCGCGCTTCGGCGCGAACACCTGGGTCACGGCGGCGGCCATCGCGCGCTGTCCTTCACGCGCTTCGGCGCGGCCGGTGAGATGGTCGAGTTTGGCGCGCGCTTCGGCGGGATCGATTACGACCGTCCGCGGCGGCGGGCGCTCGGCGGCTTCCTCCCACTGCTTGAGCCGCGAGAACAGCATCCGCTCGCCCTTCTCGGGCCGTTCGAGGTGCGTCCCGATCAGCGGCGCCCAGCCCCACCCGAGCCGGTGCAGCGTCGCGTTCACCGTCCACGCCCCTTCGCGCTCGCGCCATTCGGGATCGCCGAGCACCGCCAGCAGCCGCTGCGCAATGCGCTGGAGCGCCGCCGCCGCATCGGCTTCGCTGGCCGGCGGCTCGACGCCGAGCGCGCGGCTGAGCCCGGCCGCAGTCGGCACCGCGAAGCGCGCCGGATGCACGAAGGCGAACAGCTCGAGCAGGTCGAGCCCGCTCAGCTCCGGATAGCCGAGCCTTTGCCCGACGAGCGGCGCATTGAGGATGATGTGCGGAGTCTCGGCCGCGCGGGCGATCGCCTCGCCGCGGCTCGCCTCCCGGCTGTCGCCAGTGCCGTCGGCAAGCCAGATCCCCGCGTGGGTTGCGTGGAGCGCGGGAAGCGGCAAAGGAGCGGCCATTCCGGCAACCCTGCCGCCGCGGGAACAGAAGAGCAACGAATTTGGACGCCGAATCGCTTCGAGCCGCCGCTTTGCAGTCGAAGGCCTGGCCGTACGAGGAAGCGCGCAAGCTGCTCAAGCGCTGGCCGGAAGGCAAGCCCGCGGGCGAGCCGATGGTGTTCGAGACCGGCTACGGTCCCTCGGGCCTGCCCCATATCGGCACCTTCAACGAGGTACTTCGGACGACGTTCGTTCGCCACGCTTATGAGGAGCTGACCGGAGGCGCGCCGACGCGGTTGATCGCGTTCAGCGACGACATGGACGGGTTGCGCAAGGTTCCCGACAATGTACCCAACCAGCAGATGCTCGCGGCGCATCTCGGACAGCCGCTCACGAATATCCCTGACCCGTTCGGGACCGAGCCAAGTTTCGCCGAGCACAACAATGCCATGCTGCGAACCTTTCTCGATCGGTTCGGATTCGACTACGAGTTTCTCTCCGCCACCGACTGCTACACGTCCGGCCGCTTCGACGATGTCATCCGCAAGGTGCTCGAGCGGTGGAGCGCGATCATGGACGTGATGCTGCCGACGTTGCGTGAGGACCGCCGCAAGACCTATTCGCCGGTACTTCCGATCTCGCCCGCCACGCGGCGCGTGCTGCAGGTCCCGGTCACAGTCGTCGACGCCGAGGCCGGGCTCATCGCGTTCGATGACGAGGACGGCGGCCGCATCCAGCAATCGGCGTTCGGCGGCGCGGCCAAGCTGCAGTGGAAGGTCGACTGGGCGGCGCGCTGGGTCGCCCTCGGCGTCGATTACGAAATGTCCGGCAAGGATCTGATCGACAGCGTCATCCAGTCGGGCAAGATCGCGCGGATCCTCGGCGGCCGCCCGCCCGAAGGCTTCAACTACGAGATGTTCCTCGACGAGAACGGCGAGAAGATCTCAAAGTCGAAGGGCAACGGGCTCAGCCTCGAGGAATGGCTGCGCTACGGCAGCGAACGGAGCCTAGCCTTCTACATTTACCGCGAGCCGAGGCGCGCGAAGAGCCTGCACATCGGCGTCATCCCCCGCGCGGTGGATGAATATTTGCAGTTCCGCGGCCAATATCCCGGCCAGCCGCTCGAGCAGAAGCTCGGCAATCCGGTGCACCATATCCACGGTGGCGACGTACCGGCGAGCACCTTGCCGGTGACCTATGGGCTGCTGCTCAATCTGGTCAGCCTGCCCGGCGTTGCGGACAAGGCGACGGCGTGGAAGTTCGTCCAGCGCTATGCGCCCGATACATCACCCGAAACGGATCCCGAGCTCGATGAGCTGATCGGTCTCGCAGTCAATTACGCCCGGGATTTCGTCGCGCCGGAGCTGAAGCGGCGTCGCCCGGGGGACTTGGAAGCCGAAGCGCTGCGCGACCTCGATTCCGAGCTCGCCAGTCTCCCGCCGGACGCCGACGGGGAGGTCATCCAGCACGCCGTGTTCGAAGTCGGCAAGCGCCACCCGTTCGACAGCCTCCGCGCGTGGTTCCAGGCGCTCTACGAGACCCTTCTCGGCTCCTCGCAGGGGCCGCGGATGGGCAGCTTCATCGCGCTCTACGGCATCGACAACAGCCGCCGCCTCATCGCCGAAGCGCTGGAAAGCGCCGCGACCTAAGGCAGCGACGCCGACGCCCCGCCGGGGAAGACGAATAACGGGCTCCGGGCAGGCTCGGCCTCGAACCACCCCGCATCGCCTGCGCCGGTAGCAGCGCGGCATTCTTGCGACCTCCCGTTGCTCGCACACAGCTGCGCCGACAGGGGCGCCACCCACGCGATGGCAACGAGCACAAGCAGGTTCCGCGGGCGCATCATCGTTCAGCCGCTAGTGGAGGCTAGCCAAGGCAGTCTCGGCCGACACTTTGACGCCGGCCCGCCTCAAGGCTTCGTCGAGCGCGTGATCGGCGGGGACGGCGATATCCGGCGCCACGCCCACACCTTCCCAGTCCCAATTCGTATCGGGATCGAACGTCCGGCCGACCGGGATGAATGCGCTATAGCCATACCCCAGGGGAACGAAGCCGCCGTAATGGCCGGCCCCGTGGGTCGTTTCCCCGATGAGCGTCGCGCGGTGCGTTCGCTTGAGCGAGAGCGCAAGATGCTCGGCGGCCGATCCGGTCGCGTGCGATGTCAGCAGATAAACGCTCGCGCGCTGGAGGGCGCCCGCACCTTTGGCCGGCACCACGAACTGCTCATTCCGAACCACGCCCGGGGGACCCTTGACGGTCCGCAGATACTTGGCCTCGTCCGGCTCGGGCCGGTTCCGCGCGGCGATCGCTTCGCGGGTGTCCATGTCGACGAGCACCGTCGGCCTCGCAAACAAATACGGGAACATCAGACCCATTTCGGCAAGACCCCCGCCGTGATGGCCACGGGCGTCGATGATCAGCGTCTTCGCATCCTTGTGGGTGTCGAGGAACGTGCGCAGCCCGGACAATGTCGCTTCATCGCCTGGGAAGAGATCGAAGCTGATGTAGGCGACACCGTCGGCGAGCCACCCGCTCTTGGTGATACCGCCGGCTCGGCCCATGCCCGCCATGGCACGCCGAGCGCCGCCCGTCTCCATGTTGGGGCCGTGAAGGGCAAGATGCTGATCCTTGTGGATGCTCTGGAGGTCGGCGGTGACCGCTTTGGCAAAGGCGGCCGCGTCCGGAAAGCTGTCATACTTGCCCGCGGCGAGATTGGCGCGGAGCATCGCCGCATACTGTTTTGCGGCGTCGGGAAAGACGAAGTTCTGTTCGAGCTGTTCGCCGAGCTTGGCAACCACTGCGCGTGCTTCGGACTGCACGAACGGTCCATTTGCCGGCGCCGCGACCTCGGAACCGGGGGATTCCACTGGAGGTGCGGGCGCCGGCGCGGCAGCCTGCGCAGTCAGGGATTGCGCCGGGAGGCTGGCCGCGAGAATGAGGAACGAAGCCGACCAGGCGACGACACCGACACGCATTCCATTTCTCCCCGCGTGAGCTTCGCTACATTTGCAGCCCCCGTGGCTGTCTGATCGATGAACAGCGGACTGTCGCGATTCACATCGCCAAGAGGGCGCAAAGTTGATGCATCGCGTGCCAAAATTTGGCATGACCGACGAGTGCTCGACAGTTTCGACCTCGCGCTTCTGAACCTCGTCCAGGCAGATGATTCGCAAACCGCGGACCGGCTGGCGGAGCGCGTCGCGCTATCGCCATCCGCGATCGCGCGCCGATTGCGACGGCTCCGGCGCGACGGATGGATCGGGCGGACAATCGCTCTGCTCGGCGACCGCCTTGCCGAGCGCAGAGTGCGCGCGATTGTCCAGGTGCAGCTTGGCGAACACGCGGACCAGCAAGGCAAGGCGATGCTGGTCCAGCGTATCCGCGCCGCCCCGCAAGTCCAATTCTGCTACGAGCTCGCCGGCTCGTGGGACCTATTGCTTCTGTTCGATTGCTCGACTCTCGCCGAGTTCAACGAACTCGCCGAGCGCATTCTCGTCGCAGACGCGACCGTCCACCGCTACGAAACCAGCTTCACCAAGCGCCAGCTGAAGTTCGATCCATTCATTCCGCTCGAGCCGAGCAGCGCCGGCGGCTGATCAGCTCGGCGGAACGCGCCCGCAAAAGATTCAGGCCGCCTTCTTGGATGCGATCCAGCGGTCGATTTTCGCTTCCAGGATCGACAGCGGCAGCGCACCTGAATCCAGCACCTGGGCATGGAAATCGCGGATGTCGAACTTCGGGCCCAGCGCGGCTTTGGCTCTATCCCGCAGTTCCTGGATCTTGAGCGATCCGACCTTGTAGGCGACGGCCTGGCTCGGGATCGCAATATAGCGCTCGACTTCGGCCGTCGCGTCGGTCCGCGATTCCCCCGAGTGAGACAGGAAATAGGCGATCGACTGATCGCGCGTCCAACCCTTCGCGTGGATGCCGGTGTCGACCACCAGTCGCATGGCGCGCAGCATCTCGTCGTTGAGCGTTCCGAACCGCTGATACGGGTCCTTGTAGAAGCCCATTGGGTAGCCCAGCGTTTCCGAATAGAGCGCCCAGCCCTCGGCATAGGCCGTGTTGCCGCCGAACCGCATGAAATTGGGCAACGCCTGGTTCTCCTGCGCCAGGCTGATCTGGAAATGGTGACCGGGCTCGCCTTCGTGGAGGAACAAGGTCGTCTCCTCCCAGGTGAAACGCGCCGGCAGGTCATAGGCGTTGAAATAAAAGATGCCGGGGCGCGAGCCGTCGGGCGTGCCCGCGTCGTAGGATCCGCCCGCTTCGAACTTTTCGCGGTAAGCCGGATACGGCCGGATCACGAGCGGGGTCTTCGGCACCAGCGAGAAATATTGCGGGACCTTGGCCTCGACGGCTGCCCGGATCCGGTAAAAGTCGTTCTGGAGCTGCTCGCGCGTCTTCGGCTGAAACTTTGGGCTGGTGCGCATGAAATCGAAGAATTGCTGCAGCGTCCCCTTGAACCCGACCTCCTGCCTGACCTTCTCGAAATCCTTGGTGATGCGTGCGACTTCGCTCAAGCCCAGCTGGTGGATCTGCTCGGGCGTCATCGGCAACGTAGTCGTCGACTGCACGAGATAATCGTACAGGCGGTCGCCGCCCTTCAGATATTTGAGGCCGACTCCCTCTCGCGCATGAGCGAGATAATCCTTGGCCAGGAAGTCGCGCATCCGCTTCAGCGCGGGATCGACGGTGCCGGTAAGCGACGCGCGATATTCGCTGGTGAGCCGCGCCCGGTCTGCAGCGCCGATCGCCGCGGGGAAAGCCTTGATCGGGCCCCAATAAGGCGAGTCCTCAACCTTCAGCTTCAGCTGATTGTCGAGCTGCTCGATCATGTTGCGGACGGTGAGCTTGGTGTCGACCACGCCCTCCGCCTCGCCCCTTCGCCACTGCGCGATCGCCTCGTCGACGTTGGCGGCGAAGTCGCGGTTGCGCTTGAGGCCGTTCTCATAATCCGCGACGGTCGCATACGGCGCCGCGCCCTGGCCGCTCGACAGCGTCGGATATTGGGTATGCAGGCCATAGAAATGGTTCATCGGCAGCGCTTCGGTGAGCCGTACAATGTCGGGCTGCAGCCCGCGGAGCGTGTCCTTTGTCTCGAACTCGAAGACGTCGTAGGCGAGCTGGTCGGTCGCGCTGAGATCGGTGCGCGGGATGGCGTGCAAAGCGGCCAGGTCGTGCTCGGCAGCCGCCTTTTCGCCCTGATAATGCGCGTCGCTGAACAGGTCGCCAAGCCGGGCGGCGTAGCGATAATCGCCACGGTACAACGCTTGGACCGGGTTGCGCTTGAGGCTCGCCTCGTCGCTCTCCTTGAACAGCTGGAACAGCTGGTCGTGAGCGCCGTGTCGTGCCGCGGGCGCTGCGGGCTGCGCAGCCGTGGCGGCGGGAGCAAGCGCCAGCAGCGATGCGCAAAGGGTCAGGCGGCGGGCAAGTTTCATCTCAACCTCAAATCGTTTCATGCGGAATGCGAAAGAGGCGCTGCGGCTAGGCCGCAACGCCTCTTCGATCAACGGTGAAGCGCGCTCTACCAGAAGAAATCGCGGATCACATCGACCACTTCGCCGCTGTACATGTCGACCAGCACCGCGTCGTTCCAATAGCGCACCCACTGCGTGCCGGGCGGTGGGTAGGGCAGCCCATAGAGGCCCGGGTCGATCCAATATTGCTGGCTGAAGTAATTGGGATACAGCCGGTAGCCGATGTCGAACGACCGGTAGCCGTAGCCGAACGGGTCGAAATAGACGCCGAGGTGGAAGGTAGACCGATGATTGTTGCGGTAGCGGCGCCAGTCGTAGCGGCGATCATTGCGCCAGTCTCGGTTCCACGTGCCGCTCGCCCACCGGGTCTGCGTCTGCTGCCGCGATACGTCGCCCTGGCGGTAGTCTCCGGTGCGGGTGCCGCTCCAGCTGCCGCCGGTGCGGTTGCCGCTCCAGCTGCCGCTGTCGCGATTGCCGGTCCAGCTGCCGGCATCGCGATTGCCGCTCCAGCTGCCGCGCTGGCCAGACCATGTACCGCTGCGCTGGGTCTGGTCGACCTGCACCTGCTGCCCGCCGGCATAGCCGCCGCGGGCGCCGCGGTATTCGCGCTGCTGACGCTGCTCGGCGGGCTGCTGCTGGACCACGGTCTGCGGCGCGACATTGCCGCGGCCTTCGAACCGCGAACGGTCGAAGGTGCGCGCGCCGTCGTCGACCTGGCGCCGCTCGAACTGCTGCGCCGGACGCTCGGCTTGCACCGGACGCTCGGCTCGCACCTGCTCGCGCGCCTGCTGACGCTCCTCGTGCGCCTGTTGGCGATCCTGGTGCGCCTGCTGCTCGCTGGACTGCGCATCGTCGTGTCGCCAGTGGCCGCGGTCTTGCGCAACCGCGGGCGAGGCGGCTGCACTGGCCAGCAAAATCGGAATGATGAACTTACGCATGGTGGTGACTTTCTCTCGTTCCCTGCATGCCGCAGTGCGCCGCATCGGCTGAGCGGCGGCTGAACCGTTTCGGAAGCGTATATTCAGGCTGGGGTGCGCGGTGCGGCGGCTGATTGCGCCGCGCGTGCGATCGCCTTCCTGATGCGCGGGTAAGCGCCGCAGCGGCAGATGTTCGGCAGCGCCGCAATCTGCTCCTCCGAGGGCGACGGGCTCGCCTCGAGGAGCGCGGCGATCGCCATGATGAACCCCGGCTCGCACGTCCCGCACATCGTCACCTGCTCGGCGAGCCACGCCTGCTGCACGGGATGGGTCGCATCAGCCGACAGTCCCTCGATCGTCTTTACGGTCGCGCCCTCGAGATCGCGCAGCGCGACGCTGCAGCTCAGAACAGCTCGGTCGTCGACGATCACCGTGCACGCGCCGCAGTCGTGGCTGTCGCAGCCGTGTTTCGTGCCGGTGAGGTTCGACGCGTCACGCAGCGCCCACAACAAGGGCGTGTCCGGGTCCAGCCGGTAGTC
>JBJMVJ010000091.1:0-9709 GCA_045810685.1 Sphingomonas sp.
CCTTCCGCTCGCGCTGCTCGGCGGAGCGCTCGGCTCGCAATATATCGGCGGGCTCCATCCGTGCGAAATGTGCTACTGGCAGCGCTGGCCGCACGCCGCGGCGATCCTGCTCGCGGCGCTCGCGTTCACGGCTCCGGCGCAGTCCGGCCGCTCCCGCACGCTGACCCTGGTCGCGGCGCTGGCGATCGCCGTGTCGGGCGCGATCGGGGTCTATCACGCCGGGGTGGAGGCCAAGATCTTCCAGGGCTTCACCCAGTGCACCGCGCTGGCCAAGTCCGCGAGCACCGCCGATCTCCTCAAGCAGATCACCCACGCGCCGCTGGTCCGCTGCGACGAGGTCCAGTTCCGCTTCCTCGGCGTTTCCATGGCCGGCTGGAACGCGATCCTGTCGCTCGGCGGCGCGGCGCTGATCGTGCTGCTGACCTTTCGGGCGAAACGGGCATGAGCGGGTGGCGCCCCGGTGATTCGCGCGCCGACAGCGCCTCGATGCTGCGCGTCGACCAGGCCGGCGAATATGGTGCGACCCGGATCTATGCCGGCCAGCTCGCGGTGCTCCGCCGCAACTGCCCCGAGGCGAAGCTGGTGGCGCGTATGGCGGCACAAGAGCAGCGGCATCTCGACCGCTTCAACCGGCTGATGACCGATCGGCGGGTGCGCCCGACCGCGCTCCAGCCGCTGTGGAACGTCGCCGGCTTCGCCCTCGGCGCAGCGACGGCGCTGATGTCGGAGAAAGCCGCGCTCGCCTGCACCGACGCGGTGGAGACCGAGATCGACCGCCATTATTCCGGCCAGCTCGATGCGCTCGGCGACGAAGATCCGGCGCTCGCCGCCGACATTGCCGAGTTCCGCGCCGACGAGCTCGAGCATCGCGACGCAGCCCGCGAGGCGGGCGCGGCGACCGCTGTCGGCTATCCCTTGTTGACCGCGGCGATCCGTGCCGGCTGTAGGGCGGCAATCGCGCTGTCGAAGCGCATTTGAGGAACGAATGGCGGCGTCAGCCGCTGAAATTGGTTGAAAGGACGCGCTGAACGATGACCAGGCTGATGATCACTCTTGCCGCACTGGCGGCCATGGCCGGCGGCTTGGCGGCGCTTCCGACGGCGGCTGAGGCGCAGGCCGGACAAGCGCCCCTCGACGTTTACGGGAACGATCCTTGCCCATCCAACTACATTTGCGTCCGCCACCAGGAGAACGAGCGCTACCGCCTGCCCAAGGAGCAGCAGCTGCGCGGCACGCCTCAGCAGCGCCAATCCTGGGCCAGGAAGTCCCAGGTGCTGACGACCGTCGGCAATACCGGCGTCGGCAGCTGCTCGGCGGTCGGGCCCGGCGGCCGCACCGGTTGCCTGACCCAGGAAATCCAGCAGGCTCGCCAGGAAAACCAGGACCAGGGCGACCAGCCGCCCAAGTAAAGGCTGGCGCCGCGTGCTGCGAACCTAGCCACCGTCCACCGCTGCCAGGGAGAGCGCAGCAATGACCATCGCCGACGCCACCCCGGACATCGAACATATCGATCAGACGGACCGCGCCTTTCTCGGCCATCCCAAGGGGCTCGGCTATCTCGGCTTCACCGAGGGGTGCGAGCGCTTCTCTTATTATTCCATGCAGACGCTGCTGGTGCTCTACATGGTCAATTACCTGCTCCTGCCCGGCCGGATGGAGAAGGTCGTCGGGCTCCAGTGGGTCCAGGCGCACATCTATCACGGCCTTGCCGGGCAGCCGCTCGCCTCGGCCATCTTCGGCACCTACACCGCGCTCGTCTATCTGACGCCGATCTTCGGCGGCATCGTCGCCGACCGCTGGCTGGGACGGAACACGACACTGGTGATCGGGGGCGTGCTGATGGCGATCGGCCATTTCCTGATGGCGATCCAGCCCGCGTTCCTGCTCGCCCTGCTCGCGCTGCTGCTCGGCGTCGGCGCCTTCAAGGGCAATATCGCAAGCCAGGTCGGCGCGCTCTACGGGCCCAACGACCTGCGCCGCGCGATGGCCTTCCAGATCTTCTACATCTTCATCAACGTCAGCGTGATCGTCGCCCCGCTCATCTCGGGCACGCTCGGGCAGAAGGTCGGCTGGCATTATGGTTTCGGCTGCGCCGGCGTGGTGATGGTGCTCGGCCTCATCATCTATTTGTCCGGCCGGCGCTGGCTCGCGCCCGACGAGCGCCCGGTCCGGAACGCCGCCGTCGAGCGCGAGAAGCTTGGCCGCGACGACTGGATGTGCGTCGTCTATCTGCTGATCCTGATCCCGGTCCTCGCCGTGTCGCTGCTTACCAATCAGGAGATCTTCAACGCCTATCTCGTCTGGGGGGACAAGCAGTTCGACCTGACCTTGCTCAACAACACCAGCAGCTGGCTGATCACGGTCGACGCGGCGTTGAGCTTCTCGATGCTGGTCGCGGTCGCCGCCTTCTGGACATGGTGGGGCCGCAACCACCGCGAGCCGGACGAGATCAGCAAGATGATCATCGGCAGCCTGTTCTCGATTGCCGGCGGCCTGTGCCTGTTCATGGCCGCGCTGACCCAGCCGGCGGGCGGCAAGATCAGCCTGTTCTGGCCGCTGATGTTCCACCTCCTCAACAGCATTGCCTTTGCGCACATCCTCCCGATCAGCCTCGCTTTGTTCTCGAAGATCGCGCCGCGGCAGATCAACGCGACGGTGATCGGGCTCTATTATCTCGCCTTCTTCATCGCCAATGGCGTGGTCGGCTGGGTGGGCGGCCTCTATTCGAGCCTGCCGACCACGACCTTCTGGCTGATCCACGTCGCCACCGCGGCCTTCGGGCTTGTCGCCTTCGTGGTCTTCAAGATCGTGCTCGGGCATCGCATGTCGACCGGCCAAACGGAGCAGGCGGCGGCGCTCAGCTGATCAGAAGCTGACGCGCCAACGGGAGTCGGAGATGATCGACCGCTCTGTCGCCAAGGAAGGGCTCAAGCATGCGCTCGAGGCGGAGCGCGCGATCCAACCGGGCGGGAATTTGCGCGCTTCGTGGGAGGCGTTGCTCGAGGATGCCAGGGCGTGCACTCGCTGCGAGCTTTACAGATACGCCACGCAGGCGGTGTTCGGGGAAGGTCCGCTCGACGCCGCGATCATGTTCGTTGGCGAGCAGCCGGGCGACCAGGAGGACCTTGCCGGGCGGCCGTTCGTCGGACCCGCGGGCCAATTGTTCGACCGCGCGCTGGACGCGGCGGGCATCGACCGCGAAAGCGTCTACGTCACCAACGCGGTCAAGCATTTCAAGTTCGTCCTGCGCGGCAAGCGGCGCATCCACAACAAGCCGGACGCCGGAGAAATCGAGGCCTGCCGGTGGTGGATCGAGCATGAGCGGGAGCTGATCCGCCCGCCGGTGACAGTCGCGCTCGGCGCAACCGCGGCGCGGTCGCTGATCGGCAAGACCGTGACCATCAGCCGCGCCCGCGAGACGCCGATCGAACTCGCGGACGGCGGCGAATGCTGGGTGACGGTTCACCCGAGCTTCCTGCTGCGCATCCCCGAGGAGGACCGCAGGCGCGCCGAGAAGAAGCTGTTCCTGCGCGACCTCAAGCGGATCAAGGCCAGGGCGGAAGAGCTTTCGCGCTAGATTCGTTTCGGCTATTGCAATTGAGAATAATTCTCATTAGCGGAACGCCTGTCACCGACAGGGAACTCCGGAATGCTTCGCTATCTGCCTGAAGCCGCTCTTGCGGTTCTTGCCATTGCCCGCGCCGGGCCGGCCGGCGCGGGAGGTGTCGACTTCGGCTATTCCTATGCGGCGGAAACCGCCGACGTCGGAGAGACCGAGGTCGCTTTGTGGGTGACGGATCGCCGGGGCAAAGGGGCCGGCCATTATGACGCTCAGGATTATCGGCTGGAGGTCGAGCGCGGCATCACCGATCGCTTCCAGGCCTCGATCTACGCCGATTTCGCCAGCCATCACATCAGCGGCCTTGAACCGAGGTTCGCGGACGTGCGCCGCAATTTCGCGTTCCGCGGGCTCGAGGCGGAATTCAAATATGTCGTCGCCAAGCCCACCGGAGGCCGCATTGGCTTCGCGCTATACGCCGAGCCCGGCTGGTCCCGGATCCACAAGGTCGAGGGCGAGGAGGCGACCGAAGTCGAGCTCGAGCTCAAGGCCATCGTCCAGAAGAATTTCCTCAACGACCGGCTGGTCTGGGTCGGCAACCTGACGCTCGAGCCCGAATGGGAACGCGAGGCCGAAGAGCTCGCGCCCCCGCTCACCAGGAAGCATTGGGAAAAGGAGCTGAAGGTCGAGCTCACGACCGGCCTCGCCTACCGTGTCACGCCGCATTGGTCGCTCGGGCTCGAGGGCCGCTATCACAGCGTCTATCCCGACTGGACGCACGGCCTTCACCGCGAAGCCTTTGCCGTCTCCGCCGGCCCGACCGTCCATTACGCAGCCGGCGAATGGGGGATCACTGCGACGTGGCTGCCGCAATTGTTCGGTGGCCCGAGCGGCATCGGCTCGAACCTCGAATTTGGCGAGCACGAGAAGAACGAATTCCGGGTGAAGCTCAGCCGCGAATTCTGAAGCGCTTACTCGGCCGCGAGCAGTGTTTCCGCGCCGCCGAGGTCGACCGACACCAGGCGGCTGACGCCCTTCTCGATCATGGTCACGCCGTAGAGCCGGTCCATCCGGCTCATCGTCACCGCATTATGGGTCACGATCAAATAACGCGTGTCGGTCTCGGTCGTCATGCGCTGCAGCAGCTCGCAGAAGCGCTCGACATTGGCGTCGTCGAGCGGCGCATCGACCTCGTCGAGCACGCAGATCGGCGCCGGGTTCGTGAGGAAGATCGCGAAGATCAACGCGACCGCGGTCAGCGCCTGCTCGCCGCCCGACAGGAGGGTCAAGGTCGACAGCCGTTTGCCCGGCGGCTGAGCCATGATCTCGAGCCCGGCTTCGAGCGGATCGTCGCTCTCGACCAGCTCGAGATGCGCCTGGCCGCCGTCGAACAAGGTGGTGAACAGGCGGCGGAAATGCGCGTCGACCTTTTCATACGCTTCGAGCAGCCGCACGCGGCCTTCGCGGTTGAGGTTGCCGATCGAGCCGCGCAGCCGGTGGATCGCCTGGCTCAGCTCGTCGGCCTCTTCAGCACCCTTGGTGCGCGCGGCGTCGAGCTCGGCCAGCTCCTGTTCGGCAACCAGGTTGACCGGACCGATCCGTTCGCGCTCGGCGGTCAGCCGCTCCAGCGAAGCCGCCTCCTCGGCGGCATTGCGCGGCTCGTCGGCGTCGAAGCCGAGCTTCTCCGGAAGCCGCTGCGGCACGACCTCGAACTTGTCGACGCTCGCCCGCGCGAACTCGGCGCTGCGCGCCTGCTGGGCTTCGGCGCGCGCCGCCGCGGTCGCCCGCCGCTCGCGCGTGTCTGCTGAGCGCTCGTTGACCTCCGTCAGCGTCCGGGCCGCATTCAGCACGGCCTCTTCCGCCTCGCGTTCGGCTGCGCTCGCTTCGCCCATTCGCGCCTGGCTCTGGTCGTTGGCCTGCTCGAGTTCGCCGATCGCCGCGTCGAGCTTGGCCGGCTCTTGCTCGAGGTCCGCGCGCTCGGCTTGCTGTTGCTGTTGGCGCTCGAGCGCGGAGGCGAGCCGTTGCTCGGCGTCTGCCTGCCGCTTGCGCCATTCGGCTTGCTCGCGGCCGGCACCGGCCGAGCGTTCGCGGTCGGTGGCCGTCTCACGCGCCTTGGTTGCAGCTTCGGCGCGCTTGTCGGCGACGGCGGATGCAGCGGCCGCTGCGCTTGCCCGGGCAAGCTCGACGTCGCTTTCCAGCGCGGCGGGATCGGGCAAAGCAGCGAGCGAGCGCTCGGCCGCTTCGAGCGCATCCCGCGCCGCCTCCAGCACCGGGTCGAGGTCTGCCTGGCGCTGCATCAGGCTGCCGCGCTGCGCCTCGATCCGCTCGAGCGCCGCGTTGGCTGAATCGATTGACCTCGCCGCATCGCGCGCATCGCGCTCGGCGGCGAGCGCGGCCGTGCGCGCCTGCTCCGCCGCGGCGCGGCACTGCTCCATTGCGGCGAGCGCCTGCTCGCGGCCGGCGGTCGAGGCGGCGACGGTCTTCTCCAAATCGGGGAGCTCGCCCGCCAGTGCGGCATGGCGATTGGCACGCAGCAGCCGTTCGGCCGCGGCCGCGCCGGCGCCAACCGCGACAAATCCGTCCCACCGCCGCAGCCGCCCGTCGCGCGTGACCAGCCGCTGGCCCACGGCGAGCGCCTGTCCACGGTCTTCGTCGGCGAACGCCACCTGCCTGAGGCGGCGGAGTAGTTGCGGCGGAGCCGTCACATGATCGGCGAGGCAGTCGGTGCCGGCGGGCAGCGCCGGGTCGGCCGGCAGCGGATCGCTGCCTTGCCAGCGCCGCGGCGCGTCGCCGCCAATCGCCGCATCGGCATCCTCGCCGAGCGCCGCGGCGAGCGCGCGCTCATAGCCGGGCGCCGCCTTGAGGCTAGCGATTGCCGCGCCGCCGCCATGCTCCAGAGCCCGCGCCAGCGCGTCATGTTCGGAGCGCGCCGCCGACAGCGCCGCCCGGGCCGAGGCGAGCCGGCTTTCGGCAGCGTCGCGGCCCTCCGCAGCCGCTGCGCGGCCCTGCTCCGCCTCCAGGCGGCGCGCTTCGGCTTCGCTTAGCGCTTCGCCCGCCGCCTTGGCCCTGGCCTCGGCTTCGTCCCGGGCACGGACTTGCTCGCTGCCGTCGCCGAGCGCGCCAAGTTGGTCGGCGAGCTTCTGGCGCTCCTGCTCGGTGCGGCCAAGCTGCGCCCGGGCGGCTTCGAACGCGGCTTCGGCTACCCGCCGCTCGGCGCGCATCGCGGCCTGCCGCGCGAGCAATTCGGCAAGCGCTGCCTCGGCCTCACGCGAGACGGCCTCGGCGGCGCTGAGCTCGGCCGCGATCCGCGCCGAATGGGCTTCGGAATCTTCGAGCCGACGGCCGATCGCCGCGCGCTCCTCCTCAACCAACCCGATCGCGCGAGCGGCGTCGCCCTTGAGCGCTTCCTCACGTGAGATATCGGCAACAAGCGAGGCGTCGAGCCGGTCGAGCTCGGCGAGACGCCGCGCCACCGTGTCGCGGTTGGCCCGCGCGGTCGCCAGCTGGTGCGCCAGCGCATGGCCCTTATCGCGCAGCTCGGCGAGCGCGCTGCGGCTTCCGGTCAGCGCCGCATTGGCCTGGTCGTGCGCCGCCTGCGCGTCGGCGATCGCCTGCGCGATGCGCTCCACCTCTTCGGCTGCCGCCCGAGCCTCGGCCGTCGCCGCTTCCGCCGCCTTCTCCGCCTCGACCCAGCGCGCGTGCAGGAGCCGCGCCTCGACTCCGCGGATCTGCTCGGTGAGCTTGCGGTAGCGCTCGGCCGCGCGCGCCTGGCGGCGAAGCTGGGCGGCGCGCTGCTCCTGCTCGCCGAGGATCTCGCCCAGGCGCGTAAGGTTGGCCTCGGTCGCGCGCAGCTTCTGCTCGGCGTCCTTGCGCCGCGCGTGGAGGCCCGAGATCCCGGCCGCTTCCTCGAGCAGCAGGCGGCGCTCGACCGGCTTGGCGGCGATCACCGCGCCAATCTTGCCCTGGCTGACCAGCGCCGGCGAGTGGGCGCCGGTAGCCGCGTCGGCGAACAGCAGCGAGACGTCCTTGGCGCGCACGTCCCGGCCGTCGACCCGATACGCCGAGCCGGCGCCCCGCTCGATCCGCCGGGTGACTTCGCTCTCCCGCAGGGTGCCGTCCTCGCTTGCTCCTTCGAGCAGGATCGACACCTCGGCGAAATCGCGCGCGGGGCGGCTGGCGGTGCCGGCGAAGATCACGTCGTCCATGCCGCCGCCGCGCAGCGACTTGGGGCTGGATTCGCCCATGGTCCAGCGGATCGCCTCGAGCAGGTTCGATTTGCCGCAGCCGTTAGGCCCGACGATGCCGGTCAGCCCAGGCTCGATCCTGAGCTCGGCCGGCTCGACGAAGCTCTTGAAGCCGCTGAGCTTGAGCCGCCTGATCCGCAACCTGTCTCGCCCTCCCCCAAACAGTCCCTAGCCGCGGAGCGCCTTGTCCAGTCCGCCCTTCAGCTGATCCCACGCCGGCGAACCGACTTTGATGTCGAACATCTTGCCGTTGATGACGAAGGTCGGCGTGCCCTGGAAATCCGGATATTGGGTCGTCGCATCGCTGGTCATCTGGACGAGCTGGTTGACGCTGTTCTGATTGGTCAGGCACTGGTTGCTCTTGGCCGCGGGGACGCCGCGCGCGGCGGCCCAGTCCTGGAGGCCGGCAAGTTTGCCCATCGCGACGAACTGCTGCTGCGGCGGCAGGTTCTGCAGCTGCTCGAGCTGCGACTGCGGCGCTCCAATGACCTTCTTGCCGAACCACTCCGTCTGGTCCTTGTAGAGCGCGCGCATCAGCGGGAAGAAGCTCTTCGCGCCATTGCAGCGCGCGACCAGCGAGGCGGTGAGGTCGAACGCGTCGCGGACGTAGTTGCGGAATTCCCAGCTTACCTGGCCACTCTTCACATATTTGCCGACCAGCGACGGAACGCCGGTCTCATCGAACTCGCGGCAGTGCGGGCAGGTGAGCGAGCCGTATTCGATCAGCTTCACCTTCGCATTGGGGTTGCCCATCATGAACCCGCCGGCGGGCGTCTGATTGACGACCATCGTCCAGTCGCCGCCTTTGGGCGGCCGGACCTGGGCATAATTCACGGGCGCGTTGCTCTTGGCGTCGCCCTGCTTGGAACTGCAGCCGGCCATTGCGATCACGGCAGCGGCGGCGGCGAAGAATACGGAAGGCTTCATTCAATTAGCTCCGGTTGATCACGGGTATCTGCTCGTCGCCGTCCTGCGGCAGCGAGGGCGGGCCGCTGCTAGCCGCAATTTGCGCGGCAAGCGACTCCAGACAGGCGCGCAGCTCCGGATCGGCGATTTCGCGCAGCCCCTCGCCAATCTCCTTGGGGACAGGCCGGAGCGGCGGCCGCTGCGGCTGTGGTGGGGGTGCCGGCGGCTTGCCCTGGCGGAACACGATGCGATTGATCGCGGCGTGGCCAAAGAAGCGGTTCACCCGTTCGACGATCATCGGCGTCAAATGCTGGATCAGCGGCGTGTGCGCGCCTTCGACCAGAAGCGTGAGGACGCCGGAGGACTTGCGCCCTGCCGGGAAGCGGATCGATTCGGGCGAGGAGACCTTGGCGTAGCGCTGGCCGACGATCTCGCCCCAGCGGCTGACGATCGAACTTTGCACGAACCCGAAGCGGCGGAACGACTGGCCTCCGATGTCGCCGACAAGCTCGCCGGCCGCTCGAGGGCGGCAGCTTCGCGGTGAATCCTCGGGGGCGCTCTTTCGCTTCGACATAGGCGACGACCATGCCATAGCGGCCATGTGACCGCCAATGCCGCAGCGCGCCTCATCCAACATTATGTGGATAACTTCCGGCGCCTGCCGTGGCGCTCGCCGCCGGGAGAATCGCCACCTGAAGCCTACCGGGTGTGGGTCAGTGAGATCATGCTCCAGCAGACCACTGTCGCGGCGGTGATTCCGCGTTTCGAGCGGTTCGTTGCACGCTGGCCGACAGTCGAGGCGCTTGCCGCCGCAAAAGACGAGGACGTGCTCTCGGAGTGGGCCGGCCTTGGCTATTACGCCCGCGCAAGGCACCTGATCGCTTGCGCTCGCGAGATCATTCGCCGCGGCGGTTTTCCCCAAACGGAAAGCGAACTTCGCAAGCTTCCGGGGATCGGCGACTATACGGCGGCGGCAGTCGCAGCGATCGCATTCGGACGA
>JBJMVJ010000092.1:0-16595 GCA_045810685.1 Sphingomonas sp.
GGGATCGCCGGGATCGGTGCGGCGAGGCCAGCAAGCACATCCTCGCGGAACGACAGAGTCTGTGGATCAAGCGTCGCGAGCAAGGCGCACTCCCGTGAATTGCCAGCGGGCGCTGGGCGGGAAGAAATTGCGGTACGAAGCGCGGCTGTGCCCGCGCGGAGTGGCGCAGCTTGCACCTTTCAGCACCAGCTGACCGCTCATGAACTTGCCATTATACTCGCCAACCGCGCCCTCCGCGGGCCTGAAGCCCGGGTAGGAGGTGAAGGCGCTTTGCGTCCATTCCCACACGTCGCCGAACATCCCGCCGCCGGGGCGCGGAACGACGGCTCCGGCCTCATCGAGCTGATTGCCGATGTTGGGATTGGCCGAGGCCGCGAAGCTCTCCCACTCAGCTTCGGTCGGGAGGCGCGCTCCGGCCCAGCGGGCAAAGGCGTCGGCTTCGAATTGGCTGACGTGCGCGACCGGCGCGGACCAATCGACTTCGCGGCGTCCGCCGAGCGTGAACTCCGTGCCGTCATCGCGCCAATAGAGCGGCGCGGAGATGTTCTCCTGCTGCACCCACGCCCAGCCGTCGGAGAGCCACAAAGTTGGCGTCGAGTAGCCGCCGTCCGCGATGAATTCGCGCCATTCCTGGTTTGTCACCCGGCGGTTCGCCAGTTCGTGGGCTTCGAGGAAGACGCGGTGGCGCGGCCGCTCGCAGTCGAAGGCGAACCCGTCGGTCGGGGCGCCGATTTCGGCGACGCCCTCGCGGCCGCGCTGCCAGACCCCTCCACCGTCCTCCGGACGGTCCCCCTCCCCTGCAAATGCAGGGGAGGATAAGGCGTAGGCCGGTTCGAGCGGGTTCTCGGCGAGCGTCGCGAGGATATCAGTGAGGAACAGCTCCTGGTGCTGCTGCTCATGGTCGATGCCGAGCTCGACCAGTTCGAGCGCCTGTGCTGGAAGCGCCGCCAGTGCGTGATCAAGCGCTCCATCGACGTAAGCGCAATACGCGCGCACCTCGTCGAGGGAAGGGCGGCTGAGCATGCCGCGCTTCGGCCGGGCGTGGCGCGGGCCCTCGCCTTCGTAATAGCTGTTGAAGAGGAACGGCCACCGCTCCTCGAACAGGCGGTAGGCAGGCAAGTAGTCACGCAGCACGAACGTTTCGAAGAACCAGGTGGTGTGGGCGAGGTGCCATTTGGCGGGCGAGGCGTCGGGGAACGGCTGAATAGTCGCATCGGCGTCGCTCAAAGGCGCCGCGAGATCGAGCGTCAGCTGGCGGGTGGCGGACAGCCTCTCGCTGAGCTTGCTCGGCGGGTTTTCCGTATCCGCCCTGGCCATTCGCGCGCCCCTGCCACGAAACGCGGGCGCGGCACAACTAAAAGTTCGCTATATGTTCCTTAATTGCGGCTAAGCGCCCCGTGTGGCCCCTGGCTGCCAAAGGATATCGCCACCCTCGCCCGCCGCGACGTAGCGCGCGGCGACGAACAGCAGGTCGGACAGGCGATTGAGGTAAGCGAGCAGCTGCGGGTTGAGCGGCTCGCTCTCGTTCAGGGCGACCGCCGCGCGTTCGGCGCGACGGACGATTGTGCGCGCGAGATGCAACGCGGCCACGCCCATCGATCCGCCCGGCAGAATGAAGCTTTGCAGCGGCTCCAGCAGGGCGTTCATCGCGTCGATCTCCCGTTCGAGCCGCTCGACCTGGCTCGCAACGATTCGCAGCCCAACGCGAAACTCTCCTGGCGTCGCGATATCCGCGCCGAGGTCGAACAGGTCGTTTTGAATCGTGAGAAACTGCTCGGAAAGTTCGCCCGGCTTGAGCGAAGCGATTGCAACGCCGATCGCCGCATTGGCTTCGTCGACCTCGCCTATGGCGGTCATGCGCAGGCTCGATTTGCTGACGCGGCTGCCGTCGACCAGCCCGGCGCTGCCGCCGTCGCCAGTGCGCGTGTAGATCTTGTTGAGCTTGACCATCAGCTCCGGTTGGCGCCCGCGATCACCAGCAGCAGAATGATGACGACGACGGCGAAGGCCTGGAGCAGCACGCGCCGCTGCATCCATTTCTGCGACTGCTCGCCGCTCACGTCCTTGCCCGAGGCCATCGCGATTACCCCGCGAACGAGCACGTAAACCACCGCGGCCATCGCCAGCAGCAGCAGGATCATGAGGAGCGGAGTCATGCCGCGCGCTCTACGCGTCGAGCCAGGCGAAACCAAGCGGAAGCTTGCCCGCGAGCAGGTCGGCGGCGAGCGCCGGTCCGTTGGCGCCGGCCTCGCGCAGCGCCGCGATCGTCGGTGCGAGATCGCGCTTGGCAAGGCGGCGGCCGTCCTGATGGCTTACGAGCGGATGGTGCAAATAGGCCGGCTCCGGCAGGCCGAGGAGGATCTGGAGCAGGCGCTGGATCGGCGTAGAGGCGCGCAGGTCGGCACCGCGCACGACGGTTGTCACGCCGCTCGCCGCGTCGTCGACGACGCAGGAGAGGTGGTAGGATGCGGGCGCGTCCTTGCGCGCGAGGATGGCGTCGCCGATGTCGCGCGCGCTCGCCTCAAAGGACTTGCCATCGGCTTCGGTCCACGACGGCAACCCCACCGATTCGAGCGCCTTGGCCGAATCGAGACGCCAGCAATGCGGCGTCTCCGCGAGACGTTGCGGATCGTCCGGGAGGCCTCGGCAGGTGCCCGGGTAGGAGGTCGCAGCGTCGCCGTGGGGCGCGGTCAGCGACTGCGCGATGTCGGCGCGGGTACAGAAGCAGGCGTAAGCAAGGCCGCGCGCCTTCAGTTCGCCTAGCGCGCCGTGGTAGGCGGCGGTGCGCTGCGACTGGACCAGCACCGGCTCGTCCCACTCAATGCCGAGCCACTCCAGGTCCTCCGTGATCCCGTCGACGAACTCGGGCCGGCAGCGGGTCTGGTCCAGGTCCTCGATCCGCAAGCGGAATTTCCCTGCGCCATGGCGTGCCTGGGCATGACCCAAAGTCGCGCTGAACGCATGGCCGAGGTGCAGCCGCCCGGACGGCGAAGGCGCGAAGCGGGTGACAATCATTGCGGTTGTTGCCGAAAGGACTCTTGACCGGGACTCTTGGAAAATGCTGTCATGCGCATGTCACGCCGGGTTGGCATCCGGTGACCAACAAGGGAAGACGGGTCCGTAGCCCTCTCCTCCTTGAGTGCGACGGGGCCGGGGAGCTGGAGTTCGGACCAAACCGGACGAAAGGCGTTGTTGCTGTCGCATGTACCATCCTGAGCTGATCCGACATCCCGAAAGCTGCCCGGCGCTGGTCCTCAACGCCGATTACACGCCGCTGTCTTATTATCCGCTGTCGCTGTGGCCGTGGCAGACCGCGATCAAGGCGATGTTCCTCGAGCGCGTCGATGTCGTCGCGCATTACGACCGCGAGGTGCACAGCCCGAGCATCGCGCTCAAGCTGCCGAGCGTGATCGCGCTTCGGCAGTTCGTGCGCCCCAACGAATATCCGGCGTTCACGCGGTTCAACCTGTTCCTGCGAGACCGCTTCCGCTGCGTCTATTGCGGGTCGCCCAAGGAGCTGACCTTCGACCATGTGATCCCGCGCGCCCACGGCGGCCGGACGAGGTGGGAGAATGTCGCGACCGCCTGCGCGCCGTGCAATCTCAAGAAGGGCGGGCGCACGCCGATCGAGGCGCACATGCATATCCAGCGCGAGCCGATCCGGCCGACCAGCTGGCAATTGCAGGAGCATGGGCGGGCGTTCCCGCCGAACTATCTGCACGAAAGCTGGCGCGATTATTTGTACTGGGATGTCGAGCTGCTGCCGTAAGGCTCCTAACGCGCCGTTAACCATTGCCGTTTAGCCCTTGCAGGCATGGAAATTCGCTACCCTGCTACGCCCGACGCGCACCCGCGCATTCTCGTCGTCGAGCCGAACCGCACCAATCTCGGAGTGATGGCTCGGCGGCTGTCGGAGGCGGGCTACCGCGTGACGACCGCGGACAGCGGCTCTGCCGCGATCGCCGAGCTTTACCGGCTGCCGATCGAGCTGGTGCTGGCCGAGCTCAACATGCCGCGGATGAGCGGCGCCGAGCTCGCCCGCGCGGTCCGCGGCGAAGCGCAGTGGCGCGATGTTCCAATCATGCTGATCACCCGCAAGTCGAAGCCAGAGGACGCGGTCCGCGCCTATGAGGCGGGGGCCGACGACGTGATCGTCAAGCCGTTCCACTTCGAAGTGCTGGTCGCAAGGATCGGGCGGCGGATCGCCCGCGCCCGCTCGTTCAAGCGGCTGCAGGCGGACAATGCGACGCTCGACGCCCGGGTGGTCGAGCGCGCGATCGAGATCGGCGAGCTGCGCGAGAAGCTGAGGGACGTGCGGCCCAAGGGATCGTACGCGCTTTAGGCGTCATTGCGAGGAGCGCTCGTTTGGTTGGCTTGGATGGAACGAGCCACCCAAGCGCGACGCGGCAATCCAGTTGGATTGCTTCGCTACGCTTGCAATGACGAGATGAATTCCTTCACCGGCGGTCCGACATCGCCGCGCTCCAACGCCACCGCCAGATTGGCAATCACGAACCCCGCTGCGCTGCCGCAATCGTAGCGCTCGCCGTCGAAGCGGAAGGCGTGGAACGGTTGGCTCCCGATCAGCCGCGCCATCGCGTCAGTGAGCTGGATCTCGCCCCCCGCGCCGGCCTCCTGCGCGTCGAGCTCGCGCATCACTTGCGGCTGGAGGATGTAGCGGCCGGGCAGCATCAGGTTCGACGGCGCGGTGCCCGGCGCGGGCTTCTCGACCAGTCCGCGGATCTCGGTCAGCCGGCCCTCGGTCGCGCCGGGGTCGACCACGCCATATTTGTGAGTCTCGCCATCCGGCACTTCGAGCGCGGCGACGATATTGCCGCCGACCTGCTCATACGCCTTGACCATCTGCGCGAGGCAGCCCGGCTGCCCCAACATCAGCTCGTCGGGAAGCAGAACCGCGAACGGCTCGTCGCCGACGATGTCGCGCGCGCACCACACGGCGTGGCCAAGGCCGAGCGGCTGCTGCTGGCGGACGCTGATCACTTCGCCGAAGCGCGCGTTCGATGGCTCGAGCACGTCGAGGCTCTTGCCTTTGGCGCGCATGGTCGCCTCGAGCTCGAATGCCTGGTCGAAATAATCGACCAGCGCTGACTTGCCGCGGCCGGTAACGAAAATCAGCTGTTCAATCCCCGCTTCGCGCGCCTCGTCGACCGCATATTGGATCAGCGGCCGGTCGACGATCGTGATCATCTCCTTGGGGATGCTCTTGGTGGCGGGGAGCAGGCGGGTGCCGAGGCCGGCAACAGGGAACACCGCCTTGCGGACGCGATTGGGCATCTACTCTCCTGGCGTCGCCGTCATGGAGTTGGTCGGGATCGTCGAAGGGTCGCTGCCGGCCGGGAGCGAGGGCGCCGCCCCGCCGCTCGGCGGCGGCAGGTCGAACGGATCGGCGGCGCGCGGGCGCGATCTCTTGACCAGCTCGTCGACGCGCTCGGGCCGCGCCTGGGTCGCCGGGGTCAGCAGCTCGTCCACGCTCGGGGTAGTCCGCGCCATCATCGGCTTAACCGGGAGCGCGTGGCCGGGCGCCGGCTCGAGCCCGGCAACGCGCCCGCAGCTCGTCGAACCGAGAGCCACGGCAAGCAGCAGGAGACGCGCCGACTTCATCGGCCCCGACTAGCCGTTCGGTGCCGCTTGCGCTAGCGCCGGCCGATGCGTGTTGCCCTCATTTGCTGCGCCGTGCTGGCGCTCGCCGCCTGCCACAAGTCGGAGCAGCCCGCGCCCAACCAGACCGCTCCCTCGGCGGAGAGCGGTCCGGTCAAGGGCGTCGACCGCAGCCACCACGGCAAGCCCGCGCCGGACGCGCAGTTCAGCACGCCGGACGGCACAGCGATCACCCTCGCCAAATTCCGCGGCGTTCCGGTGCTGTTGAACTTCTGGGCGACCTGGTGCGCGCCGTGCGTCAAGGAGCTGCCGACGCTCGATAAGCTGGCCGCCTCCCACCGCGAAGACGGCCAGCTCGGCGTTCTCGCGGTTAGCCAGGATTCGGCTCCCAAGGCATCGGTCGAGGCGTTCCTCAAGAAACTGAAGGTCGGCGACCTCGGCGCGTATCGCGATCCGAAAATGACATTGGCCGGCGGGCTCGGTGCCGAGGTGCTTCCGACTTCGATCCTGTTCGACGCGAACGGCAAGGAAGTGTGGCGCTACGTGGGCGACCTCGACTGGACCAGCCCCGAGGCGGCTAAGCTGCTGGCCGAAGGCGGCGTCGGCCAGAAAAAAGGCTGAGCAGCCGGCCATCGATCGCGGCGAGCCCCAGCGCAATCAGTGCGAGTCCGCCAAAGTCCTGCGGCGCGAGATGCTCGGCGAGGAACAGGGCGCCGAGCAGGATCGCGACCGGTGGCACGAGCAGCGTGACGAGGAGCGCATTGGTCGCGCCCGAGGTCTCGATCAGCCGGAAATAGAGCAGATAGGCGAAAGCTGTGCACAGCAGCGCCAGCGCCATGATCGCGCCCCAGGCGGTGAGCGGCGGCAACGGCTGCGTCCACGGCCGGTCGATGAGCAGCGACAGCGGCAGCATGATCAGCGCGCCCGCAGTCAGCTGGCCGGTGGTGACGCTGAGCGGCGAGAGGCCCATGCGCTTGAAGCGGCGCGCCCATACCGCGGCAAGCGCGTAGCACAGAGCCGCAGTGACGCAGGCGAGCTGGGCGAGCGCGTCCGATCCGAGGCTCGACAGCAAGGTCGGGCCGATCATCACGGCGACGCCGCCGACGCCAAGGAGCACGCCGGCGGTCTTGCGCGCGCTCATCCGCTCGTCGTGGGTCAGCAAATGCGCAACCACAACGCCCCAGATCGGTGTCGTCGCGTTGAGGATCGAGGCGAGGCCGCTGGCGATATGCGTCTGGCCCCAGCCGAACAGCGCAAAGGGCAGTGCGTTGTTGAGCAAAGCGAGCACCAGGATCGAACCCCAGACCTCGCGCGGCAGGCCGACGCTCTGGCCCTTGAGGCGCAGGAACAGCCACAGCGCCACGGCGGCGATGGAGAGCCTGAGAAAGACATAGGTCAGCGGCGGCACGTGCCGGACAACGACGCCGATGAAGAAGAAAGCGCCGCCCCAAATCACCGCCAGCGTGCCGAGGATCAGCCAGTCGCGGCCGTTCATTTGCGTGCGGATCATTGCCGGACCGTAGACATCCGGTGCGCCGGCGCCGTCCGCGCAATTGCGCTCGAACTCGGAAGGCTCGATCGGTTTCATGCCGAGGACCTAGGTGCCGGGGCCGGCCCACGCCAACAAATGCCCCGCCGCCGGCGATAAGCCCCGCTTATGACGACTAGTCGCGCAGCAATTCGTTGATGCTGGTCTTCGAGCGCGTCCGCTCATCGACCCGCTTGACGATCACCGCGCAGGCAAGGCTGGGGCCGCCCTGTTGACCCGGCAGGCTGCCGGGGACGACGACCGAATATTCAGGCACTCGGCCGTAGCTGATCTCGCCGCTGGCGCGGTCGACGATCTTGGTCGAAGCGCCCAGGAACACCCCCATCGACAGCACGGACCCGCGCTCGACGATCACCCCTTCGGCGACCTCGGAGCGGGCACCGATGAAGCAATCGTCCTCGATGATCACCGGCCCCGCCTGCAGCGGCTCGAGCACGCCGCCGATCCCGGCCCCACCCGAGATGTGAACATTGCTGCCGATCTGCGCGCAGCTGCCGACCGTCGCCCAGGTATCGACCATCGTTCCGTCGCCAACCCGAGCGCCGATATTTACGAAGCTCGGCATCAGCACGGCCCCCGGGGCGATGAATGCGCCGCGGCGGACGATCGCGCCCGGGACCGCGCGGAAGGCGGCGGCCGCGAACTCCTTCTCGCCCCAGCCCGCGAACTTCGACGGGACCTTGTCCCACCAATGCGCGCCGCCGGGGCCGCCGGCGATCGCTTGCATCGGATTGAGGCGGAACGACAGCAGGACGGCCTTCTTGAGCCATTGGTTGACCCGCCACTCGCCGTCGATCTTCTCAGCAACCCGCGCATGGCCCGTGTCGAGCAGGCCGATGGCCGACGCGACGAGGCGCCGAGCCTCCATGTCGCTGTCAGGTCCGAGGCTGTCACGCTTCTCCCACAGCGTGTCGATGAGCGGTCCGAGCTCGTTCATTGCTGCTCCTCGAGGATGGTTTCGAGCCACTCGCCGACCTCGGTCACTCGAACATCGACGATCGCCTCGTCAAAGCCGTGGCTGCCGCGCTCGGATCCGTTGTCGACCCACACGGTGGTCATTCCGAGCTGCTTTGCCGGCGCTAGATTGCGAACCATGTCCTCCACCATGACCGCGTGGGCGGGATCGATGTCGAACTGGTCGAGCAGCTTGTGGTAGCCGTGAAGCTCCGGCTTGGGCGTCAAATCCGCGGCGAAGATGTCGTGCAGATGGTCGACGACGGCAGCGATGCCGAGCCGATCGAGAACTTTCCACGCATATTCGGCATTGCCGTTGGTGTGGACGAACTTGCGCCCGGGCAACCGCGTCAGCGCGCCGATCAGCCGGTCGTCGCGGTCGAGGCGATCGAGCGGAATATCATGGACCTCGCCCATGAAATGGCGCGGGTCGACGTCGTGATGCTTCATCAGGCCGGCGAGCGTCGTGCCTGAGCCGTGGAAGTGCATCTTCTGCACCCGCCGCGCCTCCTCCACATCAACGCCAAGAAGCCGCTCGATATAGGCCGTCATGCGTTGATCGATCAGCTCGAACAGCCGGCTTCCAGCCGGGTACAAGCAATTGTCGAGATCGAAGATCCAATCGCGTATATGGGTGAAGCGGCGGTCCATTGGCGGATTGGCGCCTAGCGCGTTGCGGCCCTTAAGCAAATTGAAAGGAATTAGAAACCATAAGCATCGTTGGGAAGCCGTGTTTTTTCAACGGCTTGAGCGGAGAGGGATATGAAAAAGCGGCTCCTCGGCACGAGCGCGTGCATGCTCGTCATGGCGTTTGGACTGACGGCTTGCGGCGAGGGCGGCAGTCCGCTGCCCATTCCCAACGCGCCGAGCACTCCCGCTCCGGCGCCGACCCCCACGCCCACTCCGACGCCGACGCCGACCCCCACGCCAACTCCGACTCCCGCTCCGACCGGCATCAACTACAATACGGCCGAGTATCAGGCGTCCCAATATTCCGTCGTGTCCAATGCGATCGCCGCCTATAACGCCGGCGCTACCGGCAAGGGCATCAAGATCGGAATCGTCGACAGCGGCCTTAATCCGGGTCTCGCCGAGTTCGCCGGCCGTATCGATCCGGCGAGCGGCGACGTCGCCGGCAGCCGCGGCGTCAGCGACGAGGGCGGACACGGCACGGCGGTGACCGCCGTCGCGGCCGCGGCGCGCAACAATATTGACACCATGGGAGTCGCCTTCGACGCGACGATCGTCAGCGAGCGCGCCGACGATCCCGGCAGCTGCGCCAACAACAAGGACGGCTGCCAGTTCTTCGACAGCGCGATCTCCGCAGGCATCGACGCAGCACGAAATGCCGGGGCCAGGGTGATCAACCTGTCGCTCGGCGGCTCATCGCCGGGGGGTCAGCTGCTCAGCGCAATGCAGCGCGCGACTGCCGCGGGGATTGTGCTCGTCATCTCCGCCGGCAACGACGGCACCGACCCGACGAAAGGGGCCAACGCCGATCCTTTCGCGCTGATCCCGGCGCAGGATTTTCCCGGCTCGGTGATCATCGCCGGCTCGGTCGGCATATCTTGCGGTTCAGGCTGCGTCGATTCGAGCCAGATCTCGGACTTCTCGAACCGTGCCGGCAGCGGCGCTGCTTTTTATCTGATGGCGCTCGGCTTCCATGATCGCGCCCCTGACGAGACGGGAGCCCAGTTCCTGTGGACCGGCACGAGCTTCTCGGCGCCGACCATTTCGGGCGCGGTGGCGCTGATGGCTCAGGCGTTCCCCAAATTGAGCGGCAAGGACATCGTCAATATCCTCTTCCAGTCCGCGGACGATCTCGGCGCGGCCGGTGTCGATTCGGTCTACGGGCACGGCCGGCTCAACATCCAGCGCGCGTTCCAGCCGATCGGCGCGACCAGCCTCGCCGACAGCAAGACGCCGGTCGACGGGACCACCGGCGATCTGCCCTCCGCAGCCGGCGACGGCGGCTCCGCCCATCCGCTCGGCGCGGTCATTCTCGATGGCTACAATCGCGCCTTCGTCCTCAACCTCGCGCAGGGCCTGCGCCGGGCGAGCATCGACCATCCGCTGTCGCGGGCACTGCAAGGCGACGTGAAGGTGTCGCGCGCCGACGCCGGGCCGCTCAGCATCGCCATGACGGTCACGCAGCGGCACGATCTTGCCAACGGCTATACGCTCGACCGGATGGGAATCGGCCCCGAGGACCTCAGGAAATCGCGCCTGATCGCCGGGTCCGCGGTCGCCCGGATCGACAAGACCACCGGTGCGGCGTTCGGCTTCGCAGAGGGCGCCAAGGCGATGGAGCGGCGCCTCACTGGCGCGGCTGCTGGTTCGTTCCTGGTCGCCAGCGACATCGCCGGCAATCCCGGCTTTGCGGCGCGGCGCAACGGCAGCATGGCGGTCCGCCACCAGTTCGGGCACACCGGCATCACAATGTCCGGGGAAACCGGCAACGTGTGGCAGGACGTGCGCACCAGCGCGACCGGTTCGCCCTATCGCTACGCCAGCATCGCCGCCGACCGCAGCTTCGGCCGCAACTGGCTGTCGCTCGGCATGAGTCGGCTCGAGGAGAAGCAGTCGATGCTTGGCGGCCGGCTGTCGAGCGCGCTCGGCGGGGGCGGTTCGAGCACCCTGTTCCTCGATGCCGAAGCGCGGCACGATTTCGGCGGTGGCTGGAGCAGCACGATCACCGCGCGCCGCGGCTGGACCGACTTTGCCGGCGGCAAGTTCCAGACCGGCGCCTATGCGTTCGATCTCGCCAAGCTCGGGATCCTGTCGAACCATGATTCGATCGGCCTGCGCCTCGCCCAGCCGCTGCGGGTCGAGCATGGCGGCGTGGCGATGATGCTGCCGACGGCCTATGATTACGAGACCGGCATGGCAACGGACAGCCTCAGCCGCCTATCGCTCACGCCGAGCGGGCGCGAGATGGATGCGGAGCTGAGCTATGGCTCGACATTGCTCAGCGGCAATGCGTGGGTCGGCGCCAACCTCTTCTATCGCCGCGATCCCGGCCATGTCGCCAGCCTGCCCGACGACAAGGGCGCAGCGGTGCGGTTCTCGCTGGCTTTCTAGCTCAGCGCCGGGCCGCGTTGCGATAGTCAACCATCGTTAGCGGCGCCGGGCAGCCGCCGATCCGGCGATCCACTGCCATGAAGGTCCGCGCCGGCGGGAGCTTGCTCAGCGGAATTGCCCGCGGCGTGCCCTTGCCGAGCTTGCGCGCGAGCGACATCGGCGTTTCGGGACATGTCGCGGCCTGCGGAGCGGGATTGAAGACGGGCATGTCGCGCGCGGGCTGCGTGGTGGCGGTCGCGGCGAACAAGGCGACAAACAGGAGCATGGATGGTCTCCCTTCGCCCCCCCTTTACCAAAACTGGCCTAGACGGTGAAGCTCTCGCCGCAGCCGCAGGCGCCTTTGGCGTTGGGATTGTCGAACACGAACCCGGCCGCGAAATCGTCCTCGCGCCAGTCCATGATGCTGCCGACCAGGTAGAGCACCGATGCGCCATCGACGTAGAAAGCGCCGCCCGGAGTCTCGATCTTCTCGTCGAACGGCTGCTCCTGCGTCACGTAATCGACCGAGTAAGCGAGGCCCGAGCAGCCGCGCCGCGGCGTCGACAGCTTGACCCCGATCGCGCCCTCGGGAGCGCGGCTCATGAGCTCGATGATGCGCTGATTCGCCGCGTCGGTCAGCGTGATGGCGGCGGGCCGCACGCGGAGTTTCGTTTCCTTGTTCACAGCATTCCCAATTCCAAACGGGCCTCGTCGCTCATCTTGGAGGGGTCCCACGGCGGGTCCCACACCAGATTGACCACCGCGTCGCGGATGCCCGGCACCGACAGCACGCGCAGCTCGACCTCGTTAGGCAATGATTCCGCGACAGGGCAGTGCGGCGTCGTCAGCGTCATGGTGACGGTCGCGTCGCCGTCCTCGCTGATCGCGACGTCGTAGATGAGGCCCAGCTCGTAGATGTCGACCGGGATCTCGGGGTCGTAGATCGACTTCAGCACCTCGACCACGCTCGCCTGGAGGTCGCTCCCGGCGCCGCCCTGCGGCTGCTCCTCTTGCTCTCCGCCAAGGAAGCCAGTCAGATAATCGCGTTTGCGCTCGAACTCCGGAGTCACGCGGGCGCGCGGCGGCGGCGTCGCCGCGTCGACCTCCTCGGTCTCGATCTTGCGCTCCCTGTTCATCTGGAAAAGATCCGCTTCACCTGCTCGATTCCGCGCACCAGCGCTTCGATGTCCGAGCTGTCGCTGTGCGCCGCGAAGCTCGCCCGCGCGGTCGCTTCGACGCCGAGCCAATCCATCAGCGGCTGCGCGCAATGGTGGCCGGCGCGGACCGCGACGCCCGCATCGTCCAATATGGTGGCGGTGTCGTGCGCATGCACCCCATCGACGTTGAAGCTGACGATGCCGGCGCTGTCCTCCGGGCCGTAGAGCGTGACTCCGGGTATCGCGGAAAGCGCGGCCCGCGCCTCGTCAACCAGCGCGCATTCATGGGCATGGATCGCGTCAAGGCTCAGGTTCTCGACCCATTTCACCGCTGCGTGCAGGCCGATTGCGCCGACGATGTGCGGGGTGCCGGCTTCGAACCGCGCTGGAGCGTCGAGATAGGTTGTCTTCTCGAAGGTCACGCGGTCAATCATCGCGCCGCCGCCCTGCCATGGCGGCATCTCGCTGAGCAGCTCGGCCCGGCCCCACAGGCAGCCGATGCCCGTCGGACCGTAGAGCTTGTGGCCGGAGAAGGCATAGAAGTCGGCGGCGATAGCGGCAACGTCGATCGGCATGCGCGGCACCGCCTGGCAGCCGTCGAGCAGCAGCAGCGCGCCCTTGTCATGCGCCATTTCGGCGGCGAACTTCGCGTCGAGGATCGACCCGAGCACGTTCGATACGTGGGCGAAGGCGACGATCCGGTGTTCGTCGGTCAGCATCGCCTCGGCCGCGCCGAGATCGATGCGGCCGTCGTCGGCCAGAGGCACCGCGTCGACCTCATAGCCGGCAAGCTGCCATGGAACGATGTTGCTGTGATGCTCGAGCTGCGACACGAGGACGCGATTGCGCCCTTGCTTGGGCAGCACGCGCGCCACGAGATTGATCGCCTCGGTCGCGCCGCGGGTGAAGATCAGCTCGTCCGGCTTGCCGCCAATGAGGTTCGATGCGGCGGCGCGCGACGCCTCGTAAGCGGCGGTCATGTCGGAAGAGCGCCGGTACACGCCGCGGTGCACGGTCGCATAATCGTGCGCGTAGGCTGTCGTAATAGAATCGATCACGGCCTGCGGCTTCTGCGCGGTCGCGGCGCTGTCGAGATAATGCCAATTCTCGATCGCCGGAAACTGGTCGCGGACGCTGAGCGCCGAGTTGATCCGGGCGGGCGCGTTCACACCACCCTCCGAAGCGCGTCGCGCGCGGCGTCGGCGATCGTCGGGCCAGGCGCGCTGTCCCACAAGCCCATGACGAAGCCTTCGAGAAGCAAAGCGCGAGCGGTTGCCGGGTCGAGGCCGCGGCTTTCCGCGTAGAACAGCTGCATCGGGTCCAATTCACCGACGGTCGCGCCGTGGGCGCATTTCACGTCGTCGGCGAAGATTTCGAGCTCGGGCTTGCAATTGGCTGTCGCGCCGCGATCGAGCAGCATCGCTTTGACCGACTGCTCGGCGTCAGTCTGCTGAGCGCCGCGCGCCACCTCGATCTTGCCGAGATAGGAGCCGGTCGCCTTGCCGTTGAGCACCGAGCGGATCACTTGGCGCGAGCGGCCGCCGGCGCCGATGTGCTTGACGTTGGTGACGATCTCGTTGGTCGAAAGGCCGGTGCCGATGTTCGCGGCGAACAGCTCGAACTCCGCGCCCTCGGCAAGCGACACTTCAAGTTCGATGCGGCCGTAAACGGGGGCCGTGTTGAGCGCGAAGATGCGCGCGGTTGCGCCCGCCCGGAGTGCCAGCTGGACACGGCGCAGCTGCACGTCGTCCGCGACCGGGAGCCACACTTCCTCAAGGGTGTCGCCCGCGCCCACCGTCAGCGTCACCGCTTCCGCGAATTGCTCCCAAACGGGCTTCAGCGCATCGAGGTCGGCGTAGCGCCATTCCTCCTGGCGATGGGTGGGAAAAGGTGCCGTCACGCGCGCCTCTTCATCAGTCGCCGCAACATCTTGTCGCGCTGCTTCTGCCGCTCGGGCGCCATCAATCCATAAAGTGCGTCGAGCGCGAGAGCGCCGGCACACAACATGGCGACAACGCTACCGGCATGACCCGTGTCGACGAACTCGCTGAGCACGATGTCGACGATCGCGATGATGCCGATCAGGATGACCAGCAGCGCGGTGTCGGCGACTGCGCGTCCGGGAATGCCGCGGGCCATGTAGATGGCGAACATGAAGGCGATGCAGCCGAGGATGAAGACGAAGACGGTCACGCCGCCGCCTCCGCATAGCCTTCGCGCTCGAGCTCGCGTGCGAGGTCGGGCCCGCCGGAGCGGACGACGGTGCCGTGATTCAACACGTGCACTTTGTCGGGCTCCACATAGTCGAGCAGGCGCTGGTAGTGGGTGATCAGCAGCACGCCCTTGTCGGGTGCGCGCATGATGCGGTTGATGCCGGCGCCGACGGCTTTCAGCGCGTCGATGTCGAGCCCGCTGTCGGTCTCGTCGAGGACGGCGAACGTCGGGCTCATGATCCCCATCTGGACCATCTCGGCGCGCTTCTTCTCGCCGCCGGAGAAGCCGACGTTGACCGGGCGCTTGAGCATCTCGGCGTCCATGCCGAGCAGCGCCGCTTGTGCTTTCGCGAGCTTGATGAACTCGGCGCCAGAAAGCTCGGCCTCGCCGCGCGCGCGGCGCTGCGCATTGAGGCTCTCGCGCAGGAACTGCAGGTAGGACACGCCGGGGATTTCGACCGGATACTGGAAACCGAGGAACAGCCCGGCAGCGGCGCGCTCGTACGGCTCCATCGCGAGCAGGTCCAGTGCTTCTCCGTCATTGCGAGCGAAGCGCGGCAATCCATTTTCGGGAGGCGCCGGCTGGATTGTTTCGTCACTACGCACCTCGCAATGACGAGGACAAAACGTCACGGCGCCTTCCGTCACGGTATAGCCCGGCCGGCCGGCGAGCACGTAGGCGAGCGTCGACTTGCCCGAGCCGTTCGGCCCCATGATCGCGTGCACCTCCCCCGCGGGCACGTGCAGCGTCACGCCGTTGAGGATCGGCTTGTCGGCGACCGTCGCGTGGAGGTTGGTGATCTCAAGCATCAAAACGCTTCCACGATCCACGAGTTGAGGTCGGCTCCGGCGTCGCGATCTTCGGCGATCCGCAGATATTCTGACGAGCTCAGGAAGCCGCGCGCGGCAGCTTCGCTGTCGAACCGCATCACCACGATCTTGTCGACACCGTCCCCGTCGCCGTTCAGCGGTTGCGGCGCGTCGTCGGCGGCAAGCATTTGCCCCCCGCTGCTCGCGAACACCGCCGGAAACGCGGCAGCGTAACGGTCGTACCGCGCACGGTCTTTGAACCGCAGGTTTGCCACAACGAGAGCGCGAGCCATCAGCCGACGCTCCCCTCGAGCGAAATCCCAAGCAGCTTCTGCGCCTCGACGGCGAACTCCATCGGAAGCTGCTTGAGCACTTCGCGGGCGAAGCCGTTGACGATCAGCGCGACCGCACTTTCGGCGTCGAGGCCGCGGCTCATGGCGTAGAACAATTGGTCTTCGCTGATCTTCGAGGTGGTCGCTTCATGCTCGATCTGCGCGGTCGGGTTCTTGACCTCGATGTAAGGCACGGTGTGCGCGCCGCACTCGCTGCCAAGCAGCAATGAATCGCACTGGGTGAAATTGCGCACGTTCTCGGCGCGCGGGAGCACGCGCACCAACCCGCGATAGGTGTTGTTGCTGCGGCCGGCGCAGATGCCCTTGGAGACGATCGTCGAGCGCGTGTTGGCGCCGATGTGGATCATCTTGGTCCCGGTATCGGCCTGCTGGAAATTGTTGGTGATGGCGATGGAGTAGAATTTGCCGACCGAGTTGTCGCCCTGGAGAATGCAACTCGGGTACTTCCAAGTGATCGCCGAGCCGGTTTCGACCTGCGTCCAGGAGATCTTGGAGGACGCGCCGACGCACTTGCCGCGCTTGGTGACGAAGTTATAGATGCCGCCGAGCCCTTCCGAGTTGCCGGGATACCAGTTCTGCACTGTCGAGTATTTGATCTCGGCGTCGTCAAGCGTCACCAGTTCGACCACGGCGGCGTGCAGCTGGTTCTCGTCCCGGACCGGGGCGGTGCAGCCTTCGAGGTAGCTGACGTAGCTGTCCTCCTCGGCGACAATGAGGGTCCGCTCGAACTGGCCGGTGCCGGCGGCGTTGATGCGGAAGTAGGTGGACAGTTCCATCGGGCAGCGCACGCCCTTCGGGATGTAGCAGAACGACCCGTCGCTGAAGACGGCTGAGTTGAGCGTGGCGAAATAGTTGTCCGAATAGGGCACGACCGAACCCA
>JBJMVJ010000093.1:0-11759 GCA_045810685.1 Sphingomonas sp.
CAATGACGTTTCGTTCATATCGCGGCGATCAGGAGGCAATGCGCGCGACAGTCCCAAGCACCGTCGGAAGCATGACAACGGCCGTTCCAAGCAGAAGCGCACGGCGCGGCAAGCCCCCGCGGCGGCCCCACAGCTCACCCGCGACGAGGACCGCGGCAAGGCCCGCGCCGGTGATCGTCCACACATAATAACGCATGCCAGTGGCAACGCCGAACACGACGTAACCGAGGCCGTAGAGGAATGACGAGGCGGCCACTGCCTGCACCTCCGGCCGGAGCCTCGCCGAGACGGCGGCGATCAGTGCCGCAAGCGCAAGGCTGATCCAGAAGATCGGCCAGCCGAGCGGCGTCAGCGCAGCCGCGTCGGCCAGCGCGGTGAGCGCGGTCAGCAGCGGATTGGGGCGCACGCGAAAATTCCACGGGTTGGCGACCGACTGCGACCAGGCTGTGAAATCCGGGCCCTTGGGCACGAGGAACCAGGTCGAGAGATTGAAGTGGGTCAGGCGGTGTTCGGCATAAGCGAGCGGATGCGAAAGCACTGCATGGAGCCACGCCGCTGAGGCGTCGAAATCCTCGTCATCGACCATCGACTCAAGGCGCTCGAACCCGATCGGGCAGGGGGTTTTGGCCCAACTCGAATAGCTGTCCCATTCGTAAGGATCGTAGCAGCGACGGTTGACTGCGACCGCGTCGGCAATCTGCATGTCCGGGAACTGGCTGACTCCGCTATGCTCGGTAATCCCGCCGAGATCGAAGATGATCAGCGACAGCGTGACGTCCGTCTTTTCGGCATTGACCAGCGTCGCGAGCGCGGGCCCAACCGCGATGAAAGCGGCAGTCGCGGCGAGCACGGTCACGAGCCGCCGCGGCCAGGTGCGGGTAAAGCTGAGCGGAACCGCCACGAGCGCCAGCGGGACGCACGCAAGAAAGGCGTTGAAGCGCAGCGCCGCCGCCAGCAACAGCGCGCAAATCGCTGCGGCCGAGAGAGCGCCGCGTCCCGCTCCGCTGCGGATGAAATCGCGCCACAGCAGCAGGCCGGTCGCGCAGCACAGCAATCCCGCCATCAGGCAGTCCTTGATGATCGTTCCGGTGAGCGTGAGCGGCGCCGGAATCCAGCCGACGAGCGCGAGTGCGACGGCGAGGCCCGTACGCCCACGCCGGTACGCCCACGAGGCCACGAGCGCGATCCCGCCCCAGTAAAGCGCCAGCTGCAACACCAGCATCGGCGCGGGTCCCGGCTGAATGAACATCAGCCGGCGCCACACCCACGCCATCAGCACCGGGTGCCAATCCTCATAAGCGTTGTCGACCGACTGCTGATATTGCCAGCGCGCGTCGTCGATCATGATCCCCGGCCAATAGCTCCAGGCGACTATTGCAATTCCAAGCGTAATGACGGCGAAAATGACGGGTGCGCCGGGGGATAAGGAACGCAAGCGGGTCACCCGACGAGCCACTAGCGCGCGGCAATTTGGCGGGGAAGTGGAGCCCTGAAGGTCTAGATAACAATCCTGATCATCGCGCCGCCCTCAGGCGAGTCGAGCGCGCAAATCGATCCGCCATGCGCAAGCGCGACCTGCCGCGCAAAGCTCAGCCCCACCCCACTTCCGCCCTTGTGGGTCGTATAGAAGGGCAGGAAGATGTCATCGCGGCGCTCGTCCGGAATGCCGATCCCATTGTCCCTGACCTCGATCCGAGCCCCGCCGTGCGGCTCCCGCGCAAGCGACAGAGTGATGTTGGGCTGGGGCACATCCGCGGTCGCGCGCACCGAGTTTCGCAGCAGGTTGAGCACCGCCTGAGCGAGAAGCTCGGGATCACCCATGACGTTCATCGTCTTCGGCTCGACTTCGACGTGGGCGATGATTCCGCGGTCGGCGGAGCCGGCAAGCGCCAGGTGCATGATCTCCTCCGCCCAACGCCCGGCCTTGAAGCTGCGACGACGCACATCGGGCGTCTGCGCGAATTCACGGTAGCTTTCGACGAAGCGCAGGATGCCCTCGGCGCGGCGGGCAACGGTCTCGGTCGCATTCTTGGCGTCGCGCATGGCAGGGTCGCCCCGGGCTGCGGTCGCGACCAGCTCGGCCCCGGTTCGGGCGAGCGAAGTCACTGGAGTGAGCGAATTCATGATCTCATGGGTGAGCACTCGGACCAAATCGGCCTGGGCCGCGACCTCGATCGCACCAAGCTCGCTTTGCAAGGGCAGCAGCGACAGCACGGTGACCGGCTCGTCGAGGCGCGCCACCTGGGCCGAGGCGAAGATCGCCTTTTGAGGAACGCCGTCGAGGTTCAGCCGAGTGATCCTGCGGGTCCCAGCAGGCAGTTGAACGGCTGCGACGAGTTCCGGGCCGAGCGACTCGAAATCATCGACCCGTTTCAGGGGGATCCGCGCGAACAGCTGGCGCGCGGCCTTGTTGAGCAGTTCGATTTCGCCGCGCGAACTCATGATCAGCAAGGCGCTGGGCGCATCGTCCACAATCGCCGCTAGGTAACGCGCCTCTGCAGTCTCTCTGGTGTGGCGCGCCTGAAGGCTCTTGAGCGCGTGGTCGAGAGCTGCGCCAAGGACATCGAAGCCACCGCCCGACGGATCTGAGAAGCGCTGCGAGTAATCCTCGAAGCGCACGCTCTCGATGAACCGCGAGACGAGGAAGTTGGTGCGGCGGATGAAGTTCCACAGGCTCGCCAGCGCGGCAATGCCGATGATCGCGGCGACGATCAGGCCAGCTCGGACGCCCGGCGTGGTCGCCGCCTTTGCGACCAGCAGGATGGCGCCGATCAGTACGAGGGTGCGCCAAGCGAGGCCGAATTCGAACTTGCGCTTAAAGTCCATGTTTCTCCATCCGCCGATAGAGCGCCCCGCGGGAGAGGCCTAGCTCCGCGGCGGCAAGCGAAATGTTGAAATGGTGCATGCGCAGGGCCCGCTCGATCATCTGCTTTTCCAGCTGATCGAGGTTGAGGCTATCGCCCGCTGACGGCAGCGGGACGGCCCCGGATTGCTGCGGCAGTGCGAAATCGTCGAGCCGGTAACGGTCACCGTCGGCCATGATCACCGCCCGCTCCGCAGCGTGACGCAACGCGCGAACGTTGCCCGGCCAGTCATGGTTGACCAGCGCTTTCAAGACCTCATCCGGAAGCTCGCGCTGGGCGGTGTCATACTTGCGTGTGTAGAGACCAAGATAGTGATCGAGGAGGACGGGAACGTCCTCGCGCCGTTCCCGCAATGGCGCGAGCTGGATCTCAATCGTGTTCAGGCGGAACAGCAGGTCCTGCCGAAAACGGCGCTCATCGGCGAGCTTGTCTGCCGCAAGGTTCGTCGCCGCGACCACCCGGACGTCGATCGGGACCGGCTTGTTCGAGCCGACCGGCACGACCTGACGCTGCTCGAGTGCCGTGAGAAGCTTGGGCTGGAGATGCAGCGGAAGATTGCCGAACTCGTCGAGGAAGAGCGTGCTTCGGTCGGCTGCCTTGAGCCGGCCGATGCGGTCGCCCTTGGCGCCGGTGAACGCCCCCTTGGTGTGGCCGAACAGCTCGGATTCGAACAGGGTTTCGCTGGTCGCCCCGAGGTCGACGGAGACCATCGGGTGAGCGCTTCGTCGCGACAGGCGGTGGATCTCGCGTGCGACGATCTCCTTGCCGGTTCCGTTCTCCCCCAGAATAAGGACGTTGGCGTCGGTCGGCGCGGCACGATCGATCAACGCCCGCACGCGCTGCATGTGCGCGGAATCGCCAAGCAGGGTCGTATCGGTTGAGGCGGCGAGTTCCGAGGCGCGGCCGCGCTCCACGCGGGCATCGATCCGGCTGCGGCGCAGAGCGGCGGCGCTGCGTACCGTCGCTGCAAGCCGCTCGTTGCTCCACGGCTTGGCGACGAAGTCGGTGGCGCCGGCCTTGATCGCCTCGACTGCGATCGAGACCGCGCCGTGCGCGGTGATGATGACAACCGCCGAGTCGCGGTCGATCTCCATCAGCGTATTGAGAAAATCGAGTCCTTTGCGGCCGTCGGTCACGGCTCGCTCGAAATTTAGGTCGAGCAGGATCACGTCCGGGCTCTCGGTCCTGAGCAGCGGCACGAGCTCGTCCGGGGCGCTCAGGGTTTCGATCCGCTCGAACAGGTCGCGCAGCGCGAGCCGGGCGGCGAGCGCGATGTCGGGGTCGTCGTCAACGACGACTGCAAGGGCGAAGGGCGGAGGCACGCTACTTCTGTAGCGGTACTGTCCGGAAATGAACAGTGCCGGAACGCATGTTGATCATTCCGCCGATTGGCACGGCGCTTGCACCGATTAGGGCATGATTGATGCGTCAGTTTCTCTCTATTGCACTCGAAGCAGCGCCGGTGTCGGCGCGGCATTGTCCGTTTCCGGACAATCGCTGCCCGAAGGTGGACAGTGAGCCTCGTGGAGCTGCGTCGTTCGCGCGGTCCCGAAGCGGTGACCGGCGGCGCGATGGACCGCGTGGTCGAGCGCAAGCGCCTCGACCGGCGAATCGTCATCCCCGGTAGTGCGGCGCTCCTGCTCTTGCTCATTCTCCTGTTCTTTTTCTTCGCACCCGGATCGAATTCGGTCACCGTCGCGCAGGACCGGGTGACCATCGCACCGGTCAATTCCGGTATCTTCGAGGACTTTCTTCCGGTCCGCGGCCGGGTGACCCCGCTCGTCACGGTTTATCTCGATGCGGTCGAGGGCGGCCGGGTCGAACGCAAATTGGTCGAGGATGGGGCGCAGGTCACGCAGGGGCAGTTGCTGGCTGTGTTCTCGAACGCGGAGCTGCAGCTCTCGACGCTCGAGAAGCAGGCCGAGGTCGAGCAGCAGCTCAACAATATGCGCAGCCAAGAGCTAGCCCTCACCCAGAGCCACAACGCCAATCTGCGCGACTTCAACCAAGCCCAAACCGATCTGGCAAAGGCGCGGCGGCTCTATGAGCTGCAGAAGCCGCTCTCCGAGCGTGGCTTCGTGCCGATGAAGACGTTCAACGACACCAAGGACGATCTCAATTACCAGCTCAAACGCCTGGAGATCCTGAAGCAAAGCATCGGTCAGACCGAGGCGCTTCAGACGAGTCAGTTGAGCCAGCTTCGTGCCGCGGCCGCCTCTCTCAACAGCAGCATGGGGATCGCGCGCAGCAGCCTTGGCCAGCTCAACATCCGCGCTCCGGTGAGCGGCCAGCTCAGCGGCTTCGATATCCAGCTCGGGCAATCGCTGCAGCAGGGCGAGCGCATCGGCCAGATCGACAGCGCCGGCGCCGACAAGCTGATGGCGGATGTCGACGAATTCTACCTCGGGCGCGTCGCAGTCGGACAGCGCGCGACCGCCGACATCGGCGGCAAGACCTATCGGCTGAAGGTGTCCAAGGTCTATCCGCAGGTCCGCAACGGGCAGTTCCAGGTCGACCTCATCTTCGATGGTGCCGAGCCCGCAGACATGCAGCGTGGGCAAACGGTGCAGGCGAAGCTCACGCTCGGCGACTCATCCCGGGCCGTGCTGATTCCCAGCGGCGCCTTCTTCAACGACACCGGCGGCAATTGGATCTTCGTCGTCGACAAGAATGGCAACGGCGCGACCCGCCGCGCCGTGCAGCTTGGCCGGCGCAATAGCGACTTCATCGAGGTGCTTGGCGGCCTCAAGCCCGGCGAGCGGGTCATCACCTCCTCCTACAGCGGCTTCACCGACAAGGATCACCTGACCTTTGGCTCCGGCGAGTAAGAAAGGAACACCAGTTGTGCTGACCATGACCGGCCTCACCAAGACGTACCGGACAGACACTGTCGAAACCACCGCGCTCGATACCATCGACCTCGACATCGCCGACGGCGAATTCGTCGCGATCATGGGGCCTTCGGGCTGCGGCAAATCGACCTTGCTCAACGTGATGGGCATGCTCGATAGCCCGACCGCGGGCTCGTACATCTTCAACGGTCACGAGGTCGCCGGGTTGAACGAGTCCCAGCTCGCCGAGACGCGCAAGGCCAACATCGGATTCATCTTCCAGAGCTTCAATCTCGTCGACGAGCTGACGGTTCGCGAGAACGTGGAGCTCGCCCTCCTCTATCACGGCCATTCCGGATCGGAACGCAGGGCGCGGGTCGACCGCGTGCTCGACAAGGTCGGCATCGCCCACCGCGCCAAGCACCGCCCGACGCAACTGTCCGGCGGCCAGCAGCAGCGCGTGGCCGTCGCCCGCGCGCTCGTCGGCGAACCCAAGCTGATCCTCGCCGACGAGCCGACCGGGAACCTCGATACCGCGCACGGCGAGGAGGTCATGCGGATGCTTCGTCAGCTCAACCAGGAAGGTTCGGCCATCGTCATGGTCACCCATTCCCCGGCCCATGCCGATTTCGCGAGCCGGATCGTGAACATGCTCGACGGGCGCATCCTCCAGGAGCGCCGGCGCGCGGCATGATCAACGGCAACACTCTTTCAGGGACACCAGCTATGTGGCGGAACTACTGGACGGTCGCGGTACGGGCGCTTGCCAAGAGCAAGACCTATTCGTTCGTGAACATCGCCGGCCTCGCCATCGGAATGGCGGCGTGCATCATGATCCTGCTCTACATCCAGTACGAGCAGAGCTACGACAAATGGATCCCGGACGTCGAGAACACCTACGAGCTCCAGTCGTGGTACCCGCATCCCAAAGATCAGCCGCCGGGCTTTTTCCAGATGGCCACGTACGTTGCGCAGCCCTTCATCAAGAAGGATTTCCCGCAAGTCGAGCGAACCGTTTACATCCAGGACAACAACCCGGTCTTCCTGAACGACGGGCAGGCCTACGCCACCAAGGGCTGGATGTTCGCCAATGATGACTTTCTGAAGGTCGTCAATCTGCCGCTGCTCGCCGGCACGACCCTTCCCGCGCCGCAAACCGCAGTGATGACGCAGAGCGAAGCCAAGAAGCGTTTTGGCACCGATCAGGTCGTCGGCCGAACGCTGACGATCATCTCCAGGGGGATTCGGCGTGATTTCAAGATCACCGGCGTTCTGAAGGACCTCCCCAAGAACTCCAGCCTGAAAATCGACGCGGTCCTCCGCCTCGATTTCAACGCCTTTTATGCCGATAATCCGGACTTCCTCAACAAGTGCTGGGGCTGCCAGTCCGGCTACGTCTTCGTGAAGATGCGGCCTGGCACCGACATCCGCCAGATCGAGGCGCAAATGCCGGCGTGGGAGAAGCGCAACATCCCGGACGAGCCGAACGGCGACGTCATGTACAACGCCGGGGACGATCAGGACTGGCACTTCGTCAATCTGAGGGACGTCCATCTCGGCAAGGCCCAGGAGGCAACGCTGACTCCGGGTAACGACCGTCGCACGATCGCGACCTTCGGCATCGTCGCGCTTCTGATCCTGGGAATGGCGATCGTGAACTTCACCAACCTCGCGACCGCCCGCGCTAGTCAGCGGGCGCGCGAAGTCGCGCTGCGCAAGGTGCTTGGTGCAACGCGGCGGCAGCTGATCGTCCAGTTCATCGCCGAATCGGTCCTGATCTCTGCGCTCGCGATGCTGATTGGACTGGCGCTGGTTGAGCTTCTGGTGAGACCGTTCGCGGCTTTCCTCGATGCCGATATTACGCTCAGCTACCTGGGCAAGGATGGCATCCTGCTGCCGGCCGTCGCACTCACTCTCATCGTCGGCCTGGTCAGCGGTCTCTATCCGGCGTTTTTCCTGTCCCGCTTCCAGCCGGCTCAAGTCCTAAAGGCCAACCGGTCGGCCTCGGAGACGCCGGGCTCCGGCCGCATCCGCACTGCCCTCGTGGTTCTGCAGTTCGCCGTCTCCATCGGCCTCATCATCTGCACTGCGGTCATCTACGGTCAGACGGTTTACGCGCGCCACGTCGACCCCGGCTTCAAGCGCGACCACATCCTGCAAATGGAGGAGCTCGGCCGCGCTCAGCTGTGGCCCAGGGCGGAGGGTTTCGTCGAGCAGGTCAAGCGCGTCCCGGGGGTCGTCGCAGCCGGCCTGACCGACATCGGCGTCAACACCGACAGCAGCAGCAATAGCGGAATTATCCCGCCCGGCAGCAAGGAGCAGGTCAACATCGGTCAGTACAATGTCGGCGAAGGTTTCCTCGACGCCATGGGACTGCCGCTGAAGGCCGGCCGCTGGTTCGACGCGAACCGGCCGATGGACGACATGACCCTGCCTTACCCGGAGGACAAGGCCGTCGAGAAAGCGACTGCGCAGCGAGGGATCAACGTCGTCCTCAATGAATATGCCGCCAAGAAGCTTGGCTTCAAATCGCCGCAGGATGCTGTCGGCAAGACCGTCAAGAGCGAGATATTGGGACCGGATTTCGGGATGGTGAACATCAACATCATCGGCGTGGTCGGCGATTCCCGCTTCCGCTCGGTGCGCAAACCGATCGATCCGATCATGTTCCGCAAGATCAGGACCGGCTCCGGGTGGCTAATAGTCCGCTATCGCGGCGATCCCGAAACGATGCGCGCGGCTCTCGAACGGCAGTGGAAACAGCTCACCAACGAAGTCCCGTTCAACGCCAAGTTTAGCGAGGACATAATCAAGGAGATGTACAAGAAGGAGGATGCGCGCGCGAAGATCTTCGCCGCCTTCTCGCTGCTTGCGGTGGTCATCGGCTGCCTCGGCCTGTTCGGACTGGCCGCATTCACCGCGGAGCGCCGGACCAAGGAGATCGGGATCCGCAAGGTGCTCGGAGCACGCACACGAGACATCGTGCGGCTGCTGGTGTGGCAATTCAGTCGACCAGTCATCATCGCCAATGTGATCGCATGGCCTGTCGCCTGGTGGCTCATGCGCGACTGGCTGAACACGTTCGACCAGAGGATCCCTCTCACCCCGGTGCCGTTCGTGGCCGCCGCGATGATCGCACTCGGAATCGCGATCGCGACGGTTGTGGGCCACGCGATGAAGATCGCGCGCGCCAACCCGATCCATGCGCTTCGCTATGAGTAAAAGGGTGGAGGCCCGAGCCGGAATCGAACCGGCGTGCAAGGATTTGCAGTCCTCTGCGTAACCACTCCGCCATCGGGCCGGGAGAGCGGAGCGCTTTGGCGCGAGCGTCCGCTCATGGTCAACCCCCTGCCGCTCATCGTCGATGTTCGATGAATGACCGGTTGGCGGCGCCCGCGGCGGCCGATATGAGCAGCTTGAACTTCAGGTGTATTACTGGCATAGAACAGTTATGACCGTCCAACGTCCAATCCCCCATTTCGCCGCAGCTCGCGAGGCGATGATCGAGAATCAGCTGCGGCCGCAGGGCGTAGTCGATCCCGCGGTCCTCGAAGCGATGGCGCGCATCCCGCGCGAGAATTTCCTGCCGAGCCACACCCGGCCGCTTGCTTACGTCGACCGCGCGGTAGCGATGGGCGAGGGGCGGTTCCTTCCCGCGCCCGCGGTGCTCGGCCAGCTGTTGACCCAGATGATGCCCGAGCGCGGCCAGCGCGCGCTCGTCGTCGCCGCCGGCACCGGTTACTCGGCCTCGGTCCTCGCCGCGATGGGCCTCGCCGTGGTCGCCGTCGAATGCGATCCCGCCCTCGCTGCCGCGGCCCGGCAAGCGGGTGTCGATGTGACGGAAGGGCCGCTCGAAGCGGGCTATCCTGCCGGCGCTCCTTACGCGCAGATCCTGATCGACGGAGCAGTGGAGGTCATTCCCGACGCGATCGTCGACCAGCTCGCCGAGGGCGGCCGTCTTGGCACTGCGATCGTCGAGCGCGGGATTACCCGCCTGGTGGTCGGGCGCAAGGCGGGCATCGCCTTCGGCTATTTGTCCATCGGCGATGCGGGGGTGCCGGCATTGCCCGGCTTCAGCCGCCCGAAAGAATTCACTTTTTAGGGGTTGGCCGGTGCTTCGTAAGCTCATTTCCGCATCGGTGATCGCTGCGCTCATGGCCGGCACGGCAAGTGCCGACACGCTCCGGGAGGCGTTGGTGTCGGCCTATCGCACCAACCCGACTCTCACCGCCCAGCGCCAGTCGCTCGAGGCGACGGACGCCACGATCGCGATCGCCAAAGCCGCAGGCCGCCCGCAGGTCAGCGGGACCGTGGGGATCAACCGCGACCTGTCGCGCAGCGGCGTCCTCGACACCGGGGGACACGGCCCGACGCTGTCAGCGGGCGTGGATGTCAGCTACCCCTTGTTCAACGGCGGCAGCGTCAGGAATTCGGTGCGCGCCGCTGAAACCCGGGTGCTCGCCGGGAGGGCGACGCTGACGGCGGTCGAGGGCGATGTCTTCGTGCTCGCGGTCTCCGCCTACATGGACGTGATCCGCGACCGCGCGATCGTCGAGCTGAACCAGAACAATGTGAAGGTCCTCCAGACCAACCTCGAAGCCACGACGGACCGCTTCAAGATCGGCGATCTCACCCGCACCGACGTTGCCCAGTCGGAAGCGCGGCTGCAGCTCGGCCGCTCCCAGCTCGCCGAGGCCGTCGGGCGCCTCGCCGCCAGCGAAGCGACGTATCGCCAGGACATCGGCCACGCGCCCGGCCCGCTCGCGCCGCCGCCGCCGCTGCCGCCGCTTCCAACCACGGCCGACGAGGCGGTGCGCATCGCCCTCGCCAACAACCCCGATCTGATCGCGATCAGCCGCCAGGCGATCGCCTCGGGCTATGACGTCAATGTCGCCCGCGCCGGACGCCTGCCAACGCTGTCGGCGGTAGGCAGCGGCACCTACGTCAACGAACTCGGTGGAAGCGTCGGCACCTTCCCGAGCACTGGAAGCCAGACGGCCATAGGCCTCGCGGCGCGCGTGCCGATCTTCCAGGGCGGCTTGCCCGCGGCGCGCATCCGGCAGGCGCAGGCGCTGCAAGGCCAGGTGCTGGAGCAGGTTGTCGGCACCGAGCGCGCAGTGGTCCAGGCGGCGCGCGCCGCATTCGCCACTTACCAAGCCGCGCAAAAGGCGATTCAGGCGAACACGGTCGCGGTCCAGGCCAACGAGCTCGCGCTCGAGGGCAATCGAGCCGAGCAAAGCGTCGGCACGCGCACGATCATCGAGGTGCTGAACGCCGAGCAGGAGCTGCTGAACTCGCAGGTCCTGCTGGTGACCGCCAAGCGCGACGCCTATGTTGCGGGCTTCCAGCTGCTGAATGCCATGGGGCAGGCTCAGGCGCAGGAGCTCGGCCTCGACGGCGGGCCGCTCTACGATCCGCTCGGCAATTACCGCCGTGTCGCCGGCAATTGGAGCGACTGGGCGAGCGATCCGCGCCATCCGACCGTCGCCACCCGCACCGTCAGCCCGGAGGAGCTTCCGCCCAACCCCGCGGTGACTCCGGACCTGGTGCCAGCGACGGTGATGACGGAGCCGGTGGTCACGTCAGGGGTGACTCAACCCCCGCAATAAATATACAGCGGCGTCATGCAGTCGCCCGGCCGGCAACCCTCGATGGAAGACATCCTCGCCTCGATCAAGAAAGTGATCGCGGAGGAAAAGGAGCTGCGAACGGCGGCGGCGCCGGTCGAATCGGTCGAGGACGATCCGCTGCCGGAAGACATCGCGCCGTCAGGAGACGACGTTCTCGAGCTCGATCAGCCGCTGGCGCCGCCAATGGACCTTGGGCCGCCGCTGGTCGACGAGCAGGTTGCCGGGCAAAGCCGCGAGAGGCTCGAGGCGCTGCAGACCGTCGCTGCGACGATTCCGCCCGCGCCCGCCATCAATCCGCTCGAGGAAATCATCCGCGAGATGCTCCGGCCGATGCTCAAGCAATGGCTCGATGAGCATTTACCGCAGATGGTCGATGAGCACGTGAAGCGGGAGATCTCGCGAATCACCGGCCGCCCGCTGTAGTTCTTGCAGAC
>JBJMVJ010000094.1:0-8635 GCA_045810685.1 Sphingomonas sp.
CCACCCGCCGGCGGGAATCTTGAGAAGGTTCGCCGTGAGATAGGTGAAATCGACGGTGAAGAAGAGCAGCAGCAGGCCGGCGACGACGAAGCGGTTCCAGTTCCACATCTGTCGCAGCACCACGGAAATGAGGACGCTGTCGATCAGCATCGCGCCGGTTACCGCAATTCCGTAGGCCGCCGCGAGGTTCGACGAGCTTCGGAAGGTGACCACGAGCAGGATGACCATCGTCATCAGCGCCCAGTTGATGATCGGGATGTAGATCTGTCCGGCGGCGCTCTCGCTGGTGTGGGTGATGCGCAGGCGCGGCACGAAGCCGAGCTGGATCGCCTGCTGGGTGACCGAGAAGGCGCCCGAGATCACCGCCTGGCTGGCGATGATCGTCGCCGCCGTCGCCAACAACACCAATGGCAGCCGCAGCGAATCCGGCGCGAGATAGAAGAACGGGTCCTTGACCTTGGCGAGGGCGGTCGCCGAGTTGGCCGACAGGATCATCGCGCCCTGCCCAAGATAATTCAGGAGCAGCGCCGGCAACACGAAGTAGATCCAGGAGATACGGATCGGCTTGCGACCGAAATGCCCCATGTCCGCGTAGAGCGCTTCGGCGCCCGTGACCGCGAGCACGACCGAGCCCATCGCGACGAACGCGCGCACGAAATCGGCGGTGAAGAAATGGACCGCGTTCATCGGGTTGAACATCGCCGCGATGACCGCCGGGTGATTCATGATGTGGGTCACGCCGAGCACCGCGATCGTCACGAAATAAAAGATCATGACCGGACCGAACATGAGGCCGACGCGCGCGGTCCCGCGCGCCTGAATGGCGAACAGGCCGACCAAGATCGTGATGGCAATTGGAATGACGAACGGTGCGAGACCTGCATTCACCGTGGTCAGACCCTCGACCGCCGAGAGCACCGAGATCGCCGGCGTGATCATCGAATCCCCGTAGAACAACGCGGTCGCGAACACGCCGAGCAGGACGATGCCGCTGGTCCATTTCTTCTTGCCGCTCAGCGTACGATTGATGAGCGCAAGGAGCGCGAGGCTGCCGCCCTCCCCCTTGTTGTCCGCGCGCATGATGATCGTCACATATTTGATCGTGACGATGATCATCATCGAATAGAAGATCAGGCTCAGGACACCAAAGATGTGGAGCTGGTCGGGGATCAGCGTGTGATGCCCGGCGAACGTCTCGCGAAACGCGTAGATCGGCGACGTGCCGATGTCGCCGTAGACGATGCCAATGGCGCCAATGACGAGCTTATAGAGCGGTCCCTGGGCGTGGCCGTGCGCAGCGTCTTGCGGCGCTTCGGCAACGGCGCCCCCCGTCGCGGTGATGTTCATGTGTTGAGATTCAGACCCGACAGACTGCGAACTCGCATCCTTTGCTCCGCGAGCGAGGTCGTCGATCACGGTCGCGGCTCCGTAGCACTGCCGTTTCGGCGCCGCAATCGGACGGGACAGGGGCGAAAACCCTGTCTATAGGCCCGCGCAACCATCAAGCGGAGCAAACGAAATAATGCGCATTGGGGTGCCAAAGGAAATCAAGGTCCATGAGTATCGGGTCGGGCTAACCCCCGCTTCGGTCGCCGAGCTCGTCGCCCATGGCCATGAGCTGTTCGTGGAGACGGGTGCCGGCAATGGCATCGATTGCCCCGATGAGGCCTATCGCAAGGCCGGCGCGACCATCCTCCCCGACGCTCCCGCGGTGTTCAAGGCCGCCGACATGATCGTCAAGGTGAAGGAGCCGCAGCCGCAGGAAATCGCACTCCTGGAGCCGCGGCACATCCTGTTCACCTATCTCCACCTCGCCGCCGACAAGCCGCAAGCCGAGGGCCTGATCAAGTCGGGCGCGACGTGCATCGCCTACGAGACCGTAACCTCCGACAACGGCTCGCTGCCGCTGTTGAAACCGATGAGCGAGGTTGCTGGCCGGATGTCGGTCCAGGTCGGCGCCCATTATCTCGAGAAGGAGCAAGGTGGGCGCGGAGTCCTGCTCGGTGGAGTTCCCGGCGTTGCTCCGGCGCGCGTCGCGATCCTCGGCGGCGGAGTCGCCGGCGTGAATGCCGCGCAAATGGCCACCGGCATGCGCGCCGACGTTACGATCTATGACATCAGCAATGATCGTCTCGCCGAGCTCGACATGTTTTTCTCGAGCCAGATCAAGACCGCCTACGCGTCTCGCGCTGCAATCGCCAACGCGGTGAAGGAAGCCGAGCTGGTGATTGGCGCGGTCCTCGTCCCCGGCGCCGCCGCGCCCAAGCTCGTCACCCGCGAGATGCTGAAGACGATGAAGCGTGGCTCGGTGCTGGTCGACATTGCGATCGACCAGGGCGGCTGCTTCGAGACGTCGCACGCGACCACCCACGCCGACCCGGTCTACGAGGTCGATGGGATTATCCATTATTGCGTGGCCAACATGCCCGGCGCTGTTGCGCGAACGAGCGCCTTCGCGCTCAACAATGCGACCCTGCCCTTCGCGCTCAAGATCGCGAACCTGGGCGCCGAGGAAGCCATGCGCCGCGATCCGCACCTCGCCAACGGACTCAACGTGTCGGGCGGCAAGATCCGGCACCAGGCCGTGGCCGAGGCGCTGGGCCTACCCTTCGAGCCGGCCTAGCGGCGCGGCGTACTCAGCGCCGCCACTCCCTGCTCCACCAGCGGTCTCCACGCAGCATCCGCGGGTGCGGTCTTGAGGACCTGTTGCCACATGGCGATCGCCGCCTGCCGATCGCCAGAGCGCGCCAGCGCGAGGCCGTAAAAGAACGGTGCAGCGGGATAGCCCGGCGAAAGCTGTTCCGCGCGCTTGTAGGCGAGCTCGGCCGGCGGCGTCAGCCCGCGCGCGTGATCGACCAAAGCGTTGCCAAGACCGATCCACAGCTGCGGATCCGCGGGATAGCGCCTCACGGCATTCTGGAGGATGCCGACCGCATCCTCGCTCTTGCCGTCCCGCGCGAGCGCTTCCGACATGCGCAGCCAGCTCTCGGCCGGCGTGAAATTCCCGAAGAAGGCATGGCGCGCTTCGGTCAGCGGCAAGGTGACGTGTCCTTCGCCGGCCTGGGCCTGAGCGCCGGCAAGGCCGGGGGAACCCTGAAGCGCATATCCCGACGCCCCGAGCACCAAGGCTGCGGCGCTTGCCGTCAGCAGGCCGCCGCTGACACCGAGCCGCCACAGCAACGCGAGGCTCGTCGCGACCAGCACGAACAGGATTACCCAGCCCATCAGCCCGGCACCCGGATTCTTCGGCGCACCAGCCATGCCCCGGCCAGCAGCAGCGCAAGCGGCGCGAGCCAAAGCGGCCACGCCGCGGGTTCGTCGGTGGGCCTGTAGCTGATCCAGCTGCCATAGCGCTGGATCAACCAGGCGCGGATCGTCGCGGGCTTCTCGCCGGCCGCGATTCGGCGCCGCACGAGATCGCGCATGTCGCCTGCGAGCTCGGCGTCGGAATCGGCGATCGACTGGCCTTGGCAGACGAGGCAGCGGAGCTGCTCCATCAGCTTCTCGGCAGCGGCTTCCTGCTTGGGGTCGGGCAGCTGGCGGTCGGCCCAATAGGCCGGCGGAAGATTGCTGTCGGCGAGCGACGGCTGGGCAACGACGAGCGCGACGGCTGCCATGATCCTCCTCACCGCAGCTGCTCCAGCTCGCGAATGACGCCCGGAACATTCGCGCCGGTCAGCGGACCGATATATTGGCGCCGGATCACGCCGCGGCCGTCGATCACGAAGGTTTCCGGCACTCCCGCTGAGCCGATCGCGATCTGGACCTCGCTTCGCGGATCGGAACCAATTCGCGCGTACGGATCGCCATTGGCGTTGAGGAAGCCGGCGATCGCCTCCGGGGTATCGCGAATCGCGATCGCGTCAATCTCCACACCCCGGCGCTTGAGATCCGCAAGGACCGGGGCTTCGCCGACGCAGGGCACGCACCAGCTTGCAAACAGGTTGAGCAGATGCGGCTTCCCGCCGGCAAGGTCGGCGGAGCTCAGGCCGAGTTTTCCGGGCGCCGCCGCGGCCAGTTTGAACGGGGGCACCGTGCGCTCGACCATTTGCGAGGACACAGCCGGGCTCGGCGGCCTTACAAGGCGCCAAACGAACCCGGCCACCAGCCACAGCAGCAGGATGATCGGGATCAAGCGCAGGCCGCGGCTCATGCGTAGCGCTCCTTGCGCCACTCGGCGGTCGGCCCGCGGCGGCGCCGCAGCCGCCACAAGCGCCCTCCAAGCGCAAGCGCGCCGCCGAGCGCGATCAACGCACCGCCGGCCCAGATCAGGGTCACGAATGGTTTCCACCACAAGCGCAGTTGCCATCCGCCCGACGCGTCCGGCTTGCCCACCACTGTGTACAGCTGGCCGTCCCAGAAGGTCAGGATCGCTGCTTCGTTGGTCTCGGTCGGTGGATCGGAGAAATAACGCGTTTGCGGATTCAAGGTGACGATCGTGTCGCCGCGGCCGGCGCGGAGCTCGGCGTCCACCGCCGTCCAGTTCTTGCCGGCAGTGGGCGTCACGTCGTCGAGCCGAACCAGCCACGGCCCGACGCTCAGCGTTTGTCCGGGCTTCGCGACCGCCAGGCGCTCACTGCTGAACGCCGCATTCGCCGCCATGCCAACTAAGGCGACGGCGATTCCGAAATGCGCGACGGCCATGCCCCAAGTGGCCAGCGGAGTGCGCAGCGGGTTGCGGCCGACGAGCGGCAGGATGCTTGCGGCGGCGAGGAAGGCAGCGGCCGTGAAGCCGAGTCGCGGCAGAATGCCCATGGTCGGCGCGACGATGATGGTGATCGCCAGCGTACTCGCGCCGAGCAGAGCCGGAAGCTTGAGCTGGCCCAGCACGGGCCGCCGTTCACGCCGCCAGCTCAACAGCGGTCCGATGCCGACCAGAACGGCCAGTATCAGCGCCAGCGGCCCCGCGACCGCGTTGAAATACGGCGCTCCCACCGACAGTTTCTCGCCGCTCACAGCCTCGACGAACAACGGATAGAGCGTGCCGAGGAATACGACCCCGAGGATAACGCTCAGGATCAGATTATTGATGACGAGCCCGGTTTCGCGGCTGATCAGCTCGAACGGCGCGCCTTCCTTCAGGCTCGCGCCGCGGATCGCGAACAGGATGAAAGCGGCGCCGACGTAAAGCGCAAGCAGTGCAAGCAGGAAGGTGCCGCGCTCGGGGTCGATCGCAAAGGCGTGGACCGAGGTCAGGACGCCCGAGCGCACCAGGAAGGTGCCGACCATCGACATCGAGAATGCGATCACTGCCAGCATCATCGTCCAAGCTTTGAGCGCGCCGCGCGCAGCCAGCACGTTCAGCGAGTGAAGCAAGGCCGTGGCGGCAAGCCACGGCATCAGCGACGCGTTCTCGACCGGGTCCCAGAACCAGTAGCCGCCCCAGCCGAGCTCATAATAAGCCCAATAGCTGCCGGCGGTGATGCCGAGCGTCAGCAGGATCCACGCGCCGAGTACCCACGGCCGCATTGCCCGCGCCAGGCGCGAATCGACCTCGCCGATCAGCAGCGCACCGACCGCGAGGCTGAACGCCACGGACAGCCCGACGTACCCGAGGTAGAGCGTCGGCGGATGGAAGGCCAAGCCCGGGTCCTGAAGCAACGGGTTGAGCCCGCGCCCGTCCAGCGGCGCCGGATTGAGCCGCGCAAACGGGTTCGAGGCGATCAGCAGGAAAGCGTAGAAGCCGAGCGCCAGCGCGGCCTGGCTGCCGAGCGCCGCGAGTAATGTCCGCTCGCTCGTTCGGCGCGAGAACAAAGCCAGGAATGCACCCGCGACCGAAAGGATCATCACCCACAAGAGCATCGAGCCCTCATGGTTCCCCCAGGTCCCCGCGACCTTGTAGATGAATGGCTTGGCACTGTGGCTGTTTGCGAACACCAACGCGACCGACATGTCGCTGCGCGCGAAGGCCGCGACCAACATGGCAAACGCGAGCAGAGTGAGCACACCCTGGACCACGGCGACCGCACGCATTGCACGTGCGACGGCGACATCGCTGCGCAGCGCGAGCACCATCAGCACGATCTGGAAGGCGGCGAGCCCGGCAGCGAGCCACAGCGCCCCAAGGCCGGTCTCGGCGATCATTTCGCTAGGGTCTTACCGGCCTTGTGCTCTGCCGCAAGGTTGCCGAGCTCGGGCGGCATGTAGCGCTCATCATGCTTGGCGAGGATGGTCTCGGCGACGAACGTGCCGCCTTGTAGCCGGCCTTCGGCGACCGCGCCGCTGCCCGCCCGGAACAGGTCGGGGACGATGCCGCGGTAGAGCACCGGCGTCTGCGCCTTTCCGTCGGTCAGGACAAAGCGGATCGTGACCCCGTCGGCGGCGCGCCAGATCGACCCCTTCTCGACCATGCCGCCGAGACGGATCGGCTGCCCGTCCTTCGCTTTGCCGGCAACGATGTCGGCCGGCGTATAGAAATAAGCGGCTCGGTCCTTGAGACCCCACATCGCCAGCAGCACGGCGACCAGCACCGCCACGATTGCGGCAGTGACAAGCGCCAGTCGCTGATTCTTGGGCTTCATTTGCGCTTCAGTGAGTCGGCGGCGGCCTCGGCACGCCGCATCGACACGAACGCCCACAGCAGCAGCGTGGCCGTCAGTACCACCGCAACGCCGTAAGCGGCGATGACGAACGGCCACGGGTTCATGCGCTCATCCGCCGCATCCGCGCCTCGACCTTGGCCTCGGCGAGCTCGGCCCGCATCCGCATCAGGGTTGCCGCGCCGAACAGGCAGGTGAAGCCGACCATCGCCAGCGGCAGCGGCCACAGCAACGAGCGGTCGATGCTCGTCCCCGTGAGGCCGATGCTCGAGCCTTGGTGAAGCGTCCGCCACCACAGCACCGAATAATGGATGATCGGCAGGTTGATCGCGCCAACCAGGCCGTAGATCGCGGCGATGCGGCCTTCCCCGCCCCGCTCGCGCTCGGCCGAAGCAAGGGCGATATATCCGAGATAGAAGAAGAACAGGATCAGCATCGAGGTCAGCCGCCCGTCCCATTCCCACCAGGTACCCCAGGTTGGCCGCCCCCAGATCGAGCCGGTGATCAGGCAGATGGCGGCAAAGGTCGCGCCCGCCGGAGCCACCGCTCGCCCGGCGACCGCTGCCAGCGGGTGACGCCACACGATCTGGCTGACCGACGCGGCCGCGATGCCGATCCAGCCAGCCATTCCGAGCCATGCCGCGGGGACGTGGATGTAGAGGATCCGCACCGTCTCGCCCTGCAGGTAATCGGGCGGCGTCAGGGTCAACCCCGCCGCCATGCCCACAGCCGCGAGCGCAAGTCCTACCCACAGCAGCCAGCTCGTGATCGGCCGTGCGAGGCGCAGGAAGCGAGCGGGATTGGCGAGCGCGTGCATTGCGCCGCGCTTATGCCCTTGCGATGAGGCGCTGCGCCATAGCGTCCGCAACCGCGGCCGGATCGCGGCCGCTCGCCCGGCTTTCGGCCCAGATCTGCTCAAGCCGGACGGGAATGCCCTCGATGCGCTGGCGCACGAGGCTCGCGTCGCCGTCGCCGAGAAATTCCGTGCACACGTTGATGATCCCGCCCGCGTTGATCACATAATCCGGCGCGTACAGGATTCCCCGCGCGTGCAGCCGCTGGCCATCCTCAGGCGTGGCGAGCTGGTTGTTCGCACCGCCGGCGACGATCGGCGTCCTGAGCTGAGCGATGGTTTCCGCGCTGAGGATCGCGCCGAGCGCGTTGGGGCTGACCACGTCGGCTTCAAGGCCGAGGATCTCGTCGGGCGAGACCGTCGACCCTCCCGTCGCCGCTGCGAGCTTGTGCGCCTTGGCCTGGTCGACATCGGCGATGGTGAGCTTCGCCCCTTCCGTCGCGGCGTGAAGCGCGACGCCGGTGGCGACGCTTCCCGCGCCCTGCATGGCGATGTGCAGCCCGCTTACGCTGTCCTTGCCGAGCGCGTGCTTGACCGCAGCCTTCAGGCCGAGAAACACGCCGAGTGAGGTATGCGGGCCGGGGTCGCCGCCGACGTCGCCGCCACTGTTGGGCAGCCCGGCCACGAACCGCGTCGTGCGCGCCACCTCCACCATGTCGGCGACGCTCATGCCGACATCCTCGGCGGTGACGTAGCGCCCGCCAAGCCCGTCGACCGCCTTGCCGAACGCGTGAAGCAAGTCCGGGCTCTTGCTGCGGCTTTCGTCGGCAAGGATCACGGTCTTGCCCCCGCCTAGCGGAAGCCCGGCCATTGCATTCTTGTAGCTCATTCCCCGCGACAGCCGCAGCGCATCGGTAAGCGCGTCATCGTCCGCGGCATAATGCCAGAAGCGCACGCCGCCCGCGGCAGGCCCGAGGTGGGTCGAATGGACGGCGATGATCGCCTTGAGTCCGCATTCGTCGTTGGTGACGAAGTGGACTTCCTCATGCTCGTCGAAGTCGGGCAAGCCCCAAAGCGTGGTCATCTGCGCTTATTGTCCAGTGATCGGGAGTTGAATCGGGTTGCTGCTCTTGAGCCCGTCAAAGTACAACTTTGACGGGGTGAAAGTGGGGCGACCGAGGGGACTTGAACCCCCGACCCCTGGTACCACAAACCAGTGCACTAACCAGCTGAGCTACGATCGCCACGGCGTTCATGAAAGGAGTGGTTCCTTGGCCGCGCGCGCCACTTAAGGGGCGCTGCA
>JBJMVJ010000095.1:0-17895 GCA_045810685.1 Sphingomonas sp.
CATCTGCCCGACCTGGAGCTTGTCGGCATTCTCGATCACGCCGTCCATCGGCGCGCGCACGTCGGTCCGCTCGAGGTCGAGCTTGGCCTTGTCGACCGCGGCCTGGGCCTGGGCGATCTGCGGCTGCTCTCCGGGAGCGACCGCCGCGCTCGCATTGGCGGCGCGGGCGCGCGCGTCGGCGAGCTGGGTTTCGGCCGAACGCACGTCATTGAGCGCGTCCTCATAGTCGGCGCGGGTCGTGAAGCCTTGCTTGAGCAGCGCCTGCTGCCGCCCCAGCGCGTTGCGCTTGATCGCGAGATTGGCCTCGGCGCCGGTAATGTCACCGCCCGTGCCGGCAGCCGTAGTCCGCAGCACCTGCGTCTGCAGGTGCGCCGCGGCCAGCGTCGCTTCCGCTTGCTCGAGCGCGACGCGATAGGGCTGCGGATCGATCCGGAACAACAGGTCCCCGCGCTTCACTCGGCTGCCGTTGCGTACGAATGCCTGGACGACCTGGCCGTTGACCTGCGGGCTTACCGAAACGATGTCCTGCTTCACCTGCGCGTCGTCGGTCGACACGCTGCCCCCGCTGGTCAGCCAATAATAGCCGCCGGTGACGATCAGCAGCGCGGGCACGATCAGCATCAGGATCGTCCGCGTCCAGTTGCGGCCGCCGTCCGCGTTGCGCAGGCGGCCGCGCTTGGGCGCTTCCGCAGTCTCGACCCCGGCGATCGGCTCGGTCTGCATCTTGTTCATTGGTTCGAAGCCCTGTTCATCGTTGCGCCGCACAGATTTTCGCGGACCCGCATCAGCACTCGGCGGGTGGTTTCAACGTCCTTCTCGTCGATTCCGCCAAACGCCTCGGAAGCCATGGCGTCGGCGACGCCGCGCAGCTTCTCGACGAGCGGCTGTGCCGTTGCGGTGACGTGAAGCCGCCAGACGCGGCGGTCAGACGGGTCGGCGGCCCGCTCGACCAGCCCCGCTTCCTCGAGCCGGTCGATGATCCGCGACAGCGTGATCGGCTCGATCTCCAGCATGTCCGCAAGCTCGATCTGCCGCATACCGGGCACTCGGGTCAGCTTGAACAGCACCTTCCACTGCGCGCGAGTGACCCCCAGCCCGACGGCGCGGCGGTCGAATGCCTTGCGCAGCGCATGCGCGGTTTCACCAATCTCGAAAGGAAGAGTTTCCATCGGCAACCGATATAGTAAGCCTGCTTATATTAAGCAACGCCTAAACCGCGGCACGGTTCCAACCTTCTGCTATAGACGCGCCGGACTCGGCTCAGCGGCAGGGGACCTCACGATGCTTTTCGCCTGGATCGGCTTCATCAAGCGCGGAGCCGAGATGATTCCGCCGGACGTCAATGTGCAGACCAGCGACTTTCTCCAGCAGCCGTTCATCCGCATTCACTCGGGCGGACCGCTGTGCGACGAGGACCAGCGCCGCGCGGGCATGCTGATGATCTTCGAGGCCGATGACCGAACCGCCGCCGAGGCGCTCGTCGCAGACAGTCCCTATCAAAAAGCGGGGTTGTACGAACGGCATCACCTCTACGAATATCGCAACGAGGTCGGGTGAGGTCGCCGCTGCGTCAGGCCGCAGCGCGCTCCCAAGCATCGACATGCGCACGGGATGCCGGCTGTGGAGCGGGTAGCGGGAATCGAACCCGCGCGTTCAGCTTGGGAAGCTGACAGGCTACCATTACATCATACCCGCCTCGGCCTGTGGAGGATGTGGATTCTCGCCTCCCGCGAGTCAACGCCTCACCCGCCGGTGACCGACATGCACCGCTCGACCGCCGGCTCGGCCGCGGCGATGTCGAAGCCGTGCCGCTCGGGCTTGCCGGCGATCAGCCGCTCGAGCGCCGCTTGCGCCGCCGCGGTTCCACCCGAGCGCAGCAGATCCCGCAGCTCGACGCGCTGCTCATGGCCAAGGCAGCCGTAAACCGTTCCCGTCGCCGTGATCCGGATGCGGTTGCAGCCGGCGCAGAAATTGTCGCTGATCGGGGTGATGAAGCCGATCCGCAAGCCGAGCTCGGCGACCTCGAACGTCCGCGCGGGTCCGCCGGTACGGCTAAGTGAGGGCACCAGCGTTAAGCGCGCGTCGAGCGCCCGCTTGACGCCGTCCAGCGGCAGATAATGCGCCGCCCGCTCCTCCTCCACGTCGCCGAGCGGCATGGTCTCGATCAGCGCCAGGTCGAAGCCCTGGCTCCCGCACCAACGCAACATCGGCTCGATCTCGTCGTCGTTGAGCGCTTTCAGCGCGACCATGTTGATCTTGATCTTGAGGCCCGCGGCCTTCGCCGCCGCAATGCCGCTCAGCACCGGCTCCAGCCGCCCGCGCCGCGTAATGTGCGCAAATTTCGCCGGATCGAGGCTGTCGAGACTGACGTTGATGCGCCGGATGCCGCTCGCGAACAGGCGTTCGGCGGCGCCCGCCAGTTGGCTGCCGTTGGTGGTCATGGTCAGCTCGTCGAGGCCGCACCCGATCCGCTTCCCCAGCCGCGCGGCGAGGTCGAGAATGCCGCGGCGCACCAAAGGCTCACCGCCGGTCAGCCGCAGCCGCGTCACCCCGCGCGCAACCAGCAGATCCGCCAGCGCCTCGATCTCGTCGAAGCTCAGCAGTTCGTCGCTCGCGACGAACCGCATGTGCTCGTCCATGCAATAGCGGCAGCGGAAATCGCAGCGGTCGGTGACCGACAGCCGCACATAGCTGATCCGCCGTCCGAATCCGTCGATCAGCGGATTGGTCATGCAGGCGGCGCCGGCTCTTTGAACTCCATGGTGCCTCGTATAGCTTGGCTCAATGCTCCGCCCTAGTGCAGCCCTGGTCCTCGCGGCGTTTTCGCTGGCGGTGGGCAGCGCTTCGGCATCGCCGTCCAGCCGCACGCCTGGGTTCCTCGTGCTCACCGGCACGCGCACCGAAGGCGATGCTCCGGGCCGCTTCACCGAGACGATCGATCTTGCGGCGAGCCGATGGAAGCGCGCGCAGCAGATGGGCGATTCGCAATCCTACGCCGGGTTCGACGGACAACCATGGGGCGCGGCGAACGGCATTGTCACGGCCTCGAACCTGCCGTCCGCGGTTGCCGTCAAGCGCGCCGAAACGTGGCTCGAAGTCAGCGGATGGCGGCTGCGCGCCTCGCCCGGCGAGCAGTCGCGGCGAGTGGAGCCGCGCGGCGCCAATCCGATCGTCCTGACATTCGATCCGGCCTCGGGCCGAGTGCGACAGGCTGCGACCGAGGGCGATTGGGGGATCGCCACCGTCACCTTCAGCGACTGGCGCAGCGTTGGGCCGTTCACCTATCCGTTTCATCGGGAAGAGCTCTCGCCCACTGGCGAGCGGGTGATCACGCAAGTCGAGACGGCTCAGCTTCGCACCCGCCTGGAAAGACCCGACGTCAGCCGTCCGAAGCGCCAATCCCATGCGCAGCTCGATGGCCATTCCGCGGCGACCATTCCGTTCGTCGGAACCGGAGCCAGGAAGTCCCACATCCTCGTGGACGCGAACATCAATGGCCAGCCGGCCAAGCTCATCTTCGATACCGGGGCGGCCAATTATTTGACGGCCGGAGCGGCGCCGTACTTCGGCATTCATCCGGTAGGCGGGATCAACCTCAGCGGCGTTGGCGAAACGAGCGACGTCGGCGGCTATGCGACGGTCGATCGCGTCGCGCTCGGTCCCGCCGCCTTGCGTAATGAGACGATCGTCGTCGGGCCGGCTCCCTGGCCGGAGGCGGCGGGGAAGCGACCGGACGTGACAGGGCTGACCGGCTATGAGTTCGTCGCCGAATATGTGACCACCATCGATTATCCGGCGCGCGAGCTTCGCTTCGCAACCTCTTTGCCGAAACAGCCGGGAGCCGTGCGCGTCCCCTTCTACAACGACGAATTCCACATGTACGTTCACGCGACCGTCAACGGTGTCGACGGCCTGTTCGGTCTCGATACCGGCGATGGTGGAACAGTGACGATTTTCCCGGCCTTCGCGGCGCGGGCCGGGATCCATGGCAGTGCCGTGCCGTCAGCCAGGGCCGGCGCGGGTATTGGCGGCGCGGTCAAGGCGCAATCTGGTACGCTCACCCGCTTCTCGCTTGGCGGCCTCGATTTCCATCAGCTTCCGGTCGACTTCAGCCAAAACAAGGCGGGCGCATTCGCCTCTCGCAGCATCGCCGGCAACCTCGGCGGCGGAGTCCTGCAATGCTTCCGCATCACGATCGACTTTCCACACCATCTGCTGTTGTTCGTGCCCGCGCCCCAATCGCCTTATTGCGCCCCCGGCGGAACGGTGCGCCGCACCGGCGCGCGGTCCTAGATCCCGCCGTCGACGGGCTCGTACCCCGCCTCGCGCAGCCGCTCGCACAATATCTCGCCGGTCCGCTTCGCCAGCTCGCCGTCTTCCGAGCGGATCACGAAATTGGCGCCGTAGCGGCCGTCACGAAAAAACGGATAGCTGCCGATGGCAACACCCGGGTTTGCCGCTTCGGTTTCGCGCAGCAAGTCCGCGACGTCGCTTTCCGGCGCCCGTGCGCCGACCGTCACCGACACCACCGGGCGCCCGCCCTCGAGCTTGCCGCTCAGGGCTTCGAGCATGCTCGCGGCAATGTAGGGCACGCCGGCCATGATATAGACGTTGTCCATCTTCACCCCGGGCGCGCCCGAACTCGGGTTGGCTATCAGCTCGGCGCCCTCGGGCACCCGCGCCATCCGCAGCCGCGCCTCGGTCAGCCCGCCCGGCCGGTCGCGGTAGTAATCTTCGAGGATCTTGCGCGCGTCGGGATGGACTACGACCGGCACGCCGAACGCGGCGGCCATGGCATCGACTGTGATGTCATCGTGCGTCGGTCCGATCCCGCCGGTGGTGAACAAATAATCATGGGCCGCGCGAAGCTCGTTGACCGCCGCCGCGATCCGCTCGACGTCGTCGGGCACGACGCGCACCTCGGCCAGCCGGATCCCCTGCTCGTTCAGCCACAGCGCGACCTGCGCTACATTCTTGTCCTGCGTCCGGCCCGACAGGATCTCGTCGCCGATCACGACCAGCGCAGCGGTCCAGACGCGCTCCGAACTCACCGGTCGAGCAATGCCTTCAACCGCGCGTAACGCTCCGGCGGAAGCAGCTCGGCCGGATTGTAATAGGCCTCGAACTGCGGGACCCCCTCGGGCAGCGGTGCCCAGCTCGGCCGGTCGGTGACATAGACGGCTGCATCGGGGCGAACCGCGGATGGATCGTCGAGCGTCCCGACGCGCAGCGCGGCCGCAATTCGCCCGAGCCGGTAATGGCTCCACACCGGAGTGCCGCACGTTGCGCAGCGGAGGACCGTTTGCGTCGCTCCGCTTCCAGTCTCGAACTGATGCTCGCTGAGCTCTCCCGACAGCAGCTCGAGCCGGTCACTCTCGATGAACGCGTTGACCGCCGATCCCGTCCCGGTCTGGCGCTGGCACAGCCGGCAATGGCAATTGTTGACGAAGATCGGCTGATCGCTGAGCCGGTAGCGGACCGCGCCGCAACCGCAGCCGCCTTCCAAGGTCTTGCTGGTCATGGCCGTGGCCAATGCCTATCTAAACGCCATGACTCAATACATTAGCGTCGCTGCCGACGACCGGCTCGAGGCCAAGACCGGGATCATCAAGCTTCACGGGCCCGAAGGCTTCGAGGGGATGCGCCGCGCCGGCCGCCTCGCCGCCGAGATTCTCGACGCGCTCGCCCCGCATGTGGTCCCCGGCGTGTCGACGCAGGAGCTCGATGACATCGTGCACCGCATGACGCTCGACGCCGGCGGAGTTCCGGCGACGCTCGGGTACCGCGGCTATACCAAGAGCTGCTGCATCTCGATCAACCATGTCGTGTGCCACGGCATCCCGAGCGATCGCACGCTGAGGGACGGCGACATCGTCAATATCGACGTCACCCCGATCCTCAACGGCTGGCACGGAGATTCAAGCCGCATGTACCTGGTCGGCGACGTTCCGCTGCGGGCGAAGAAGCTGGTCGACGTCACCTACGAATGCCTGATGCTCGGCCTCGATCAGGCGAAGCCCGGCAACCATCTCGGCGACATCGCCAACGCCATCCAGCGCCATGCCGAGTCCAGCCGCTACAGCGTCGTCCGCGATTTTTGCGGCCACGGCGTCGGGCGCGTGTTCCACGACAGTCCCGAGGTGGTGCACGCCGGCCGCCCCGGCACCGGCCCGGAGCTCAAGCCCGGGATGATCTTCACCGTCGAGCCGATGATCAACATCGGCCGTCCCGACGTGAAGCTGCTCGACGATGGCTGGACCGCGGTCACCCGCGACCGCTCGCTCTCGGCCCAGTTCGAACACTCGATCGGCATCACCGAAACCGGCTGCGAGATTTTTACGAAGAGCCCGAGAGGACTCGACAAGCCGCCCTATTGAAGCGCCGTTGACTCCGTTTATTGACACGACTGTAAGCGGATGAGAGTCTAATCGCGCGAGGAGAGTCGAGTATTCTGGCCATGTTCCGCCATCCAGTCGCGATCGAACCGGCCGACATCGACCATATGGGTCATGTGAACAACGCCGTGTACCTCAAGTGGGTGCAGGAGGCGGTCATCGACTATTGGCGCACGGTCGCCCCGCCCGAAGCCGTCGCCAGCTATCTGTGGGTCGCGCTCAAGCACGAGATCACTTATTTCAGGCCGACGTTTCTCCAGGACGTTGTCGTCGCCGAAGTCATCGCCGAGAAGGTCGAAGGCGCCCGCGCCAGGTTCACCACCGTGCTTCGCCGCGGCGAGGAAGTGCTGAGCGAGATCAAGAGCAGCTGGTGCTGCCTCGACGCGGTGACCCAGCGCCCCGCCCGCCTCGCCCGCTACGTCGTCGGCCGTTTCCTTCCCCCGCAGGCCTAGAGCGCCTTCCCAACGCCGCGGCGATTGGGCATTAGCGATCCCAGTGAAAAAGATCGAAGCGATCATCAAGCCGTTCAAGCTCGACGACGTGAAGGACGCGCTGCACGAAGTCGGAGTCTCGGGCATCACCGTCACCGAAGTGAAGGGCTTCGGCCGGCAGAAAGGCCATACCGAGCTCTACCGCGGCGCCGAATATGTGATCGACTTCCTGCCCAAGGTGAAAATCGAGGTCGTGGTCGAGGACGGCCTTGCCGACAATGTCGTCGAAGCGATCGAGAATGCCGCGCGCACCGGCCGCATCGGCGACGGCAAGATCTTCGTCTTCGATGTCGAGCAGGCGATCCGCATCCGCACCGGCGACCGCGGACCCGACGCGATTTGAACGCTCATTCCGTCATTGCGAGGAGCGAAGCGACGCGGCAATCCACGGCGCCGCTGGATTGCTTCGCTTCGCTCGCAATGACGAAGAGGTATTGGTGACCGACACCCGCGAAAATCGCGAAATGCTGGCCTCCATGGCGCCAGAGGAGCTGCGTTCGGCGATGCGCAGCCTCGGCTATCGGACCCAGAACGACCTCGCCCAGGCGATCGGCGTGTCGCGCTCTGCGGTCAGCCTGTGGCTCGAGGGCAAGGTCGGCGTCCCTCGCCCCGTCGCCATGCTGCTGCGGATGCTGGTTGCGGCGAGGCGCCGCGCTTATTGAGGCTTGCTCGCGGGCGGCTGCGGAGCCGGTGCAGCCTGCGGCTGCGCAACCGGTGCGGCCTGCGGCTTCATGGCCTGGCGCTGCTCGCGCAGCTGCTGCCGCTCGGCGACCGTAACGGTGCCGTCATGGTTGAGGTCCTGCGCGTCGAACCGCGCGAGCGCCAGCGCCTCGACCTGCGCCTGCGTCACTGACGGCGAGGCCGCGAACAGCTGCTCGACCAGCCGCTGCATCCGGCCGCCGCCGCGGCCGCCCTTATCGTCGCCGCGCATCGCCTGGAACTGGGCCAGCGCCTGGTCGGCCTCGGCTTTGGTCACCGCGCCGTCCTTGTTGGCGTCGAGCATCTGGAACATCATGTCGGCGCGCTGCTGCGCCTCCTGACGGGTCTGGTCGCGCTGCTGCCACGCGCCGCGCTCGCCGCCGCCCGGGGCCTGCGCCGCAAGCGGCGCCGAAATCATCGCCGCGCCGAGCGCGACCGTCACAAGCAAAGTCTTCATGCCCGAAAATTCCTTCCTTCGCCCCGCCGCATGCGGAGGCCCACCCCTGTCGATGGCCCAACTGCCGCCACGCCCGTGAACCACAGATTAGCGGCGGCGTGACATCTTGTTCATGACGCGGCTTGCGTCGCGGTCCGCGTCTCGCAATGAGTGCGCCGATGCTCGACCTCGACGACCAGCAGCAGGCGGCGCGCGACTGGTTCGAATCGCTGCGGAGCCGAATCTGCGAAGCGTTCGAGGAAATCGAGCGCGACTCCGGCTCTGATGCTGTGTTCACCTTCACGCCCTGGGACCGAACCGACGCCAGCGGAGAGCCGGGCGGCGGGGGCGTGCGCGGGCAAATGGCCGGCAAGGTGTTCGAAAAGGTCGGGGTCAACGTCTCGACCGTCGGCGGGCAGTTCAGCCCGGAGTTCGCGCGCAGCATCCCGGGCGCCGAGAAGGACCCGCGGTTCTTCGCCACGGGGATCAGCCTCGTCGCGCACATGGCCAATCCGCACGTTCCCGCGGTTCACATGAACACGCGTTTCCTGACCACCACCCGCCGCTGGTTCGGCGGCGGCGCCGACCTCAACCCGGCCATTCCCAGGGACGAGGATACAGAGGCGTTCCACGCGCGCCTGCGCGCCGCCTGCGCGGCGCACGATCCGACTTTCTATCCGCGCTTCTCGAAATGGGCCGACGAATATTTCTGGCTTCCCCACCGCGGGCTGGCGCGCGGCGTCGGCGGAATTTTCTACGATCATCTCGAAGGCCATTTCGACGAGCATTTCGCGTTCGCCCGCGAGGTCGGCGAAGCGTTCCTCGACATTTTCCCTCAGATCGTCCGCAAGCGGATGAACACCCCCTACGGCGATGAGGACATGGACCGCCTCCTCACCTTCCGCGGCCGCTACGTCGAGTTCAACCTGCTCTACGACCGCGGCACCCTGTTCGGCCTCAAGACGGGCGGCAATATCGACGCCATCCTGATGAGCCTTCCTCCACTGGCGAAGTGGAAGTGAGCTACGATTCCGTCGCGGATACAGAGCTCGCCGCGGTGGTCACCTACCTTGAGATGCGCGAGCGGCAGAGCTTCGACTTGCCGCCATCGCCGCTCCGCTTGCAGCGGATCGAGCGTCCCGGCGTCGACGCCTATCGCGCGCTCTTCCGCCTCGTCGGGGCGCCTTGGCTGTGGTTCTCGCGGTTGATCATGGAGGATGCGAAGCTCGCGGCGATCATCCACGACCCGCAAGTCGAGCTGTTCTCCGTGCTCGACGAGAACGGGGCAGACGCCGGCATGCTCGAGCTCGATTTCCGCGAGCCGGGCGAATGCGAGCTCGCGTTCATCGGGCTGGTTCCCGAGCTCGCCGGCCACGGCCATGGCCGCTGGCTGCTCGCCGAGGCTGTGAACCACGCTTGGGCCGCGTCAGCGGTGACTCGCGTCCACGTGCACACCTGTTCGCTCGACCATCCTGCCGCGCTGTCGGCGTATCGCCGCGCCGGCTTCACCCCGTACAAGCGGGCGATCGAGCGCTTCCCCGACCCGCGCCTGCTCGGCATCCTGCCGGCCGACTGCGCGCCTCAGATCCCGCTGCTAGGCACGCTCGCGTGCGGCTCACCGCGGCCGGTGAGCTGAACGTAGATCCTGGCGACCATGACCGCGGTAACCAGGCTGAACGCGCCCTGGAGAATGCCGGCGACAACGCCGAGCACCAGCGCCGACGGGCTGCCGGGATTGGGACGGCCGAGGAGCAGGAAGACCAGGCTGCCGATCCCAACCTCGCTTGCGAACACCACCATCCCGAGCCCGAAAAAAACGACCAGAATGAATCCGAGCAGGCGTAGGTAATGCCGATGCGCCAGTTGCCAGCTGCGCGCGATCAGGCGAATCGGATTTGCGGTCTCGGCCGCCGCAATCGGGAACACGAGCTGAAAGATGGCGAAGCTCAGCGCCATGAGGACGAGCAGCACTCCGACGATCGCCGGAGTCGCTTGTCCCGTACTGGTCACGGTCATTGCGCCCGTCCCGCCAAGCAGCATGACCAGCAAGGCTGCAATGATCGCCACTCCGAAGACGACGACGAGGAACACCAGCAGCACCGGGGCGAGCCGCGCGAAGCCGAGGGTGATCGCATTCCCGACCGTGACCGAGGGCCCGATCGCGAGGCGGTTGAACGCGATCTGCGCGACCAGGCCGAGCAGGACCACCGCCGCATAGACCAGCTTTGAGATCAGGCTCGATTCCGTCCCAGTCGGCGCGCCGGTCACCGCCAGAAGCACTTGCGGAAGCGCGACCAGCGCCAAAGCGACGGTCGCCAGGAGCCGCCCGTCACGGGCGAGGATGGCCTTGGTCTCATCCCATGCTGCAGAGATCGACAATGAGTGCATCGATTCACCCTCTCCCCGTTTGAGCGAGCGTTATGCTGGCGCGGCGCCGTCTGCGCAACGCTTGCCCTGTTCGCCAGCGGTCGCCATCTGTTCTCGGTGATCGAAGTTCCCGGCGAGATCGAGTGGCGGGTCAGCGACGCGCCGGTCGCTTATGGCGAGGCGCTCGCCTTCATGCAGGAGCGGGCCGCGGCGATCCGCGAGGCTGGCGCGCGCGAGTGCGTGTGGCTGCTCGAGCACCCCCCGCTGTTCACCGCCGGGACCAGCGCCGACCCCGCCGAATTGTTCAATCCGCTCGGTTTTCCCGTCCACCAGGCTGGCCGCGGCGGCCGCTATACCTATCACGGGCCAGGCCAGCGGGTCGGCTATGTGATGCTCGACCTCGAGAGGCGCGGAAAGGACATCCGTCGCTTCGTCCACTCGCTCGAAGGCTGGATGATAGACACGCTCGCCGAGCTCGGGATTTCCGCCCATCGCGCCGACGGCCGGATCGGAATCTGGGTCGGCGGCGGCGCGGACGAAAGGAAAATCGGCGCGCTCGGGGTGCGGATCAAGCGCTGGGTGACCCTCCACGGCTTCGCCCTCAACGTCGCTCCGAATCTTGACCATTTCAGCGGGATCGTGCCGTGCGGCATCGCGGAATATGGCGTCACCAGCCTGGCCGAGCTTGGGAAACAAATCGCCCCGGAGCGGGTTGATGCCGCCTTGAGGCAGAGTTTTCCATCGTTTCTCAAGGCTTTGGACCAGCCATGCAAAGAGTCTTGATGGACCCTCCTGCTTCAGACTATTGTCCGCGCGATTTGCGGGACGGGAAACCGTTGCAGATCGCAATAAATAGGGAGTCTTGAATGCGTGCTCTTATCCTGGTCGCTGGTGCGGCCCTGGCGGTTGCCGCTTGCAGCAGCAACGACAATGCCAACAACACCATGAACGTCGACGAGAATCTCACGACGACCGACATGAATGCGACGACGACGACCGACATGAACGCGACGGACATGAACGCCATGAACGCCACGGACATGAACGCGACGACGACCAACACGACGACGACCAACACCACGACCAACAACGCGATGTAATCGTCGAAACGCCTCCGTTGTTCGGAGGCGTTGGCTTTTCCAGAGGCTGCCGGTACTGCCGGCAGCCTCTTTTTTGTGCCTATCGAACAGTGGAGTTCGCCAATGCGCGCCTTCCTCCTCCTCGCCGCCCTCGCCGCCCTCGCCGCCTGCGGCAACAATGATCAGAAGGACAATACGCAGAATGTCGGCGAGAATCTGACCGCCGAGAACATCGTCTCGAACGATGTGACCGCGATCGACGCGGTGACCGGCGATGCCGCCAACATGGCCGCCGACATCGACGTGAATTACGGCAACCTTGCCGAGCCGAACGCCGAAGCCGCGACGAACGAGCCGGCGGCGAAGCCGGCGCCCAAGCGCCCGCGCGAGGGAACCCTCAGCCCGGCGCCCGAGCCGGCGACGACCACCGCGAGCAACACTCAGTAGCGACTAGGGCAGTCCCACCACCTTGTGGCCCTGCAGCGTCAGGCGCCACTTGGGCCGCTCCATCGCCAGCGCAACCGCCGCTTCGACCGCGGCCTCGCGTTCAGTGCAGTCCATCGGCTGGACGAGGAAATGGTCAAAGCTCCAGCCTTCAAGCTCGGCCGGGTCGATGCCCGCCTGCGGCCACACCAGCTTGAGCTCGTCGCCCTTGCGCTGGACCACCTGCGTGCCCGCCTTGGGACTGACGCAGACCCAGTCGAGGCCCTGGACCGCCGGCAAGGTGCCGTTGGTCTCGACGGCAACGCGGAAGCGGCGCTCGTGCAGCGCCTCGACCAGCCCCTCGTCGAGCTGGAGCATTGGCTCCCCGCCGGTGACCACGACCAGCCGCTCGTCGGTACCGCTGCCCCACAAGGCTTCGACCTGCGCCGCAAGCTCCACGGCCGTTCCAAACTTGCCTCCGCCGTCACCGTCGGTGCCCACGAAATCGGTATCGCAGAAGCGGCATTCAGCCCCGGCGCGGTCAGCTTCTCGCCCCGACCATAGGTTGCATCCGGAAAAGCGGAGGAACACCGCGCGGCTCCCCGACTGCATCCCTTCACCCTGGAGCGTCAGGAAGCATTCCTTGACCGCGTAGCTCACGCGTACACCGTCGGATCGGCGATCCCCGCCTCGGCGAAGCCCTTCGTGCGGAGCCGGCAGGCGTCGCACCGCCCGCAGTGGCGGCCATCCTCCAGCGGGTCGTAGCAGCTGTGGCTGATCCCCGCGTCGAGTCCGAGCCGCTGCGCCTCGCGCGTGATGTCGGCCTTGGTCATGTGCTGCAGCGGCGCGTGGATGTTGAAGGCGTCGCCCTCGACACCGGCCTTGGTGGCGATGTTCGCGAGTTTCGCAAACTGCGCGATGAACTCCGGCCGACAGTCGGGATAGCCCGAATAATCGAGCGCATTGACGCCGATGAACAGGTCGCGCGCGCCGTTCGCCTCGGCAAGGCCGAGCGCAAGGCTGAGGAAAATCGTGTTGCGTGCAGGGACGTAGGTGACCGGAATGCCCGCTTCCACGCCGTCCTTGGGAACCTCCATGTCGCTCGTCAGCGCCGAACCCCCGAATGCTCGAAGGTCGAGCGGGACGACGACGTGCCGGTCGGCAAGGGCCGCGGCGATCCTGCACGCGGCGTCGAGCTCGACCCGATGGCGCTGGCCATAGTCGACTGTCAGCGCGGTGACGGCGAACCCCCGCTCCCGTGCAAGCGCGGCACAGACCATCGAATCGAGGCCGCCGGAAAGCAGCACGACGGCGCTCTTCAAAGCTTGATCCCAAGCCTCGGCGCGGCCCAGAACATCAGCGCATAAAGCGCCAGCGTCCCGGCGACGCCGATCGCCATGGCGGCCCAGAACCCGAGCCCGGACCTCAGCAGCCACGGCAGCGTGAGGAACAGTGGCAGCGAGGGAATGATGAACCAGAAGATGCTGGCCGTGAGCACCGCCACCTGCTCCGAGTCGCCGCTGTCCCGATACAGCCAGACCATCGCCAGAAGCGAAGTCAGCGGCAGCGAGGCGACCAGGCCTCCCCAGCCGGGATAGCGGCGCGCAATCTCCGAAACCGCAGCGACGATGACGCCCGAAAGCGCGGCCTTGATGAACAGGTAGAACATGGGCGCGCCCTCTAAGGCGTCGCTGCGGACAAAAGAAGGGCCGCCGTCCAAGGACGAGCGGCCCTAGTTAACCGGGCCGAAGCCCGATCGGGAGGAAAGCGTGCCAAATCCGGCACGGATGCTGCTTAGCGCTTAATGCTTAAACGAGGCCTTAATGACGCGCGGCAGAGGCGCTTTTCGGACACTCGTCGAGCCGGTGCGCCTGCAGCACATAGTTGAACGGCAGACCGTCCGAGATGCCCTGCGTGCTGACCCTGAGCGAGCGCGGCGTCAGCACGTCGATCTGGCTATGGCCGAAGCCGGCGCCGCCGCAGCTATAGTCGACCTCGGCCGAGCCGCCGGCGTCCTTCAGCATCCGCGCGCTGCAGCTCTTGGTCCGGTGCTCGAACCGCGCCAGCACCGCGATGTCGGCGACGCACTGCCGGACCGGCCCCTTGGCGTCCGGCACGCCGCTGATCTCCCACAGCCCGGGCTGCGCCTGGGCGAGCGCCGACGGCTGCTGGGCCGCGCCGAGCGCAAGCGCACCAGCGATTCCGCCGGCCGCGACCATCAAGGCGTATCCGCGAGTCATGCGCTGCCATTTAGCACGAGATGGTTAACGGCAGGAGATGGCGAATGCGGGTCACGCGAGCTCCTGCGGCTCGATCGCGAAGCTCGACGAGCAGAAGGCGCAATCGACCCGGATCAGCCCGTCATCGCCGACCATCGCCTCGCGCTCGTCGGCGGGGAAGCGGGCGATCACCGACCGCACATAGGCAGGGTCGCAGCGGCACCCGCGTCGAAGCGCGACCGCGGCCAGGGTGCGCACCTCTTCCTCCTCATGGAACAGGCGCCACAGGAGGTCGTCGAGCGGCAGCTCGGGATCGGTCAGTTCGCTCGGCTTCACCGATCCGCCGAGGATCGCGACGTGCGGCCAGTCGGGATGGTCGAGCCTCGTGTGCAGCCGGTCGCGCCCTTCCTCTCCCTCGGGCAAATGCTGGAGTAAAAGGCCCCCGGCATACCAGTGCTCGCCGCGCTTCTCGGCGGCGAGGCGCACCAGGCTCGGAATCTGCTCGGACTGGGCGAAATAGCTCTGCGCCGCTTCGGCCAAATTCTTGCCCTCGAGCGGGACGATGCCCTGGTAACGCTCCTTGGCGACCGGCTGATCGAAGGTGATCGCGAGATAGCCCTTGCCGAACAGTTCCTGCAGCGTCGGCTCGGCCGAGGTCTCGGCAAGCCGCTCGGGATCGTGGCGGACGTAGCCGCGCAGCTCGCCGCCCAGATAGTCGCAGACCATCAGGTCGACGATCCCGCCTTCGGTCTGCGCCTGCAGCGTCAGCTGTCCCTCGGGCTCCTTGAGCAGCGAGCCGAACAGCGCGGTCAGCGTCAGCGCCTCGGCCAGCAGCTTCTCGATGGCGGCAGGATAATTGTGGCTCCCGAGGATCGAATCGACCACCGGCCCCAGCCGCGCGATCCGCCCGCGCGCATTGCGCGCGGGGATCGCCACGCCGAGCGCGACGTCGATGGAGAGCGAAGATGACGGCATGGCAGGAAAGATAGGTTCGATGAGCCCAGGCGGCAACCAACGCGTGGCCATCTGCTTGGTCAGCGCTGCGGTTCGCAGCTTATGTCTGTCTTGGGTGGAAAGCGGACATTAGCGTGCTAGTTTCGCCGGATGTATGAGCCTTGGCCGCACAGAATGTATCCTCCGGCATGGCGAGTAGCTCTGGCTTTCCTTCTAGCTCCGGGCGCTGCCGCGCTGCTTCTGGCTCTCGCGATGCCAGCCTACGATGGTCTTCCAGACTGGTCTGAACGGGTGTGGCGCACGGCAGTGACCTTTAGCGCTCTCGGCGCCTATCCCACTGCCATTGTGTTCGGCCTTCCCGCGTATTTGATGCTGCGGCGGCACCTATCCGCACGATTGATTGCTTGTGCGATTACCGGGTTTGTCGTTGCGGTGTTGCCGTGGGCTTTGCTTATTGTGAGCGGCTCAGGGGCGTCCGAGGCAAGCATCGACGGCCGCGCGACCGTCATAAACGGTCATACGACTGGCTATGGGTGGCTTCAACATGCTGAGTTCGTCCTGACCATTGGGCTGTTCGGAGCGCTTGGCGGAATTGTGTTCTGGGCGATTGCTGCGGCGGGGCATCGTGCCGAACCTTCACCAAGCGAAGACCAAGCCGCCGCTTGAGGCGAATGTCAGCATTGGGTCGAAAGCTGACATTCGTTTCTGCGGCCGGTTCGTGATAGCCGCGTGGTGCATGGCATCGGCAATCGATCGGGCGTTTGAACTGGCCAAATCGGGTCAGTACCGCAGCGTTGCCGAAATATTTCGGCACCTTGTGCCCGCGGACCGGCCAATTCTCGAAGCGCACCTGGCCCAACCTGACGCTCGGCGGCAGCTGATCCTGCTCTGCAGCAACGCCTGGCTGGCGAGCCAGTAGCAAGCTTCAGGCCGCTTCCGCCGGCACCTCATATTGGCTCGCGGCCGCCGACAGGGTCTCGACGAACTCGCGGATGTGGCGTTCCTCGATGTTGAGCGGCGGAAGCACCCGCATCACATTGTCGCCGGCGGCGACGGTCAGCAGGCCCTTGGTCCGCAGATAGTTGACGAACGATCTCGTGTCCGTCTTGAGCTTGATGCCGAGCATCAGCCCGACGCCGCGGACGCTGTCGAAAATATGATCGTGGTTGGGGATCATCTGCTCGAGCGCGGAGCGCAGCCGCTCGCCTTTCTCGCGGACAGCGGCGAGGAACTCCTCGTTGGCGACGACGTCGAGCACCGCTTGCCCCGCCGCCATGGCCATCGGATTGCCGCCGAAGGTCGAACCATGGGTGCCGATCACCATCCCCGCCGCCGCCTTCTCGGTCGCGAGGCACGCACCCATCGGAAAGCCGCCGCCGATCCCCTTGGCCGTGGCCATGATGTCCGGCACGACGCCATAATGTTCGTAGGCGTAGAGCCGGCCGGTCCGAGCGACGCCGCACTGCACCTCGTCGAACACCAGCATCAGATCATGCTCGTCGCACGCGGCGCGCAGCCCCGACAGGAATTCGTGGCTCCCCGGGCGGATCCCGCCTTCGCCCTGTATGGGCTCGAGCAGGAAGCCGGCCGTATTCTCGTCGATCGAGTCCAGCGCCGCGCCCAGGTCGTTGAACTCGACCACCTTGAAGCCCGGCAGCAACGGCGCGAAGCCGTCGATCATCTTCGCCTGGTCGGTCGCGCTGATCGCCGCCATCGTCCGCCCATGGAACGCGTTCGAAAAGGTGATCAGGTCGTGCTTGTGCGGATTGCCCCTGGCGTGATGATATTTGCGCGCGGTCTTGATCGCGCATTCGACCGCCTCGACGCCGGAATTGGTGAAGAACACGGTGTCGGCGAAGGTGAGGTCGGTGAGCCGCTTGGCCAACGCCTCGCCCTGGGGTGAGCCGTAGAGGTTGGAGACGTGCATCAGCGTCGCCGCCTGCTCCTGGATGGCCCTGGTCAGCACCGGGTGTCCATGACCCAGGATGTTGACCGCGATGCCCGCCGCGAAATCGAGATAGCGCTCCCCCTGCTCCCCGTAGAGATAGACCCCCTCGCCTCGCACCGGGCGCACCGGCGAGCGCGGATAGACGGGCATGAGCGGCGTGATGGCCAAGGCTTGGGCTCCCTTCAGTGCGGCGATGATGTGGTTGGCCGGGCTATAGCCAGCGCACCCCGAAACGAAAAGGCGCCCCGGCTTTCACCGGAGCGCCTTCCCTTGCGCCTTACGCAACAAGCAAGGCTTTAGTCGCGATGGCCCCAGCGGTCGTCACGGTCGCCATCGCCGTGGCGGTCGTCGCGGTCGCGGTCGCCATAACCGTAGCGGCCGTAGCCGTTGGCGAGAGAGTATTGGAGGCGCTGCTCGAGGCGCGCGATGCGCACCTGGATGTCGCGCATCTCATACGGGTTGAGGCCGTTGCGCGCCGAGCGGTGCAGCCGCTCCTCGATGCGGTTGGCTTCATCGCGCAGCCGGTCGGCCGAACGGTCACCAATGCGGTCGCGGCGGTCGAGGCGGTTGATCTGCCGCTCGACATTGTCGATCCGTGCCTGGAGCGCGCGGACCTGGCCCCAACCATTATTGTACCCGTAGCCGTTGTTGTACGCGTTGTTGGACCCGTAGCCATTGTTGTAGCCATAGGGCTGCGGCTGCGGATAATATTGGGCGGCGGCGGGGCTGGTAGCGATCAAAGCCGCGCCTGCGGCAGCAATTGAAAGAACGATCCTACGCATCACGGCTCTCCTTGGTTGAGCACTGTCGATGCGTATGTTCTGCGCCTGCCCGGTTGATGCAGGTCTGAACGCGTCCGTTATCCGCCGTTCAACAACATTGAC
>JBJMVJ010000096.1:0-7356 GCA_045810685.1 Sphingomonas sp.
CTCCCGGTGGGCATCAGCTTCTATACGTTCGCGACTTTGTCCTACACGCTCGACGTGTACCTCAGGCGCTCGGCGCCGGCCGGCAGTTTTCTGAATTACGCTTTGTTCGTGACCTTCTTCCCGCATCTGGTGGCGGGGCCGATCATGCGCCCGACCGAGCTCGTTCCACAGTTCGACGAGCCGCGGCAGGCCAAGCCCAACCAGATCTTCTTTGGCCTAGCGCTGCTGACCCTCGGCCTGTTCCAGAAGGTGGTGCTCGCCGATGGGTTCCTCGCTCCGGTGGTCGAGGCGGTTTACGACGCCCACGGCAAATTGCCCGGCATGCTCGACGCGTGGGTCGGTACGCTGGCCTTCGCAGGGCAAATCTTCTGCGACTTCGCCGGTTACTCGACTTCGGCGATCGGGGTGGCACTGTGCCTCGGCTTCGCCATGCCCGACAATTTTCGCTTCCCGTACGGCGCGGTCGGCTTCTCCGATTTCTGGCGGCGATGGCACATCACACTGTCAAGCTGGCTTCGGGATTATCTTTACATTCCATTGGGCGGGAACAAGCACGGGCAGGCGCGGACGTACGCCGCGCTAATGGGCACGATGCTGCTCGGCGGACTTTGGCACGGCGCGAACTGGACCTTCGTGGTCTGGGGCGGGCTGCACGGCCTCTATCTCTCGGCGGAGCGCTGGCTCAAGGCGAAGTTCAAGGGCTTCAGGCCCGGCCGGGCGGGCCTGCTCGCCCTCGCGCTGCTGACGTTCCTGCTCGTCAACATCACCTGGGTTTTCTTCCGTGCGAAGACATTCGCCGGGGCCGGCGTCGTGCTCAAGGGGATGGCGGGCATGCAGGCCAAGCCGGAGCCGCTCATTGCGTTCGGGCCGATGATCATCGCGATGGTCATCGTCTCGGCGATCTTCGGGACTCATGTGACGATGCGGAACACCACTCTTGAAGCGGTGATCGAGCGAACGCCGTCGATCGCGATCGCGGCCATTTGGACGATGCTGCTGTTCGCAGTGATCGTCGAGCAGGGGCAGGGCAGTGCCTTCATCTATTTCGCATTCTGAGGCGCACAAGTCCGAGCTGCGCGGGCTGCGCGAGGGCGCGCTTCCCGCCGGCCTCCGGCAGACCGCCGCGAACCGCCCGGGCCAGGCGCAGCCGGTACCCACGCGCGACATTCCGTCACGCCCGTGGGTGAAAATGGGCGTGTCGGTGCTGTGCGCAGTCACGGTCCTGACAGCGGCGTGGGAGTGGAATGCGCGGGCCAACTTGGGCCTCCGCGCCGGAGACATTAACGACAGTCCACAAGCCTGGGCCGAGGCCCGACGAGCGGCCGACTATGCTCAAGTGGCGATCGTCGGCGACAGCCGCATCCTCTTTGACACCGACCAGGGCCGGTTCCAGGCGATGACCGGCGTTCATCCGGCGCAGGTTTCATTTGTCGGCACAAATTCGCGCACGCTGCTCGAAAATTTTGCCAATGACCCGAACTTCCATGGCCTGTTGCTCGTCGGGATGGCCGATACGATGTATTTTGGAATGCCGGTGATCGGGCTCGGTGCCGACGGCGTTCATAACTACCGGAAATATGACAAACCGGCGCAGCTCAGTGGGCTGTGGCTCGACCGCTGGCTGCAGAATTATCTCGCCTTTATGGATGCCGACTATCGGCTGAGCCGTTGGCTGCCGCGGGTCGACAGTGGCTGGAGGAAGGGCGTCGACAGCCCGTACGAGGACGTGTGGAAGATCGAGGAAGTCTTTCCAGGCCGGCAATATTTCATGTGGCGTGAGATCGAGACCAACAAATATCTGCAGGGTCATGCCCGGCATGCCTGGGCGGGGTTCGATGGGCCCAACATCCCGCCGCAGCTCGCTGACAAGGTCATCGCGCGAAGCGCGGAGGCGGTGCGGCGAATCCGGGCGCGCGGCGGCGACGTGATCTTTATTCGACCGCCCTCGGCGCCGCAGCTTCGGGTGAACGAGCAACGGCGCATGCCGCGCAAGCTGGGTTGGGATCGGCTGCTGGTGGGCGCCAATGCGAAAGGCATCCACTTCGATGATCTGCCGCAGGCCCACAACCTGGTCCTTCCCGAATATTCGCACCTCAGCCGCGAATGCGCGGCGGTGTTCACCGACGCTTATGTTCGGCGCCTGGTCCAGCTGACGCCGCGCCTCAAGCTTCGCGCGGATGCTCCGCCGCCGCTTAGCCGGGCCGACTGCGTGCCGCAGAATATCGCATCACTGTAGCTCGGCGCCGAGCCTGGACCTCAGCGCTCTCGCCTGCGCGGCTGAACGGCAGGCCACGAAGATCGTATCGTCACCGCAAATCGTCCCGACGATTTCGGTCAGATCGCTGTTGTCGAGCGCTACCCCGACGAGATGCGCGGAGCCGGGCGGGGTCCTGATCACCACCAGATTGCCGGCGGGCTCGACCGAGCGCACCCAGTCGCGAAAGACTGCGGCGAGGCCGGGCGCCGTGCCGGCGCGGCCGGTGTCGGGCACGGCATAGCTGAGGTGGCCGCCGCGCCGGACCTTGACCGCGCCGATCTGCTCCAGGTCGCGCGAAATCGTCGCCTGAGTGGCTGCAAACCCGAGCGCGCCAAGCCGCTCGGCCAATTCTTCCTGGCTCGACAAAGCGTCCGAGCGAAGGAGATGCGCGATTGCCCGCTGCCGCCGTTCCTTGAGGTCGCTCATCCGCATGTGTATGCATTCACTTGCATAAATATGCAAGGCGGTGAATAGGGGCCGCCCATGATTCGGACGGCGATCCTTGGAGCCTCGGGCTATGTCGGCGGCGAGTTGCTGCGGCTCATCGCCGCGCACCCCGAGCTCGCCCCTAGCAAGCTGTTCGGCGAGAGCAAGGCGGGGCAGGCGCTTGGGCTCGTCCACCCGCACCTTGCGGCCGCCTTTCCCGATGCCGCCATCGACCGTTTCGAGGAAGAGGCGCTCGACGGGATCGATCTGGTCTTCGCCGCGCTCCCGCACGGCCACAGCCAAAAGCTCGCGGCGGCCATCCTCGACAAGGGCATTCCTTTGATCGACCTGGGCGCAGACTTCCGGCTCCAGGACCCCGCGACCTACGAGCGCTGGTATGGCCACCCACATCAGGCACCCAGCCTGCTCGGCGCCTTCGTCTACGGCATTCCCGAGCTCAACCGTGACGCGATCCGATCGGCAAAGGCCGTCGCCGCAGCAGGCTGCTACGCGACGGCGGCAATTCTCGCGCTGAAGCCGTTGGTCGACGCCGGTGCGGTCAAGCCCGACAGCCTCATCGTCGACGCGGCCTCCGGCGTCAGCGGCGCCGGGCGCGAAGCCAGGGAAGCGACCGGCTTCAGCACGGTCGAGGCAAGCTTCTCCGCGTATGGCCTGTTCAATCACCGTCACACGGCCGAAATGGAGATGGCGATCGGGGGCAGGGTGCTGTTCACGCCCCATCTCGCGCCAATGACCCGCGGCATCCTCGCAACCTGCCATGGCGAAGCGATCGGCCCGTGCGATCCGCTCCAACTGCTGGCCGATGCTTATGCGGACGAGCCGTTCGTCCACGTTGGCGCAGAGCCGCCCGCGACCAAATGGGTGAGCGGTTCAAACGGCGCGCGGCTCACCGCTCGCTACGACGAGCGTACCGGCCGCGTCCTCGCGGTGTGCGCCATCGACAACCTCGGCAAGGGAGCGGCGGGCCAGATGATCCAATGCGCCAACCTCATGCTCGGCCTCGACGAGACCGCCGGGCTAACCACAATCGGAGTCTATCCATGAGCATTACGGCGGCCGAAGGCTTCGTCGCGGCCGGCTGCCATGCCGGGATCAAGCGGCGCAAGTACGACATGGCAATGTTCGCTACCGAGGACGGCCAGCCGGTACCCTGCGCGGCGGTGTTTACCCAGAACAAGTTCGCAGCGCCGCCCGTCGAGCTCGACCGCGCGACGCTCGGCGCCAATGGCGGCGTCGCGGCCGCGATCGTCGTCAACTCGGGCAATGCCAATGCCGGCACCGGAGCCGCGGGCTACAAGCATGCGCAGCTGATGGCCGCGGCCACCGGCGAAGCGCTCCAGATCGCCAACTCGCACGTTCTGGTCTGCTCGACGGGAATCATCGGCACGCCGCTGCCGATCGACCCAATTCTTGCAGCGACTCCCAAGCTGGCGAAGAAGTTGTCCGCAGGCGGCGGCGAAGATGCGGCGCGCGCGATCCTGACCACCGATCACAAGCCCAAGCAGGTCGTGATCCGCGGGTCCAACTTCACCGTTGGCGGCATGGCCAAGGGCTGCGGCATGATTGCCCCCAACATGGCCACGATGCTCGCCTTCCTCACAACCGACGCCGACGTTCCGCAGGCGATGATGCAGCGCGCGCTCAAGGCGGCGGCCGACGCCACGTTCAACACGCTCAATGTCGACGGCGCGACCTCGACCAACGATACGGCGTTGCTGCTTGCATCGGGGAGGCGGGGGAAGGCCGACGAGGACGAATTCGCCGGCGCCGTCCTCGCCGCCTGCCGGGACCTGACGATGCAGATGGCGCGCGACGCCGAAGGAATGACCCGCATCGCTCATCTGACCGTGACCGGCGCCGCCAACGACAATGAAGCGCGCGCCGCAGCCAAGTCGATCGTCGAGAACAATTTGGTCAAGTGCAGCTGGTACGGCGGCGATCCCTATTGGGGGCGGTTGATGGCGGCGGCGGGGTCGGCCGGGGTCGATCTCGACGTCGCCGGGTCGCGGGTCAGCTACGGCGGGATCATTGTCGCAAAGGGCGGCGTCGGAGTCGCTCACGACGGGCAGGCGCTCGCCGAGCACATGATGGGCGACGAAGTATCGATCGAGGTCCACCTTGGAAGCGGCCACGGCTGCGCCAAGATGATCGGAATCGACCTCGGCCCCGGCTACATCAAAGAGAATTCGAAAACGTCATGAGCCCCGCAGAAACCGCCCGCGTGCTCGTCGAGGCGCTACCCTTCATCCGCCAGTTCGCCGGCAAGTCGGTCGTCGTGAAACTCGGCGGCGCCGCGATCGACCGGGAATCCGACCTCGCGCTGGCACAGGACGTGCTGCTGCTCCGCAGTGTCGGCGTCCGCTGCGTTCTGGTCCACGGCGGCGGACCGCAGGTCGACACCATGCTGCGCCGTGTCGGCAAGGAGCCCGAGTTCAAGGATGGGTTGCGGGTGACCGACGCCGAGACGCTCGAGATCGTTCGGATGGTGCTGGTCGGCAAGATCAACCGCGACCTCGTTGCGACGATCAACAGCCAGGCCGGCGACGATCCGGTCGCCGTCGGCGTGTCGGGCGAGGACGCGGGTCTGCTGACCGTGACTCCTGCCGATTCCGCGCTCGGGTTCGTTGGCAATGTCACCGGCGTGCGCGCCGAGCTGATCCACCGCCTGCTGGACGATGGGCTGACGCCGGTCGTCTCGACCGTCGGCGCAAACGCCGAGGGGCAGGCCTACAACGTCAATGCGGACGAGGCGGCGCGCGCCATAGCGGTGGCGATGCACGCGGAGAAGATCGTCTATTTGACCGCGGCGCCGGGCCTGCTCGAGAACGTCAACGACGAAACCAGCCTCATCCCGCGGCTTACCGCAACCGAGCTTCGCGAGCGGCTGACATCCGGGTCGGTCGGCAAGGGCATGATCCCCAAGCTCAGGGCCTGTGCCGACGCCGTCGAGCAGGGTGTGCCGTTCGCCCACATCATCGACGGGCGGGTGCCGCATTCGCTGCTGATCGAAGTGCTGACCGTCCACGGCGTCGGCACGATGATCCGGCAGGAGAAGAGCTGGTGAGGCACCTGCTGTCGATCCGCGACCTCACCGCTGCGGACGTCAACGCGATCCTCGCGCTCTCCCAGGAGCCGGCGCCGCGCGCGCTTCAGGACAAGGGCGTCGCGCTCTATTTCGAGAAGCCGAGCGCGCGGACGCGCAATTCGATGGAGCTGGCGACAACCCAGCTCGGCGGCCATCCGGTCTATCTCCAGCCGGCCGAGCTCGGCATTGGCAGCCGCGAGAACGTGGCCGACGTGACGCACACGCTGGCCTGCTATCACGCGATCATCGCGGCACGCGTGTTCGATCATGGACTGCTCGAGCAGATGGCGGCTGTCGACGCCGCGCCCGTATTAAACATGCTGTCCGGCACTGACCATCCGCTGCAGGCGCTCGCCGATCTACTCACGATCAAGCAGCTGCTCGGCCGCCTCGAGGGCGTTCGAATCGCGTTCATCGGCGAAGGAAACAATGTGTCGCGCTCACTCGCGCAAGGCTGCGCGCTGGTCGGCGCCGAACTCGCCATCGCGAGCCCACCGGGCTTCGGTCTCGAGGATGCGCCCGATGTGCGCCAGCTGATCGACCCCGCGGAAGCCGTCGAAGGGGCCGACCTGGTCTACACCGATGTGTGGGTCTCGATGGGCGGTGACGACAGCGACGAGCGCCGCGCGGCATTCGAGGATTACCAGGTCAACGAAGCGCTGATGGCCCGTTCGCCAAGTGCCTGGTTCTTGCACTGCCTGCCCGCTCGGCGCGGCGAGGAAGTGACCGCCGCGGTCATCGACGGGCCGCGCTCGGCCGTCTGGCGGCAGGCGGAGAATCGGATGCATACAGCGCGCGGCGCCATGCTTTGGATGTTGGCCAGAGAAACCTAACGTCTTTGCGAGCGAAGCGAAGCAATCCAGCGGCGCCGTGGATTGCCGCGTCGCCTTCGGCTCCTCGCAATGACGGGAACTTGGGAAAGTGGAATGACCAATAAGAAGTTCAAAGTGGTGCTCGCTTATTCGGGCGGGCTCGACACCTCGATCATCTTGAAATGGCTGCAGACCGAATATGAGGCCGAGGTCGTGACCTTCACCGCCGACCTCGGCCAGGGCGAGGAGGTCGAACCGGCGCGGCGCAAGGCCGAGATGCTCGGCGTCCGCCCCGAGAACATCTTCGTCGAGGATCTGCGCGAGGAGTTCGTCCGCGATTTCGTCTTCCCGATGTTCCGCGCCAACACGCAATATGAAGGCGATTACCTCCTCGGCACGTCGATCGCGCGCCCGCTGATCGCCAAGCGGCAGATCGAGATCGCGCGCCAGGTCGGGGCCGATGCCGTGTGTCACGGCGCGACCGGCAAGGGCAACGACCAGGTCCGGTTCGAGCTTGGCTATTACGCGCTGGAGCCGGACATCAAGGTGATCGCCCCGTGGCGCGAATGGGAGTTCACCAGCCGCGAGGCGCTGATCGACTTCGCCGAGAAGCACCAGATCCCGATCGCCAGGGACAAACGCGGCGACGCGCCTTTCTCCGTTGACGCAAACCTGCTGCACTCGTCGTCCGAGGGCAAGGTTCTTGAAGACCCAGCGGCGGAAGCGCCCGAATACGTCCACCAGCGGACCATCTC
>JBJMVJ010000097.1:0-10566 GCA_045810685.1 Sphingomonas sp.
CGGTCGGCCTGTGGCTCGACACGCTGTGGCAAAAGGGCCGCGAAGCGATCATCCGGGCGGCGCGCAACCCCGACGCGGTGCTCGCCGGCAAGCTCGGCGAAATCCTCAAGTCGATGGGCGGGACCTTGGAGAAGGACCCCCGCATCCGCGCCGCGATCAACCAATTCGCGCGCCGCGCTGTGGTCGGCATGGCGGCGAGCTACGGCGGCTCGATCGTCAAGCTGGTCTCGGAGACGGTTCGCGGCTGGGATGCCCAGACGGTGACCAATCGCCTCGAGGCTGCAGTCGGCCGCGACCTTCAGTACATCCGCATCAACGGCACCTTGGTGGGCGGGCTCGTCGGGCTGATCCTCCACCTGATCGACAAGCTGTGAGCGATCCCCGCCTCGACGCCCTCGCCGAAACGGCGCGCAACCGCGGTCTCAAGCTGGTTCGCTCGCGCGTGCGCACGCCGGGCAAGCGCCGCTTCGGCAAGGTCGGGTTGACCGATCCTTCGGACAAGCCGGTGTTCGGCATGGACGCCAAGGGGCCAACCGGCACGCCCGACGAGGTCGAGGATTATCTGCGCAACCTCGGCGCCAAGGACTGGGGCGCCTCGCTCGACGTGGCGGTCCTCCCGCGCAAGCAACCGAAGCGCAAGGCGGCGAACGACAGCGAGCCTGAGCCGAAGCGCGCCCCTCCTCCTCCGCCAAAGCCCACGCCCAAAATCCGCGAGGCGAAGCCGTCCGATGCGCCGAGGCTGGTCGAGCTCATCCACCAGCTCGAGCACCCCAGCGACGAAAAGCAGGTCCGCAAGAACCTCGCCGCGCTGAAGAAGATCGGGGAAACGCCGATGGTCGCGACGTTCGACAAGAGCGTCGTCGGGCTGGTCGGGATTCACCGCATGGTTGCGATACACCGCAACGCGCCGGTTGGAAGGATTCCGATCCTGATCGTGGCCGAAGAGGCACGCGGCCACGGGATCGGGCGGTTGCTGGTCGCGGCGGCCGAGCAATGGTGCCGCGACAAGGGCTGCAAGCTGATCGAGGTCACCAGCAACGACAGGCGCGCCGAAGCCCACGCCTTCTACCGGCACATGGGCTACGAGCGCAGCAGCATCCGGTTCTTCAAGAAGCTCTAGCCGGCGCTCCGCCGTTCGATTGTCGCGCCGACTGCGGACAGCTTCTCCTCCAGCCGCTCGTAGCCGCGGTCGAGATGGTAGATGCGCAGCACTTCGGTCTCGCCCTCGGCGATGAGGCCGGCGAGGATCAGGCTCATCGATGCGCGCAGGTCGGTCGCCATGACGCTTGCGCCGGCGAGCTTGTCGACGCCGCGCACGATCGCCGAACGGCCGTGGATGTCGACGTCTGCCCCCATCCGGCGAAGCTCGGGCACGTGCATGTACCGGTTCTCGAAGATCGTCTCCTCGAGAAAGCTGTCCCCCTGCGCCAGGGAGAGCATCGCCATGAACTGCGCCTGCATGTCGGTCGCGAAGCCGGGGAACGGCGAGGTCGAAAGCGCCAGCGGCTTCAGGGCCCCATCGGCGCTGACCTTGATCCCGCGGTTGTGGAACTCGACCATCAGTCCGGCCTGAGCGAGCGCGTTCAGAGTCGCCTGCATGTCGTCGGGGCGCGCGCCGATCAGGTCGATGGAGCCGCCGGTGATCCCCGCCGCGCAGGCATAGCTGCCCGCCTCGATGCGATCGGGCATGACCTCATATTCGCAGCCGTGCAGCCCCTCGACTCCGTCGATGATCAGGTGCGACGATCCGATGCCGCGGATCTTGGCGCCCATCGCCACGAGCAGGTTGCATAGATCGACGATCTCCGGCTCGCGCGCGGCATTGAACAATTGCGTGCGTCCCTTCGCCAGCACCGCGGCCATCACTGCATTCTCGGTCGCCCCGACCGACACCACGGGGAAGCTGAAGTCGCCGCCCGCAAGCCGCCCCTTGGGGGCGCTCGCCTTCACATAACCGGCGGTAAGCTCGATCTCCGCGCCCATGCATTCGAGCGCCTTCAAATGGAGGTCGATCGGGCGATCTCCGATCGCGCATCCGCCGGGTAGGGAAACGGTCGCCTCCCCCATCCGCGCGAGCATGGGGCCGAGAACGAGCACCGAAGCGCGCATCTTGCGCACCATGTCATAAGGCGCGACCGTCGCGGCGATCTCCTTGGCGCAGAGCGTCATCCGCCGGCCGATCTCCCCTTTCCTGACGCCCGCGACCTTGGTCGAAACCCCGAGCTGGTTGAGCAAATGGCTGAAGGTATCGACGTCGGCGAGCCGCGGGAGGTTTGTCAGGGTCAGCTTGTCGTCGGTCAGCAGGGCGCACGGCATCAGCGCAAGCGCAGCATTCTTGGCGCCGCTGATCGGGATCTCGCCCTGCAGCTTGTTGCCGCCCTTGATCCAGATGCTGTCCATCGCGGCCGTTTAGCGTGTGGCCCGTAGCTGACAAGCAGCCGTCATTGCGAGGAGCCGAGGGCGACGCGGCAATCCAGCTCTGGATTGCTTGCTAGGCGCGCAATGGCGCAGCTACGCCTTTTCCAGGGTGCACTGCAGCGGGTGCTGGTTCTCGCGGGCGAAGTCGATCACCTGCGTGACCTTGGTCTCCGCCACCTCGTAGGTGAAGACGCCGCACACCGCGACGCCCTGCTGGTGGACCTGGAGCATGACGCGCGTCGCATCCTCGATCCCCATCGAGAAGAAGCGCTGGAGCACCAGCACGACGAACTCCATCGGCGTATAGTCGTCGTTGAGCATCAGCACTTTGTAGTTGGACGGCTTCTTGGTCTTGGGCCGGGTGCGCGTCGCGACGCCGGTCTCGATCTCATCGAGGCCGTCGTCGTTCGGCCCGGCGGCCATCATGAGCGAACGCTTACCCATCCTGTCCTGAAATATGGCAATGCCCGAAAAGGCGGCAAGCCACCAATAAGCAGCATAACGGTAAAAAAATGGCGGCCGCCCCGTTACTGGAGCGGCCGCCTACAGTCGTTAACCTGACTTAGGAGGGGAGAGGGTCAGGCAACGAGGGTGTTGAAGCGCTCGGCATTGGCCGACGCGCGGTTCGAAAGCGGCTGGAACGCCTCGCCGGCGAGCTTCACCAGCGATTCGGTCAGGCGCGAGCTCTCGGCGACCGCACGGTCGAACGAAGCGCGAGCCAGCTCGCTCTGCAGCTGGAGATATTCGGTCGGCGACTTGGCTTCAGCCAGCGAGCGGATGCCGTCGGCGGCCTGCTCAAAGCTGTTGCGGCCCGAGCTCGCGGCCTCCTGGCCGATCGTGCGGGCGCCCTCGGCGGCGACGCGGCTGGCCTCGACGACGGCCTCGACATTGGCGCGGGCCAGGTCAGCGAGCTCCTCGGCGACCTTCTGGCTGCGCTTGACCAGCTCCTGGCTGCGCTCGTTGGCGTCGGCGAAGATGGACTGGAATGGCGCGAACGCCGGAACGGCTTCGAAAATATTGTTGTTGGTCACGGTCTGGGTCCTTTTCGGGGCCGCGGCAGAAGTCCTGCGGGCGGCAGTGCGGGTCTTGCGGGTAGTGCGGCGGGTTGCGCGCTTGGTCGCGGCAACTTCGCGCTTGGCGGTGCGAACCGCGGCGGCGCGAGTGCGCTTGGCGGTCTTGGCGCTTTCCTTGGCGATCGTCTCGACGGTGTCGGCGACGGTCTCGGCAACCTTGGCGGGAGCCTCTGCTGCAGCCTTGGATTCGACTTTGTTTTCGTCTGCCATGTGAAACGTTCCTTCGAATATGTTGCACTGCACAATATAGGGTGCATCGCACCATTTCAAGGCCTTTCTTGTGCGGTGCAGCATCTCATCGCTTGACGGCCACGGCTCACCCGAAGCAAGAGCGGCCATGGACCAGTTCCGGCGCCAGCGGCGCGGCCTCCTGATCGTGCTCTCGTCGCCATCCGGCGCCGGCAAATCCACGATCGCCCGGATGTTGCTGGAGTCGGACAAGGAAGTGACCATGTCCGTATCGGCGACGACGCGGCCCAAGCGCCCGGGCGAACGTGACGACGTCGACTATCACTTCGTCGACGATGCCGAGTTCGATCGCATGATCGCCGACGGCGAGTTCGTCGAGTGGGCCCATGTCTTCGGCTACCGCTACGGCACCCCCAAGGCGCCGGTCAAAGCCGCGCTGCGCCGGGGCCGAGACATTCTGTTCGACATCGACTGGCAGGGCGCGCGGCAGCTGGAGCCGGACTTTGGCGAGCATCTGGTGACGATCTTCCTGCTGCCGCCCTCGATGGCCGAGCTCGAGCAGCGGCTGCACCGGCGCGGCACCGATTCGGGCGAGGTGATCTCGGACCGGATGCGACGGGCCGCCGACGAGATCGATCACTGGGCGGAATATGAATATGTGCTCGTCAACCGCGACATGGAGGCGTGCCTCGCCCAGGTCCGCGCCATCGTGACCGCCGAGCGGTCAAAGCGCGTCAGGCAGACTGATCTGGTGGAATTCGTCCGCGAGCTGATCGGGCCGCAGCACTAGGCGAGCAGCTCCAGGAAGCGTGCCGCTGCGAGGAAATCGCGGCGGCGGTTCGCCAGTGCGGCTTCGGCTTCGGCGTCCGCGCCCCATTGCTCGAGCTGCCACCGCTCGTCGATGCTGACCGCGTCCCACGCCTCTTGGGGGGTGATTGCCCCTTCGAGCACCGCCAGCGCGGCCAGGAGCGAGCCGCCGATCGTCACCAGCGGCGACATTGCGGCAAGGCGGAACGAATCCAGCGTAGTCAAAGCGTGCGACAGCCGCTCGACGGTCGCGCTGGGCTGCGCGACGTGGATCAGCTGCGTCGTCATCGCAAAATCCACGTCGTAGCGCCGCCGCGCCCAGGCGAGCAGCGAATCCCAGCTGGCGGCCTGGCGTTCGGCCAGTGCGCGTGGCCCCTCCGCCCGGTAGCAGGCAAGGTCGGCATCGGCGTAGCGCGCGAGTCCCGCCGCAAACGCCTGGCGGTCCGGCGCGACGCGGTCGAGAGCCGCATTGGCGAGCCCGGTCAGCGGCATTGCACGCGGGTCGATCTCGTCGTCGACGGCGCGCCACTCGTCGGCGATCGCGTCGGCCAGCTGCTGGGTCGGCACCGCCAGCACCGCGCGCGCCGGCGTCTTGACCAGCCGCCCGTCCAGCCGAATCGCCCAGCCGCCGTCCTCCGGCGCGACCGAGACCTCCTTCCAGAACCGCTTCATTCGCCGTCCTGTCGGTCCCATTCGCGCTTGAGCAGGCGCGGCGCGAAGATCGCGTCGATCACGCCAAGGATGGCGACGATGGCGCCGAGTTGGGGCCAGCCACCGGGGCGCACGAGGCCGGTGTAGATGATGGCGACCCCGACCAGGAAAATTGCGAGGCCGCCGAAGCGCGCGAGCGAGTAGAGCAGCAGGCGGCGCTTTGCGACTTGGTCATCCATCGACCCGGCTCCCGATCAGCGAAAGCACGTCGAGCGGCTCGGCGGCGACCGCAACCGCGCCCGCTTCGATCAGCTCTCGCGGTTCATGATAGCCCCACCCGGCGCCGATCCCCCGAGCGCCGGCAGCGCGCGCCATCGCCATGTCGAAGCTCGTGTCGCCGACGACGATCGTGGTCCCAGGTGCGGCGCAGGCGTCGGCGATCGCCTGTTCGACCATCGAGGGGTGCGGCTTGGACGGGTGCCGATCCGCGGTCTGCAGCGACACGAACCGCGCGTGGATCCCATGCTGTTCGAGGCAGTGCGCGAGGCCGCGGTCCGACTTGCCGGTTGCGACTGCCAGCAGCCATCCGTCCTCCTCGAGCGTGTCAAGCAGCTCGAGCACGCCGTCGAACAAGGGCTCCTCGACCTGCCCCGCCGCACGCAGGCCCATGAAGACGCGCTTGTAATCCTCGACGAGCATTGCGTGCACCTGCTCGGGCGAGTCCGGCAGGAGCGCGGCCATTGCCTCGGTCAGGCTGAGCCCGATGACGCGGCGCGAGATATGGGGCGGCGGCACCTCCAAACCGTTCTCCTCGAAGCTTTGCTTGAGCGCCGCGGTGATGGTCGCGCCGCTGTCGACGAGCGTGCCGTCGCAATCGAACACCGCCAGCCGGTTCACCGCCGCTTCGCCCTGCCCGTGGAACCGCGCGCCCGGCGTTCGCCGCGTCGCTCGCGCCGCCGCGCCTTGGCAGCCGCTGCGACCTTGCGCTGCTTGGCCTCGGCCGACGGCGCTGCCTTGTGCTCGAGCGGCATCGAATCTCCGGCCATCGGGCTGAAACCGAGTGTCGCGAGGCTCTCGGCGAAGTGCGGCGGAAGCTCGGCCGTGACGTCGATCTCGCCGCCGTCGGGCGCATCGATCCGGATGCGCCGTGCGTGGAGGTGCAGCTTGCGGCTGATCCCACCCGTCAGAAAGGCTTCGGCTCCGCCATACTTCGCGTCGCCGACGATCGGATGGCCGAGCGCGGCCATGTGCGCGCGCAGCTGGTGGGTGCGCCCGGTCAGCGGCTGCAGCTCGACCCACGCGGCGCGGTTGCCGGCGCGGTCGATAAGCCGCCAGCGGGTCCGCGCCGGCAGCCCCTCCTCCTCGTTGATGTGCATTTTCTCGCCGCCGGTTCCCGGCTGCTTGGCGAGCGGAGCATCGATCAGTCCCTCGTCGCGGTCGGGAACGCCGACGACCAGAGCCCAATAGACCTTGCGCGCGGTGCGGCCGGAGAAGGCCTTGGCGAAATGACCGGCCGAGCGCGCACTCCGCGCGACCAGCAGTGCGCCCGACGTGTCCTTGTCGAGCCGGTGGACCAGCTTCGGCCGCCCGCCGTCGTCGCCAAGGCCGTCGAGCAGCCGGTCGAGATGCTGGTGGGTCTTGGTCCCGCCCTGGGTGGCCAGTCCCGGCGGCTTGTTGAGCACGAACGCGCTCGAGTCCTGGTAGACGACCATGTCGCGCACGAACTGCTCTTCGTCGGCCGTCAGCGGGTCGCGCCTCGGCTGCCGGCGCTCCGCCCGGGCCGGCACCGCCTCGAGCGGCGGCACGCGTATCTCCTGCCCGGCTTCGACCCGGTCGCCCGGCACCGCGCGCTTGCCGCCGAGCCGCAGCTGTCCCGTGCGCGCCCAGCGCGAGACAAGATTGAAGCTGACCTCGGGCAAGTGCCGCTTGAACCAGCGGTCGAGGCGGATGCCGTCGTCGTCGTCGGCGACGGTGAAAGTGCGCGCATCGGGCATATGGGGCGCTTAACAGCGCCTCCCCGTCATTGCGAGGAGCGCAGCGACGCGGCAATCCACAGCGAGGCTGGATTGCTTCGCTGCGCTCGCAATGACGGCCTTATTCATTCCCCCAAAACTCGAACGCCTGGCGCTGCAGCTTCCGGATCAGCCGCGCCGCCTCGGGGCCTTCCCACAGGCCGCTATAGCCATGCTTCTTGGACCCGCCGACCCACCAGCCCTGCCCTGGCAGCCCGTCAGACTGGCGCACGACGAGAACTGCGAGTTCGGGCTCGCCCCGCGCCTCCGCCTCATCGTCGACGAAGCTCAGCACCTTGCACAACGCCCGCATCTTGGGCCGGGTGAAATGGTGACCCAGCAGCTCCAGCACTTCGCCGTAACTGATCGGCTCGCCGGCGCGGGCGGACGCGACGAGGATTGCTCGCACCTCGGCGGGCTCGGCCAGCAGCCCCGCTTGGCTCATTGCGGCTGTTGGGCGAAGTCCACGGGCGTCAACTCGAAGACGTCGAGCTTCGAGGTGCTTTGCGGCCACGGAATTACCAGCCGCCAGCGGAATGGTCCGATGCGCTCGAGCACCCCGGCCATGTCGCGCTTGGGATCATCCCCGTAGGCCAGCGGCACCGTTTCATCGCCAAGCGCGAGGCTGCCAAGAAAGATGAGACGGGTCGGATCGTCGTCCTCCCACAGCCGCCCGGCCGGGCGCTGGCTCCCGGTCTGCTTGACGATGGTCAGCAGGTCGTCCTCGACCTCGACGTAGCAGAAGAACGGCTTGAACGTCTCGTAAGGCTTGCTCTTGGGCGTCGCCTTGCCGAGCTTGATCAGCCGGCAATTATAGCTTCCCGGCGTCGGCTGCGGCCGCGGCAGTGCCGAGCGGGGCAGCAGCAGCTTGCCCTCTTTGCGAATTTCGGCGGCGCTGGTCTTCTTGGCATCATCGAGCGCCTCGGACCAGGCGAGGCCCAGCCGCTCCAGCCGGTCCTTGTCGGCAGCGGTCGCGACCGCTTTCCATGCCTCGGACTTGAGCGGCGGGCCAACCTCGACGCTCGGCCTGACGCCGGGCGGAAGCGTGGGCTTGGTCGCGCAGCTCCCCAGGGCCGCCAGCGCTGCGACGCTTAGGATGATGACGGTGCCACGTCGCGCCACGAAAACTACGACCCTCCGCTTTAGCCCGTGACTCTTAACTGACACTCGCCCGTCACCGTTTCAACCAATGCGCGGGTCACCATCTTCTTTCACCCACGGCTCACCCCGGCTAGGCGCATCGCGGATGAACAGGAGCAGAAGCGAGCCCGGCCCACACTCGCGCAGCGGCTTCGTGCTCGGCCTGCTGGCTTATTCATTGTGGGGCGTGCTTCCGCTGTACTTTAAGGCGGTCGCGGCGGTGCCGGCGTTCGACATCGTCGCGCACCGCATCCTGTGGTCGCTGCCGTTCCTCGCGCTGCTGATCGCGCTGTCGCGCGGCTGGCCCAAGGTTCGGGCCGTGATCGGCCGGCCGCGCACCGTGGGGATGCTGGTCGTCACCGCGCTGCTGATCGGCGGCAACTGGCTGCTCTATGTGTACGCCGTGACCAGCGGTCACATCCTCGCCGCGAGCTTCGGCTATTATCTCAACCCGCTCGCCAACGTGCTGCTCGGCCGCTTCGTACTTGGTGAGCGCCTCAACCGCCAGCAGTGGACGGCGGTGGCGATCGCCGCAGCCGGAATCTCGGTGCTCGCCGCGGGCGCGCTCGGCCAATTGTGGATCAGCCTCACCTTGTGCGTGACCTTTGCGCTTTACGGGTTGCTGCGGAAGATCGTCCCCGCCGACGCCGTCACGGGCCTCGCGGTCGAGACCGCGATCCTGTTCCCGCTCGCAATCGCGTGGCTTGGCGGCGAGGCGCTGGCTTCGCAGCCGGTGATGGGCACCGACCGCATGCAAAGCGGGCTGCTGCTGCTCGCCGGCATCGTCTCGACCACGCCGCTCTTGCTGTTCACCGCCGCGGCCAAGCGCCTGCCTTATTCGACGCTGGGCATGCTGCAGTTCATCGCTCCGACGCTGCAGTTCCTGATCGCGGTGCTGCTCTACAACGAGCCGTTCACCAGAGCCCACGCATTTGCCTTTGCAGCGATCTGGGCGTCGCTTGCGCTCTATGTCGCCGCGATGCTGCGCGCGCCGCGTCTCCCGCAGGCGCCGGAGTGATGGTAAAGCGCGGCGATGAACGCTGACCCCCGAATCGACGCTTACATCGCCAAATCGCAGCCGTTCGCGCGCCCGATCCTAAGCAAGGTGCGCGAGCGCGTGCATGCCGTGCTCCCGGATGTCGAAGAGACCCTGAAGTGGAGCATGCCGGCCTACACCGTAAGCGGGAAAATCGTCCTCATCACGGCTGCCTTTAAGGCGCATACCGCACTCAACTTCTGGCGCGGTCAGGAATTGGAGACGAGCCACTCGTCAGTCGGAGCAATGGGCCAGTTCGGCAAGATCAAGTCGCTTGACGAAGTTCCGCCTGATCCGGAGCTCGACGGTCTGATCCGCGACGCCGCCGAGCTCGCCAGGAATGCGCCGGCGCCGCGCAAACCCAAGCACGAGCCCAGGCCCGCGCCGACCATGCATGCGGAACTCAAAGCGGCGCTGGCCAAGTCACCCAAAGCCAAGGCGACATTCGACGCGTTCGCGCCCAGCTGCCGGCGCGAATATGTCGAATGGGTCGGCGAAGCGAAACGTGACGAAACGCGCGCCAAACGCATTGCGACCACGATCGAATGGCTGAGCGAAGGCAAGAAGCGGAACTGGAAATACGAGAACTGCTGAGGCTCAGCGCGACTTCACATAACTCCCCGGAGCGTCCTCGATCGGCTTTAGCTTGCCCTGTCCCGGGATCCGCGCGCCTTCGGCCTTCGCGAGTTTGCTATCCCGGCTCTTGAGCCACGCCAGCCAGTCGGGCCACCAGCTGCCCTTGTGCTCACTGGCGCCGTCGATGAAGGACTCGAGCGTGCCGCACGGCCGCTCGTTGACCCAATATTGGTACTTCTGCGCGGACGGCGGGTTGACCACGCCGGCGATATGGCCCGAGCCGGCCAGCACGAACCGCTTCGGCCCGGCGAAATGGTCCATGATCCGCCACACGCTCTGCGGCGGTGCGATATGGTCCTCGCGCCCCGCCTGGATGTAAGTCGGAGTCTTGACGCGGTCGATGTCGATCGGCGTTCCCGCGACGCTGATGCCGCCTTTCTCGGCGAGCTTGTTCCCCTTGTAGAGCGTCTCGAGATAGTCGCGGTGCCACCCGGCAGGGAGGTTCGTCGTGTCGCTGTTCCAGTAGAGCAGGTCGAACGGCGGCGGCTCCTCACCAAGCAGGTAATTGTTGACGACATAGCTCCCGATGAGGTCGCGCCCGCGCAGCAGGTTGAACGTCGCGGCCATGTCGCGACCGTCGAGATAGCCCTTTTCCGCCGTCAGC
>JBJMVJ010000098.1:0-14950 GCA_045810685.1 Sphingomonas sp.
AAGCTGGTCGCGGTCGCGCCGCGCGTCGCTGTCGAAGCGAGTGGCGAGACGTTCCTCCTCCCGCGAGGCGTTTCGGGACTTAGCGAAGGTCGATCGCTCTTCGTGGAAGTCACTCGCGAAGCGCTCGGCGGCGCGGAACCATGGAAACGAGGGCTCGCCCGCGTAACCGACGAGGAGCCTCGCGCAGCACCGCCGCTGGCCGAGGGGCGTGAAGGGCGCATCGGCGCATGGGACGACCTGCTTGAAGAGGCCCGCAGCGGCGTGGTTTCATTCAACGGCGGCGAGCTGCGGATCGAGCCGACCGCCGCGATGACAATGATCGACGTTGATGGCTGGCTCGCGCCGCCACAACTCGCCCAAGTGGCGGCGGTGGCGACCGCGCGCGCAATTCGGCGACTGGATCTCGGCGGTTCGATCGGTATCGACTTCCCGACGCTTGGCGCCAAACAAACGCGGCATGACGTGGATAGAATCCTAGGTGAATATCTGCCGAAGCCGTCAGAGCGCACCGCGATCAACGGCTTCGGATTCGCGCAGATCGTCCGGCAACGGCGCCGAGCCTCGCTGATCGAGCTGGCGCGCGACCGTATAATGTTTGAGGCACGGGCATTGCTTCGGCGCGCCGCCGCCGAGCATCCCGGCTCCAAGCGCATTGTCGCTCACTCGGCCGTGATCTCGGCACTCGAGCAGCACCGCGACTGGCTCGACGCTCTTGCCCGGCAGGTCGGAGGCGCCGTCGGGTTGCGTGCTGACGCTGGCCTACCCATGTCCGGCGGATATGCCGAAAACCTCTGACAAAACAAAGAAATGCCCGGTCTGCGCCAGGCCGGAAGTGGTGGAGCATTCACCCTTCTGCAGCAGCCGCTGCAAGGACCGCGACCTGCTCAAATGGCTCGGCGATGGCTACGCAATTCCGGGTCCGCCTGCCGACCCCGAGGAAGTCCTCGGCAGGGTGGACAGCGGAGAGAGCGACGATTAGGTGGGCGCTTCGCCGCGAAGGCCTGCCTTCCTAGATGCGCGCCCAGGTAGCTCAGTTGGTAGAGCACGTGACTGAAAATCACGGTGTCGGTGGTTCGATCCCGCCCCTGGGCACCATCGCCGCCTCGAGCGATGCCACCCTCCTTTCCAGCGCCCGGTTCCCCTCCTCATAGGCCGCTTTCTGCCGTTCAACGCGCTCGGCGGAGAAAATCATTGGGTAGAGGCCGGACAGGTCTTCGCCGTGCGTCAGCCGGGTGCCGGAGCCTTGGGCGGCCAACTCAAAGAAGTGCCGGCCGGTGAAGATCAACGGCACTCGACCAACCCATTCGAGGTAGCGCGGCCGATCGCTGGCGGTGACGGTCACTGTCTGGGCGATGATCTTGCCCTTGCCGCCGCCGGCATCGACCAAACGCATCGCCACCCGCGCGCCGACCTTCGCTTGTCCGTCAGCCCAGATATTGAGCGGGTTCCACTCGGCATAACCGCTGAAGTCCGAAAGCACGGCCCAAACCTGCTCGGGCCCATAGCGCAGGAACGCCTCGGTGCGGATGCGTTTCACATGTGGTGGTTTAAGCGCGGCCATAAAGGCGGTCGAGCACCAACGCAGTTTCACGCAAGCCGGGCGTCGTCGCTTCGAACCGCTCGCCGGCCGAAAGCTTCCTCACCCATTCGACTGCGGCCCGGCCGCCCCAATCGTCGGGCGGCGATGCGATCGGCTGGCGCTCGCGGCCGCGGAACAGCTCGGCCGAAAAGTCGAAGAAGGAGCCGCCCGCGTTGCGCATCTGCGCGCCGCCCTGGGTACCGTAGATGCTCGCCTCGATCGCCGCGTCGCGGCCGGCGTTGAGGTTCCACGAGCAAGCGATCCGCACGTGGACGCCGTTGGCGAGCGTCAATTCGCCGGTCGCATAATCCTCGACGTCGCCCTTCCGAACTGGCTGCCCGCCGCGCAGCAGGGTTGCTCGGGCTTCCGTCACTTCGGGAAAGTCGAACAGCCACAGCGCGAGATCGACGAGGTGCACCCCAAGGTCGATCAGGCACCCGCCGCCCGATAGCTTCGCATCCCAGAACCAGCTGCTCTGAGGCCCGTAGGCATTGTGGAAGGTGAGGTCGGCCGCGAAGACCTGGCCGAGCTCGCCTCCGCTTATGCGCTCGCGGATCGCCTGCATCGTGGCGGTGTGGCGGTAGGACAGGTCGACGCCGAGCAACCGGTCTGCGCCGCGTGCAACATCGAGCACAGTCTCCACCTCCGCCGCGTTGCGGCCGAGCGGCTTTTGACAGAACACCGCCGCGCCGGCCTCGAACCCGCGGACGCACTGGTTCGCATGAAGCGCGCTCGGTGTCGCGATCACCACCCCATCGGGTTCGCACGCGAGCAGCTCGTCAAGGGAGCCGACCATCCGAGCATCGGGCGCAAGCTCAAGCGCCTGCCCCGCCATGTCCCGATTGGGATCGCAGACGGCAACCGCCTTGGCCTCGCCGGTGGCGAGCATCGCCTCCATGCGATTGCGCCCGATCCAGCCGGTGCCGAGAAAGCCCAGGGTGATCAAGGGACAACGACGGCCTTGATGAAATTGCCGGGCCGGTCGCGGGTCGCGTCGAGCGCCTCGCCGAGGCGGCGGAGCGGAAAACGATGCGTGATCAGCAGCCGCGGATCGATCAACCCACTTTCGATCACCGCCACCGCGTCCCGCATGCCCTGCACCGACACAGCGGGGTCGCGTTCATGCGCGTTGATGACGTCGAACCCGCGCCAGTTCCACAGCTGCATGTTGACCTGCCGCGGGCCGTCCTGGTGGTAGCCGGCGATGATCAGTCGCCCACCCTCGCGGGTCAGTTCCGCGGCGAGGTCCAGCGGCCATTGCTTGCCGACCGCTTCGATCACGCGGTCGCAAAAGGTGCCGCCGGTCAGCTCCCGCACGCGCTCGATGATTTGCCAGTGGTCGTGCATCGGGATCGTGTGGGCCGCGCCCATTAGCCGCGCCAGGTCGAGCGACTGTTGCCGCCGCGAGATGGCGATGACGCGCGCGCCGGCACTGGACGCGAGGCTCACCAGAATGGCCCCCAGGAAACCGATGCCGATGACGGCGACCGTCTGCCCTTCGCGCACGTCGCTGCGGCGGAAAATGTTCATCGCGCAGCCGAACGGCTCGAGCGGCAGATCAAGCTGGCTCAGCGCTTGCGGCAATCTCACCACCTGCGAAGCTTCCGCCAGATCATATTCGGCATAGGCGTTGCCGCTAAGAAAGCCGACACGGTCGCCCACCTCGAGCCCACTCACCCCTCCGCCCAGCGCATCGATCACGCCCCACCCTTCGTGGCCCAGCGCACCCGGCTCGGTTGGGAAGCTCATCCATTCGGGCCCTTCCCACGGCGTCAGGTTCGACGCGCACACGCCGCAGCCTTCGAGCCGAATCAGGACCTGTCCCGCGCCTGGCTCGGGCACCGGCACGTCCTGCATCTTGTACTTACCTGCGCCGGTCAGCACCGCCGCGCGCATGGTTGTTTCGCTCATCTCTTATTCGGCGGCAGTCGCGACCAGCGGCACGTCGAAGAACGTCGGCCGGGCCACGCGGTTGGTCTCGTCCTCGAACCAGGCGATGGTCGCCTCAAGCCCCTGTTCGAGATCGACGCTCGGCCGCCAGCCGAGCAATTCGATCGCCCGGCTGATGTCCGGCTTGCGCCGGCGCGGATCGTCCTGCGGCAGCGGCCGCCGCACAATCCGCGAGGAGCTGCCGGTCAGCGCGATCACCAGGTCGACGAGTCGCCGAACGGTAAGCTCGTTGGGGTTGCCGAGATTGACCGGGACGCCGACCGCCTCTTCGCTGTCGATCAGCCGGCAAAGCCCGTCGACCATATCGTCGATGAAGCAGAAGCTGCGCGTCTGCGAGCCGTCGCCGTAGATCGTGATGTCGTCGCCCGAAAGCGCCTGGCAGACGACGTTCGACACGACGCGTCCGTCATCGCACCGCATCCGCGGCCCGTAGGTGTTGAAGATGCGGGCAACGCGGACATCGGCGCGGTGCGCGCGCACGAAATCGAACGCAAGGGTCTCGGCGGCCCGCTTGCCCTCGTCGTAGCAGGCGCGCGGCCCCGTGCAGCTCACCCAGCCCCGATAATCCTCCGTCTGCGGATGGACTTCGGGATCGCCGTAGACCTCGCTGGTCGAGGTGAGCAGAAGCCGCGCCCCGGTCTCTTCCGCCAGCCGGAGCAGGTTGCGCGTGCCGACCACGCTCGTGAGCAGGGTGTGCTCCGGATCAGCCTGGTAATGCGGCGGCGATGCGGCGCAGGCGAGATGATAGACGTGGGTGAATTTGATCCTCCCCGCGCGCAGCCACTGCGGCAGCTTGTCGATCACGTCATGCTCGACGAACTCGAAATTGGGCTCGCGATCGAGATGCCGGAGATTCTCTGCCCGTCCGGTCAGGAAATTGTCGACGCAGATCACCCGTGCTCCCTCGCCGATCAGACGGTCGCACAGATTCGAACCGATGAAGCCGGCGCCCCCCGACACCAGCGCAATCTTCTGGTTCCGACGCTTCACTCCACGCTCCCTGATATTGGCGCCGTCAGTCTTGGCTGCGGCGGCTTCTTCGATGTGACGCTCCAGCTCGTCGGCGCGATGATCGGCAGTGTGGGCGGAGAGGATCCGCTCGCGCGCAGCATGGCCGATCGCCGCTTCAGTCTCGTTCGATGAAAGGCGCTCGACGACGTCCTCCGCTCGGTCGGCAAGGATGATCTCCCGCCCCGGCTCGAACAAGCTGTCGAGCCCCTGCCATCGGTCGGAAATCACCGGCGTTCCGCACGATGCCGCCTCGAACAGCCGCACCGATGGTGACCAGCCCGCGGCAATCATGTCGGCGCGCGTGACGTTCAGCGTGAACCGCGACGCCGCGTAGAATTGCGGGTGCTCCGCGGGCGGAAGATGCTCGATCCGGTCGACATTCTCCGGCCACTCAATGCTGCCGGGATATTGCGGACCGGCAACGCAGAAGCGGAGGTGCGGTAAGCGCCGCGCGGGCTCGATCAACAGCTTCTCAAGTGTCGGCTGGCGATCGTCGCTGTAGGTGCCGAGATAGCTCAGGTCCCATTTCTTCGGCAGTTTGAGCGGTGGGTAAGCGTCAGGGTCCACCGAACAATAGAGTGCCCGCGCCATGCGCGACCCGAATTGCCGCTCGATGCGCTTAAGCGTCGGTCCGCCGGTGAACGACAAATAAAGGTCGTAGTCGGGGATGATCGCCGGCGAGATATATTCGAAGTCGCGGCGCTCGAGCTTGGCGAGCGTCACCGGCGTATCGATGTCGTAAAAAGCGGTGACGCCGCGGGCCAGCCGCTGAACGAACCGGCCAACCTCCACCCCTTCGGGAACATATGAGCCGACGATCACCGCGTCGGCATTGCGGATTCCATCGCTCCAGTGCTGCAGCTCCTCGAGCGAGCCGTAATATTCAAGGCGGCAATATTCGGGATCGGCGATGTCGCGGTTGCTTCGGTACCACGGGACGTCCCGCTCAAGGAACAGGATCGCATGTCCGCGCCGCGCGAACGCCTTCAACAATGCGCGAAATGTCGTCGCATGGCCATTACCCCATGACGACGAGAGGCTGAGGCCGAGCACTACGGCATTCATGCCGCCACCTCTTCCACGCGGCTCGCCATTTCTCGCTTCAGCAGCGCGTCGACCTGGGCGCCGCGGTGTGCGTAAGTATGTTCGCTGAGCACGCGCCGCAGGGCCGCCCGGCCAATCTGTCCTGCCCGTGCCGGCGTCAGCGCGCGCACATGCTCGGCAACATCCTGCCCGTCCCGCGCGACCAGCACCTCCTCGCCTGGTTCGAGGAACAACTCGATCCCTTCCCACGCGTCGGTGATCAGGCAGGCGGCGGCCCCCGCCGCCTCGAATACCCTCGTGGCGGGCGAGAAGCCGATGTCAGCCATGCTGTCGCGCGCGACGTTGAGCACGGCGAGCGGCGTGCAGTTGAACGCATTATGTTCGTGCGTGAACACATGGCCGAGGTGCCGCACGTTGGGCGGCGTCGCCTTGGTCTCCCAGCCGTTGCCGCCGATCAGGAACGTGCGGTCGGGCAACGCCGCCGCTGGCTCGAGGAAGAATTGCTCGACCCGCGCTTCTCGGTCGGGGAGCCTGTTCCCGAGGAAGGACAGGTCGGCCGCGAAGCGCGGGTCCGGCTCGACGGGGCAATGAGTGGTGGGGTCGAGCGCATTGTACACGGGTACGCAGCGTGCGGCGCCGAAGCCTTCATAGGCTTCCACCACCGGCGGACCGCCGCCATAGGTAAGCACCAGGTCGAAATCGCGAAGCGCGCGGCGCACCGGATGGTTCCCGTCGCCGCGCATCTCTTGCAGCGTCGCCGCCGCGTCGACGTCCCAGAAGATCTTGAGCGCGTGAGGCGCTGCATGTTCGACGATGCCGGCGATTAGCTCGTCGTCGAACACACCGACGCCGCTGGCCTTGACGACAATGTCCGCCGCGCAGGCTTGTGCGAGGACGTCTCGAAGGCCGTCCGTCGTCGCCGGATAAACGACGGAGCGTGCCCATTCCGGCGGCTCCAGGTCGCGATGTTGCTGCCGCTCGTACGCGTCAGGCTCGTAGAAAGTGATTTCGTACCCGCGGCTGGCCAGATCGCGCAGCAGCCCCCGGTAGTAAGTCGCCGCCCCGTTCCACCAGGACGACAATAGGCTTGACCCGTAAAAAGCGGTCTTCACGCGGCGCTCTCCAATACCCTCTCGAGAACCGGAGCGCGCAACCGCTCAGCGATGCGCAGCAATTCGTCCGTCCGGTGCGCGCAGGTGTGCCGCGCTTGGATCGTCTCCAGACCGTTGCGCGCCAGCATGTCGCGCAGGTCCGGATCACTTTTCACGTCGTTGAGCGCACGCGCCATTTCGACGCCGTCGCGTACCATCAAGAAATCCTGGTCGACACGGAACAGATGCTCGCAATCATCCCACGGCGCGCTGATCAGCGGAATGCCGCAGGCGAGTGCCTCGAACACGCGGATCGTCGGGATCCCCGGCAGCGATCTCGCATAGAAGCGCCGCGGCACATGGACCGTCGCAAGGTGCCGTGCGAACGCCGCTGGAGTCGCCGCATTCGGGAGCCAGCCATGGTAGCGCGCGCCGAATTGCTGCAGCATTTGCTGCGCAGCATTCGGGTAGCGCACGCCGTAAATGTCGAGCGGAATTCCGGCCTGCTTGGCCGGGTGAATCAGGAACTCGATGAGTTCGGCGCTGCGTTCGCCGTCGCCCCAATTACCAATCCATACGAGGCCTTCGCGCGCGCGCTCTTCGCGCGGTGGGTGGAAGCGCCGTGTGTCGGCGGCTTCGTGCCAAACGAAGACCTGCGACCAACCCCAGCGTTCGTAGACGCTTGCCAGAGCCTGCCCGAATGCCAGGATTCCGTCATAGGCGCTGAGATCGTAGTCCCGCATCTCGTGCGCCGCGGAGACGGCGCGATGGTGAGTATCGTGAAACAGCAAGGTGAACCGTCCGCCCCGCGCCCGCAGCCGGCCGACCGCCGCGACCAGTTCGGGGTCGTTCCATTCGTGAACGATGACGAGGTCCGCGCCCCAGGCGTGCGCAGCACCTTCTTCGGCCCGCTGATAGGTTCGCGAGGTAAGTTCCGGATAGGCGCTGCGGAACGCCGACAGACCCTTCTCGCCATGGTCCTTGAGCAAATTGGTCAGGCTCCACGCGCCTTCCGGCTCCAGCACGCGCACGTCATGCCCACGCGCAATCAGCTCGCTCAGCACGCCGCGCAGGAAATGCGCGTTGCCGTGGTTCCAGCACGAGCGCAGCGAATGGCTGAAATAGACGACTCTCATGCCGCACCCGCGACGCGCCTCGGTTCAACATCCCGATCGTGCACGGAAAGCCTCGCGTAAACGTCAGCCATGCCGCGCGCCATTCGTTCCGGTAAGTAGAGCGACGCCCTTGCCCGTGCGAGCTGGCCCAGCTGCCGGCGCTCGTCGGGATCGTCGAGGAGGTCCTGGATCGCTTCAGCGAAGGCATCGGCGTTGCGCGCGGGCACGAAGATCGCCGCCCTGCCCCAGATTTCGCGGTGTGTGGGAATGTCCGACAGCACCAATGCGCAGCCCGCCTGTGCCGCTTCCAATACCGACAGGCCGAACGGCTCGTACACCGCGGCGGAGGCATAGATTGGCCGCGCCGACAGCAGCCCTGCAACGCGCGTCGGGCTCAGCTCGCCGACAACCTCGAGGTGCTCGAGTGCGATGCTCGCGCCGTTGGGACCGGACGTTGCCCCGGCAGCCTGGAATGGAATGCCAAGTCGCCGCGCCGTATTGTCGAGTGTCGCGACATTCTTGCCCTCGTCCCACAGCCGGCTCGCCGTGAACACGAACTCGCCTTGGGGGATCTTGGAAAAAATCGCGGAGCGCCGGCCGTTGTGGACCGCAGTGACGGGCGCGGGCACGTCGTAGGTGCGCGCCGTTTCGGCAGCGAATGCGATGCTTGGCGCGACGATTGCGGACGCGCGCCGGAGACCGCACTCGACCAGCTCACGCCGCCACATGAAATCGTGCGGAAGCTGCGTCTTCTTCACTGACGCCCACCAGGTCGCGACACAGCTGTGCTGGACAGCGACGCACGGCTGGTCGAAGCGCGCGTCGGCGAGCAACGCAGCGCTGCACGTTTGCACGATATCGACGCGTTCGCGATCCGCGATCTCCGCCAGCGCCTCCCCAGCGCGGCGGATTTCGGCGGGACTCGTGTCGAGCCATTCGAGCGGCAGCCCGGTGTCGAGCAGCCGGAACCCGGCGGCGTCCTCACGCTGCCGTGCACTTGGCGAAGGCCCCATCACCGCCAGGACCGTGTCAACGCCGAGCGGCCGCAGCGCTCGCGCCAGCTCGAGGCTGTAGACCCATATTCCGCCGATCGCGTCGGTGACGAGCAGCAGCCGCGTCACTGCGCCGCGCTCGCGAGTTCAGGCTGGAGCGCGACACCGCGCTCTGCGGCGAGCCACTCCGCCAGCCGTGCAATGCCGTCGCGCCAGCCGCGGGCGGGCGGCAGGCCGACCGTCGTGCGCGCAGCGGTCGTGTCCGCGACGAACCAGCGCTGGTCGCCCTGCCGCCAATCCTCGAACGCAAGCTCGACGTCGCGGCCGGTGATCGCGCGCATTTCGTTGACGAGCTCGAGCAGGCTCACCGCATTGGCCGGCCCGCCGCCGAGGTTGAACGCGCGTCCCTGCACGCGATCGATATTCCGAAGCGCACTCACATAAGCGTTCACAGCGTCGCCGACGTCCAGAATGTCGCGCACCTGGCGGCCGTCGCCGTAGATGGTGATCGGCCTCCCATCGAGCGCGCGGATCAGGAAATGGGCGACCCAGCCCTGGTCCTCGGTGCCCATCTGCCGCTGTCCGTAGATGCAGCTCATGCGAAAGACGGCGGTCGGAATGCCGAAGCTGCGCGCATAATCGATCACATATTGGTCCGCAGCCCCCTTCGAGCAGCCGTATGGCGTGTGGAAATCGAGCGGCCGGCTTTCGTCGATTCCACGCCGCGAAACGAACGATTTGGGCTCATGGCGGCCATGGAGAGTGTCGAGTTCTATGTCGGAAAGGTCGCCATAGACCTTGTTGGTCGACGCGAAGATCACCGGCACGCGTTCGCGGCGGACCCGCACGGCGTCCAGGAGGTTGACGGTGCCGCGGACGTTGATGTCGAAGTCCTCGCGCGGATCGGCAAGACTGGTGGTCACCGCGACTTGCGCCGCAAAATGGAACACCGCCTTCACGTCCGCGGCCGCGCGGACGACTTCATCCTCGTCGCGCACATCGCCCGCAATGTGGATGATCTGCCGGCCGTGTCGCAGGTTGAGCCACGCGAGGTTCCGCTCGACACCCGGCCGCGACAGCGCGTCATAGATGATGATCTTGTGCCCCTCGCCGGCAAGTCGGTCGGCGAGGTTGGAGCCGATGAAACCGGCACCGCCGGTGATAAGGATCGGGCGAGCATCGCCGGTCATGCCACCAGCCCCTTGGCTTCGAGCTCGGCGCGCGCCTCCTCGACCCTGTCGTCGGCACTTTGGCGCGCGACCCACCCGGCGAGCTCGGCGAGACCTTCGTCGAAGTCCTTTCGGGCGCGGAAGCCGAGCGTCTCCGCCGCTTTCCTGCCGTCACAGAAGCAGTGGCGGATGTCGCCGATACGCGCCTTGCCCGCAATCTCCGGCTCGAGGTCGTTACGGTGGAGCGCGCGAGCGATCGAGCGGGCCACGTCCTTCACGCTGCGGTCGACGCCCGAACCAATGTTGAAGACTTCGCCCGGCGCTTCGGGGTGAACCAGCGCTTCGGCAAACGCCCGCGCGACGTCATCGACGTGAACGAAGTCGCGCCGCTGCTCGCCGTCTTCGAAGATCAGCGGCGGCTGTCCGTTCAAGAGCCGCGACGAGAAGATCGCGAGCACGCCTGTGTAAGGATTGGATAGCGCCTGGCCCGGACCGTAGACATTGAACAGTCTGAGGCAGGTGCCTTCCATGCCATAGGCCTGCGTCATGATCAGGGTCTGACGTTCCTGCACATATTTGCCGAGCGCGTAGATCGAGGCGAGGCTCGGCTGCTTCCATTCGGGCGTCGCGACCGGTGTGAGCGGCCGCGCCCGCGCGTCGACGGGATCCCAGCTTTGTGCGTCGGACGTTCGCGGCTTACGCTCCGCATCCTCGACGAGCTCGCCGTCGGCGTCGCGATACAGGCCTTCGCCATAGATGCTCATCGACGAGGCGGTGACGACCCGGCGCACGGGATGGTCGATCAGGGCTTCGAACAGCACCGCTGACCCGGTTTCGTTGACGGACGTATAGCGTTCGACCGCGTACATCGACTGGCCGACGCCAACTTCCGCTGCGAGGTGGACCACGCTGTCGATGCCGTGAAGCGCGCGGGTGACGACGTCCTTGTTGCGGATGTCGCCAACAATCAGCTCGGCCTCGGCGGGAAAATCCTCAGGCCGCTGGCGGTCGCCGTGGACCTGCTCGATCAAGCTGTCGAGCACGCGGACCGCGTTGCCGCGATGAAGAAGTTCTTTTGTTACGGCGCGCCCGATGAAGCCAGCACCGCCAGTAATTAATACTCTTTCCCCCAACTTGACTCCCTTTCTTTGCCGGATATTTCCAACAGCAGTACAGAGCACGCCGGACGATTTGCTTGTTTCGGCAGCGACACGGAAGATAAGTTAGCGAAATTGCCTTCCATTGTTGTTCGCGTTACTGCAGTTAATCTATGTTAGTACTTGATGAACGGCTTCTTCTTCATCAACCGAACGGGCGCGGGTTTGTTCCCGACGCGGTTCGTTCCGCCATTCCACCGACCGAGGAATCCCGCCGAGTCGCTGGTTGGGCACAATCATGAAGAAGAAGCTCAAGCGCTCGTGAGTAGCGGCTTGCAGCGGCGGTCGCGCGGGCCAGCGCGGCCTGTCCCAACCGAAAACTGCAGTAAGCGATGCGGCAGAATTCAAGCAGCTCGCGGTCGACCTTCAATCCGGTCGCCGCGATCAACCCGTCCGTCTCGGCGGCGGTCAATCCGAACTCGACGGCCGCGCCCGCGACATCCCATGCCGCGTCCTGACAGCCGATGAGGTCGTGACCGTGGTGATGATCGAGCGCGTCGACTTTGACCAGCCGGCCGTCGTCCACGCGAAGCCATTCGCAGCGATCGAGCTTGTTGTCCGTGCGAACGGGCCTGACGGACCGCGAGAGCGCCTCAACATCGAAGCGCTCGGCTGCACGAGCCGCATGGCCGCCAAGCGCTAGCGAAATGTTGCGTCGGCACATGGTCCGCAATTCCTCGATGCTGGCGCCGCTTCTGTCGTCGGCCGGGAATAACCGCGCGCGGGCGCCGATATAACGGCCGATCGCCTCGACCGGTCTGTCGTCTGCCGCGAGCGGCCTCCCGCCTTCGCACCATCGTTCGACCAGGAAGCCATGCACGAGACCAAGCGGCTCCGGCGTAAAACCGGCTGCGTGAAGCGCGCGAGCCATTTCGAACTTGCGCTCGCCGATTGCGCCGAGGCCCGCAAATTTGAGCAGCACACGCTCCCCGCCCGGCCGCGCGAGAAATTTGCGCCGCTCCCACTGACTCCCGATCGAAAACTCCTCGAGCCGGCCAAACGCTTTGGCCAGGAAAGCGGGATCGAATTCCGCCGCCACCCGCTGCGCTGCGCTCCAGCGTTGTCGATGAGCTTGGCTCGCTTGAGGGCCAGGATTGCCGGCGTGGCTGGTGATGAATGCAATCCGTTCGAGCGGGACGGCGCGCGCCTCCAGCCAGTCGGCGACCGCGCCGAAGGAGCTGCCCGACAGGCCAGGGCCCTCGTCGACAATCACGTAATGGACGTCTTGTCCGATGACCTCGGGCGGAAGCTCGGCCCGCCGCGCGAAAGGGTCGCCGAACGGGCGCACGGTGATCGGCGGCGGCGCCCCCAATGCTGCGGAGACCATCGCGCCGAGCGTCGTTCCGATGCTGCGGATTCCGATCACCCGCGGCGGAGCAATGACCTTCAAACGCCGCGCCGCGTCGGCATATGCTTCCGGGTAGACGGCGTAGAAAGCGAAGCCTTCGGGCACGCGCAGCTCGACCCTCGCAGCCCGCCCGATCCGCGGCACCGGCGGCAACGAGCCAGTCTCTGCAAAGCCGCTGTCCCACGATCTCAACACGGTGCATGCAAGCTGGTGCAGGAAGCGGCCAAGCGCCTCGGCATCGGGCAGGCCGGCATCGGCAACACCCTGCAGCAACCGACCGACCTCGATCAGCGTGCCGACCAGCTTCGCGTGGCGGTCGATCCCCGTCGGCATTGCGCTAACCGCGGCGAGTGCCTGCCGAATGGCGTCGAGCCGCTCGCCGGCTTCGGCAATCTCGCTGTGATCGCCGTAGACCAGCATCGCTCAGCTGCGCGCGAGGTGGCGGTACGCGATGCAGCCGAAGCTGTGATAATCGGGCGCGTCGATCCCGCGTGCCTGCAGCCACGCCACCCATCCTTCATATTGCGAGCGGCTCGGTGAGACGATTTCGCGGCAGTCCTTCGCGTGACGCAGCGCGTCGAGCGGCTCGAAGCCCAGGTCGACAAGGACGCACAGCGCGAGCAGCGCCGAGCGGCCGATCCCGTGCTGGCAGTGGATCAGCACTTTCTCACCGCGCGCGAGCCGCTCGCGCACGAACGTCACTCCCGATTCGAGATGCTGGTGCGTAGCAGGCTCGAGATCGGGCGTGGGGAGATGAAGGAGCGCGATACCCGCTGCCCGTAGCGTCTCCTCATCGTCGCAATCTTCCGCGCGCAGATCCACAACCGCGCTAATGCCGTGCGCCCCCAGCGTCTCAACGGCATCGGCTCCGAGGGCGCCGCCCACGGCCAGCTGGCGTGTGAGCCAATGAAAGTCGCCGCCCTTCACGAAAAAGCGATCTTCTTGAGCTTCTTCATCTACTTCTTCTTCCAGCAACGGCGTTACTGTTGTTTGCCGCTGCGTTACTGTTGTTTGCGCAGTCAAGAATGGAACAACAAAGCTTCACAACTGTTCCGCGCCCGTATGATTCTTCATTCCAAGACCGAACCGATCCGCAGATGAACGTCGTAGAGTCCCGCCTCCGCGCCGTCCCTCGAACCGATCTCGAAGCGCGCATCGCCGCGCTCAGCCCGTGGTTCCACAACCTTAATCTCGGCGGCACCTGGACCGCGCCCGATCATTTTCTGGGCGACTATCCAGGCGCGAAGTTCCGCCGGTTCGCGGCGCACCTGCCCAAGGATCTGAGCGGACAGAGCGTGCTGGACATCGGCTGCAACGCCGGTTTTTATTCGATTGAGATGAAGCGCCGCGGCGCTTCACGTGTGCTGGGAATCGACAGCGACGAACGCTATCTCGCGCAGGCCCGCCTGGCGAGCGAGATTCTCGAATATGACGACATCGAGTTCGCGCGGCTCGACGTCTATGACGTCGGCGCGCTGGGCGAAAAGTTCGACCTCGTGATCTTCATGGGCGTGCTTTACCATTTGCGCCACCCACTGCTCGCGCTCGACCTCATCCGCGAGCATGTCGCCGCCGACAAGCTGCTGTTCCAATCAATGCAGCGCGGCTCGCCGCACGTGCTGAGGCTCGAGGACGATTACGAGTTCAAAGAGACCGGCATGTTCTTCGAAAGCAGCTTCCCGAAGCTGCATTTCATCGAAAACCAGTACGCGCACGATTGGACCAACTGGTGGGTCCCGAACCGCGCCTGCACGGAAGCCATGCTGCGCTCCGCCGGCTTCAGCATCGACAAGCAGATCGAGGAAGAAGTCTATCTCTGCCAGGTCGCAGAGCGGCCCTACGCGAAGCATGGCCCGGCGGTTGTTTATCCAGCCCGCGGAGCCGCCGAATGATTGAAGCGGCGATGATCTGGAACGAGCCCAACAACAAGTCGCATTGGGACCCCGAACTCGACCCTGACTGGTCGAAGTTCGCCGACATGGCGATCCAGGCCGCGCATGCGATCCGCTCTGCCAATCCCGAGGTCAAAACCGTGCTTGGCGGCATGTCGCCGATCGATCCCTTCTGGATTGGGCGGATGAAGGATCACGGCGTCCTCGAGCATATCGACGTGGTCGCGCTGCACGGCTTCCCGCTCGACTGGAACCTGTGGCCCATCGACGAATGGCCGCAGCGGGTCGCGGACATCGAAGCGGTCATTCCAGGCAAGGAAATCTGGATTACGGAGGTCGGTGTCGGCAGCTTCGGCGCCGAGGAGGTCCAGCGCTTCGGAGTCAACCGTACCGCCGAGCTGCTGCTTGGACGCGTGCCGCGCGTGTTCTGGTATTCGTTGTTCGACCTGCCGCGCACCTGGGAAGCGACGACGCGCCACAAGGAGGCGGAGGGCTCGTCCTACTATCGCCACTTCTACATGGGGCTCCTGCGGGAGGACGGCAGCGAAAAGCTCGCGCTTCGCCGATTCTCAGAATTCGCGCCGGCCCTCGGCATCTGTCAG
>JBJMVJ010000099.1:0-13562 GCA_045810685.1 Sphingomonas sp.
CCCGTGACGATGCCCTTCACCACCTTGCCTTCGAAGGTTTCGTTCTCGCCGCCGAGGCTTTTGTTGAGGAGCTCCGCGAAATCGTCGCGGGTCGGGAATGCCGTGGTCGCCATGAGCGTGATGTTCTTTCAGTCTTTACTCGGGCCTGCCGCGGGCGCGCCACCATGGCGAGCCTTCACATGCGGACCTGGTTTCATGCACTGCCGCGCCAGCCCCATGCCGACGCGACATCCCCAGGGCAGCTCAGCAATCGCGGAAGGCCGGCCATGCGAAAGAGCGCGGCCGGTGCGGGAGCCTTCGCTCACCGAAACCGTACGCGCTCGCAGACAAGCGGGCTTCCGCGAGCGGCCTAGCGCCCTGCGGACGGTCGCGCCATTAGCTTAGCAGGGGTGCGAGGGCAAGCGCCGACGGCGGCGCTTGCCCTACGCGATTCGCGTCAGCCCCGCTCCGGCGCCGGAGGCGGCGGAGGTGGCGGCGGTGGCGGCGCCGGGCAGGCGTCGGTCGCCGGGATCACCGATCCATCCGGACAGGTCTGCGTCGCTGGAGGCGGCGGAGGCGGAGGCGGCGGCGGAGGAGGCGGCGGCGGTGGTGGCGCCGCGACGACACCGCCGAAATTCACCCGAAGGCCGGCGAGCACGCTCCAGGCCTTGTAGCGGCCGCCGAGGTCGTACGGGCGCACCGTGGTGCAGGTCGTCTGGCAGAACGGCCCGAAGTTCAGCCGCTCGGTCTCGAAATAGCGACCCTTGACGGCAAGATCGATGCTTTGCGCGACCGGCATTCTGAGCTCGGCAATAGCCTGGTAGGCGAGCGCATTGTCGCTACTTGTGAAGTTGAGCGCGTTGCCGACGACGAGCCCCGCGGTATATTTGGCCCGGGCCTCGCCGACGCCGACGCCAATCGCGCCCTCCATACCCCCACCAAGCCCGACATCGAGCATGGCGTTGATCATCGCCGAAACGACATCGCTGTGCCCCCTGGCAGTGAAGCGCGTCGGCACCGGTGGCGCGAGTACCGCTGCCAAGACGGCAGGATCGGCCGTCGCGTTCCTCAGGTTCGAGTGCTTGTATCCGAGTTCACCCTCGAGGCGGACCAGCCCGAAATCGTAGCCAGCGACACCGTCGACATCCCATCCGCCCGAATGTTCAATTCGGTACCCGTTATTGATGGTCGTCGCGGAATTGCTGAAGCGAAGATTCAGCGTGCTGATCCTCGAAAAGCCCGCATCCAAGCCGACATAAGCCGCCCCGTCGCGTGCCAGTGCAGGTGTCGCGGTTGCCGTGGAGACAAGCGCGGCAGCAATCATCAGCTTGCGCATGGTTCAAATTCCCCTTTGTTCGACGTCGAGAATTTCTCGACTCCATTCAAAATGTACGGAAATCCCACCAATTCAACAAGCCACGCAGCGTTGCAGCAAAGCCGCACCGCGAGATTTAATCCTCCACGGATAGGAATTTTCCTATTGCGAATAGGGAACGAATAGGGAACAAGGGTCGTTCGGAGTCGCTCGTCATGGTCATCATCAGCCCTGCTTTACTGATCGCGCTCGCCGCGCTGATCAGCAGCCTGTCCGCGTTCGTCTGGTCGGTGCGCCGCCGCCCCTGATCGGCTATGTGCGCGTGAATGTTTGACGGCTGGGACAATTATTATCTGATGGTCGGCTCGTCCGCGGGCGCGCTGATCGGCCTCATGTTCGTGGTGGTGACGCTGACCGCCGGCCGCGGGCGCGCCGAAACCGAACGCGGCAAGCACCTCTACACCTCGCCCATCGTCTGGCATCTCGGAGTGATTCTCGTGCTGAGCGGAGCGGCGGCCGTGCCTGGAATTTCAGCGACGGCGTTCAGCGTCATCGCTGGCGGATTGTCGCTGATCGGCCTTGCGATCGGAATTCGCAGCGCGATTGGAATCTACCGGTATCCCGGAGCGCCGGAAGCGCCAGGATTCGACACATTCTGGTACGGCATTGCACCGGCGCTCGCGTATGTCGGCATGGCAATTTGTGCGCTGGCGATCTTTCGCGCCTGGGCATGGAGCACGACCGCGCTCGCGGCGGACCTGATGGCCTTGCTGCTCGTCAGCATCCACGCAGAATGGGATCTCGTCACATATCTCGCGCCGATCGCGGGCCGAAGCAACGACGGGAACAGCATTTAGCTCAGCTCGCGGGTCATCTCGATCATCGTTCGCCGGAACCCGGCCTGGCAGAACATCTGCTGAGCGCCATGGTTCTTGTCGGCAGTGAACAGGACGGCGCGCGGGGCACCCCGCTGTTCGAGTGCCGCAAGCGCGGCCTCAAGCAAATTGGTGCCGATGCCCTCGCGGCGGTGGGCGGGATCCACGACGAGATCGTGGAGTACGCCGGCCGGGCCACGCAGCGCCATATAATCATTCCCCTCCACGCCGGCATAAGCATAGCCGACCACTTGCCCGTCCCGCTCGGCAACTAGGACAAGCATTTCCGGCCGCTGCAGCTGGGAAATGAGGAAGTGGCCGTATGCCTCGGCCATACCGGGCCGCGGGGCGAGAAACCGCCGAGGATCGAAATCGTGGTGCTCGGCGACGAGCATCGCGCCGAGCCGCCCGATGGCGTCCTCATCGGCGGCCGACGCCGGGCGAAGAATGATGGGGGCAGTCATGCTCGGTTTCTTCGCAGCAGCAACGGCTGACCGCAATGCTCGCGACCGTCAAAGCGTGGCTACCAGGGCCGATTTGCTCTCTTGGGACGTGCGGCCGTTGGGCCCTGTGCAGCAGCGGAACCGTCGCCACCGTTCATCGCGAGGAAGCCGCGTACCGCTTCGGCCGAGATCGCACGGCCGAAGAGCCAGCCCTGCGCTTCCGAACAGCCGGAATCGGCAAGGGCCGACCGGATCTGCTCCGACTCCACGCCCTCGGCAGTGATGGGAACGTCGAGATTGTGGCCGAGGCCGGCGATCGTGTTGACGATCGCCGCCGTCCGATCGCTCTTCACGATGGTGGTAATGAAGCTCTTGTCGATCTTGATGCGATCGAGCGGCAGGCTGTTAACGTGCGCGAGCGACGCGTAACCGGTGCCGAAATCGTCGAGCGAAATGCTGATCCCGACATTCTTGAGGCTGCGAATGATGGTCAGCACCTGGTCCCGATCCTCGAGCAGCGCGCCCTCGGTAATTTCAATTTCGAGCCGGCTCGCGGGGAAGCCCGTCACCGACAGCAGCTTGAGGATCTGCTCGGCGAGCATGGGATCGCGGAACTGGACTGGCGAAACGTTGACGGCAAGCTTGAGGTGGCCAGGCCAGCTGCGCGCCTCGGTAAGCGCCTGCTCGAGAATGGTGAGCGTCAGCGGCCCGACCAGGCCGGTGCGCTCCGCAGCTTCGATGAAGCTTTCCGCCTCCAGCAATGCGCCGCCTTCCGAGCGCCATCGCGCGAGCGCCTCGAAGCCGATGATTTGACGGGTATTGAGATCCACGAGCGGCTGGAAGAAAGGCACGAACTCGCTCGCCTTGATGCCGCGGCGAATCTCCTCCTCCAGCTTCAGGCGGTCGCTGATTTCGCGTTCGAGTTCCTCGTCGAACCAGGCAAAGCCATTACGGCCCGCCCGCTTGGCCGCATACAATGCGACATCGCTCTGTCTCAGGGCCGCCTCGTCGTTCTCGCAATCGCTCAGGCCCGCTATGCCGATCGACGCCGTGACCTGGATTTGGGCGCCTTCGATCAGAACCGGGGTGGAGAGGTTGCGGAGCATGGTCCGCGCAATCTCTTCGGCGCCATTCGCGTCCACCGCAGGAAGAAGCACCGCAAACTCATCGCCACCGGTGCGCGCGCAGCACGCGTCATCGGACGCTGCTTGTTGCGCGACATCGGCGACCATCCGCAGGACCTTGTCGCCGGCAAGATGGCCGTGGAGGTCGTTGACGCGCTTGAAATGGTCGAGATCAAGGACGAGCAACACCCCGCTCCTTGCTGCGAGCGACCCCTCGAGCGAACGCATCAGTTCGCGGCGATTGGCAAGCCCCGTCATCGGATCGGTGTTGGCATTCCGGTCGGCCAGCCGCGCCGCGGCGTCATAAGCGTCCAGCGCATCCTTCAGGTCTTTCGACCGCCGCCAGCCGAACAGGATAATCGCGATGTTGAGCAGGAAAGCGACTTTGAGCGTGCTGCCCGAGTCCGGCATTGCGGCGCCGCGAATGGCCGCCGGAACGACCTCGCTGCCCAACACCACGAACAGGAGGATCGCGGCGGCAGTCGCGCACGTCGTGACGACATGACTGCTCGCAAGACGAACGGTATTGCTGCGCACCTTGATCACCGCGATTTCCACGAATTGCCCTTCGGTGCCTTCTACGGACCCAGATGTGAAAATTGTCCTACGGCGATGCCTGTCTCTTCAGGTGCCCGTCTCTTCAGGTGGCGGCGCGCGCGAGCCGCTCGTCGACCAGCCGAATGGCGTCGGCGATCGCCGCGTCCCGATCGAGGTCGCTGGTATCGAGGATGATGGCGTCAGGCGCTGGCTTTAGCGGCGCGACCGCGCGTCCGGAATCGCGCTCGTCGCGCGAACGGATATCCGCGAGCACATCCTCATAATGGCCCGGCATGCCGCGCTCGAGCAGCTCGCGCACGCGGCGCTGCGCGCGAACCTCGGCAGACGCTGTCACGAACAGCTTCACGTCCGCATCGGGTGCGATCACCGTTCCGATGTCGCGGCCGTCGAGAACGGCGCCGCCGGGCTGCCCGGCAAACTGGCGTTGCCGCTCGAGCAGCGCTGTGCGGACCGATGGATAGGCTGAGATTGATGAGGCAATGCGCGATACCGGCTCGCTTCGCAGTTCCTCGTCCGCCGGATCGATGCTCAGCATGTCGGACGCGCGCAGCGCCTCGAACTCGCTCGCCGGATCGCCGCCCCAGCGCCACAGGTTCAGCGCGACGGCGCGGTAAAGCAGGCCGGTGTCCATGTGCGGGAGTCCGAAGTGCTGGGCGAGCGCTTTGGCGATCGTGCCCTTGCCGCTTGCAGCGGGCCCATCGACGGCGATGACGAGCGCGCTTGCCTGCGAGCGCCGCCCGGCGTCGTTCGATGCGTTCTGGTCAGCCAAGCGGCGCGCTTTGACAGGGCCATATGCCTATGGCAAGGCGCGCCGCCGAACGCCGGGCGAAGCCTCGCGCGCAAACTGACTTACTGGAGTTAAGACCCTCATGGTGAAGCCCGAATGGGGCTCGAAGCGCACTTGCCCCAAGTGCTCGACCCGTTTCTACGACCTTGGCAAGGACGATCCGGTCCACTGCATCGAATGCGGCACCGACTGGATGCCGGAGCCGGTGCTAAAGTCGAAACAGCCGATGGCCTTCGAGCCGGCGGCCGCACCGGTGAAGGAGCCGGCCCGGGACGATGAGCTCGCCGCTGAGGACCTCGCCGTGGACGAGGACGAGGAGATCAGCGCTGACGAGGAAGTCGACCTCGAGACCGGCGACGAGGATCTTGGCGTCGAGACCGCGGGCGAGGACGACGAAGTCTAGGCCGGAGATATTTTGCGAAGCCGCGCCGTGATATTCCCCCTTTTCCCTCGGGGGAGGTTTCCTCTAAGGCGCGAGGGACTGGGGCCGTAGCTCAGCTGGGAGAGCGTCGCAATGGCATTGCGAAGGTCAGGGGTTCGATCCCCCTCGGCTCCACCAATCCTTACCGTTTCCGCTTTTTCGCGACGCGCACCGCCGGCTTGAGCGCCGCATTGCGGATGCAGTGATCGAATCCGATCCAGTCGATGCGATTGCCGCCGCGGCTGGCGTTGCGGTTGCACAGCTGGACTCGCCATTGCGGCGGACGCTTCCTCGCGACAAAGTCCAGCGCCCGGTTCATTGCCGCGCGGTGCAGCGCAATGCAGCGCGACTGCCATTGGCAGTTGACGCCGATGTTGAGCGCGACCGCGTCATGAATGACGGGCCGCCGATGCGCGCTTGCTGAAATGGGAATCGCCACAAGGGCGCCCGCCGCCAGAATCCATCTCATTGCCAAGCCAAACGAATACAGCGGAAGCGGCGTGCAATACAGAAAAAGCGGCGATGCCGAAGCACCGCCGCAATTTTCAGACTTGAACGAGACGATTAGCCGAGGTTGTTCGAAACGTTATTGAACGTCGTGTTCAGCTTCGAACCGATGCCCTGCATCGCGCCAATCGCCGCAACGGCGATGAGAGCGGCGATCAGGCCGTATTCGATGGCGGTCGCGCCCTTCTCGTTCTTAATCAGCTTCACAAATTTTGCCATGTCCGGCCTCCTCACGGTTCCACAAACGCGTCGACCTGCGCAAAACGAGCCGCGTAGGTTGAACCGGAATTTGGCGTCGACTGGTTTAAAAATCGTTAAATCCGTCAGCGCGACTATGAACTTTCGTTAGGTATCGTTCGTCAGCGCTTGCCGATCAGCTCCTGAAGCTCTCTCGCAAGCGTGCGCAGCGGCCGAGTCGCGTCGCTCCATTCCGGCGGCAGCGGGCTTTTGAGCTGACCGCGCTGCTCGGGCGGGGGACGCCCGAATTGCACCGGAAGCACGGGGCCGCGCTGCCGGTCGACCGCCAATGCGGAGGTCATGAAGCTCCGCCAGATGTCCGCCGGCACGGTGCCGCCACTGATTCGGCCGAGCGATCGATTGTCGTCGCGCCCGACCCACACGCCGACCACGAGGTCGCCGGCGAAGCCGATGAACAGGGCGTCGCGGTTCTCCTGCGTGGTTCCGGTTTTCCCGAACGTAGGCACGGACAGCGCGGCGCGGCGGCCCGTGCCGTTGTTTGCCGCCGCGTAGAGCAGATCGAGCATCGGCGCCCAGTCGCGCTGCCGGTCGAGCGCTCCGGCCGAGTGGAAGAAGGCCGCGAGATCGTCGGGTGACTCCTGCTCCGGCAGCCCGCGCGAGACGATCGGATAGCGTCCGCTGGAGACGGCAGCGTAGGCGGAGGTCAGCTCGAGCAGGCTTACACCGGCAGTGCCCAGCGCGAGGCTCGGCTTGTCGGGCAGCGGCGTCGTGATTCCGAGGTCCCGCGCTGCGCGGATCACGTTCGTCCGGCCGACTTCCTGCGACAGGCGGACCGTCGCCGCATTGCTCGACCGCGCGAAAGCTTCGCGAAGCGTAATCGGCCCGCGATAGACGCCGTCGCTGTTGACCGGGGTCCAGCCCGCGATGGTGATTGGCCGGTCATCGATCATGCTGTCGGGGGTCCAGCCGGCGCGCAGCGCGGCAAGGTAGACGAACAGCTTGAATGCCGAGCCCGGCTGTCGCCGCGCCTGGGTCACTCGGTTGAACGGCGACTGCCGGTAATTCTTCCCGCCGACCATCGCCACGACCCGTCCGTCGGGCCGCATGGCGACGAGCGCCGCCTGCGCATCGCCGATCGCCGCCCTGCCGATGGCGCGCTCCGCCATGCGCTGGAAATTACGATCGAGCGTCGTCTCGACGCGAACCCGGCCGAACTCCGATTCGAACGACCGCGCTGCCGAGGGCGCGACCCAGTCGGCGAAATAGGTGCCGGCCGGGAGCTTGGCCTCCTCGACCACGGGGCGTGCGGGCGCCACTCCGCGGGCCCTCGCCTGACTGATCGCGCCGGTGTCCGCCATCGCCTGAAGCACCAGCCGCCCACGCTTCTGGGCAGCGGCGAGATGCTGTGTCGGCGCCAGCCGTGATGGCGATTGTACGAGCCCGGCGAGCATTGCCGACTGGGCGAGGCTGAGCTTCTCCGGATCGCGGTGGAAATAATGGTGCGCCGCCGCCCGAATCCCATAGAGGCCGTCGCCGAAATAGACGCTCGATAGATAGCGCGAGAGGATCTCCTGCTTGGTGAGCCACGCCTCCAGCCAGAAGGCGATGATCACTTCCTGCGCCTTGCGCTTGATCGTTCGGTCACCCGACAGAAAGTTGGTCTTGGCGAGCTGCTGGGTGATCGTGCTCCCGCCCTGGCGGACACCGCCGCCGCGCAAGTCGGCGACAAGCGCTCGCGCCATCCCCCGCGGATCGATGCCCCAGTGACGATAGAATCGCCGGTCCTCGATCGCGACGAACGCCGCCGGCGTGAGTGGGTTGAGCTTCGTCACGTCGACGGGCGCTTCCTTGATCGCGCCGCGCAGCGCGATGGGCTGGCCGTCGCTGCTCTCAAGCAGCAGCGCCGGATCGGCCAACGGCTCGAGCGCGCGCGACAATGGCGCGGTGATCACCAGCCACACCAACGTTATCGCGATCAGCGCAGCTGCGCAGTACAGCACCAGCGGCCAGCGGCGGCGGGGCGATTGCTCTTGCGCCTCGGGTGACGGCGGCGGCGCGGCGAACGGGTCAGGCAGCTCCTCCACCGGGAGCCCGTCGCGAGTCCAGATCGTGTCGCTCTCCGCCAACCTCATGTCGCTCACGGACTCGCTCTAGCTGCTTTACTTCACTAATACAGTACGAACGATATATCCAGATGCTTGCTGAATGGAGTGTTGCGGGTAAAGCCACCGCTATGCGGCGCCTCCTTGCACTGCTTCTGATCCCCGCTGTCGCGCTGGTCCCGGCTGCATGCCGGCAGCAGCCGCAAGGTCCGCTTAAGGCGGTCGTCATCGACGGCGAACCCAAGCTTCGCGACCCTGCGCTTGGGCCCCTGCCCCCGTCCGACGCGGTGCTGCTGCAGAATGTCGCCGAGGGCCTCGTGCGGTTCGACGCCAGCGGCAACATCGTCGCCGGGCTGGCCGAGCGCTGGAACGTCAGCGACGACGGCCTAAGCTACATCTTCCGCCTCGCCTCGATGCAATGGCCGGACGGCAAGAAGGTCACCGCCGAGCAGGTGGTGCGGCTGCTCAAGCGCCAGCTCGCCGATCGCAGCCGCAATCCGCTCAAGGATTCGCTCGGCGCTGTTGCCGACATCGTCGCGATGACCGACCGGGTGATCGAGATCCAGCTGCTCGCGCCCCGTCCGACGTTGCTGGCGCTGCTCGCCCAGCCGGAAATGGGAGTCCTACGCGGCAATCTGGGGACCGGCCCATTCACGGCGGTCTCGACGGGCGGTGCCGGCGGGGAGCTGCGCCTCAGTCGCCAGATCGTCGCAAGCGACGAGGAAGAAACCACGCGCGAGGAAGTGCTGCTCGCCGGAACTCCGGCCGCCGACGCGCTCGACGCGTTCGCGGCCGGCAAGGCCGATCTCGTGCTCGGCGGGACTTTCGCCGATTTGCCGCTTGCTCAGCGGGTCAGGGCGACTCGCGTGGCTGTGCGGTTCGATCCGGCGTCCGGGCTTTACGGGCTGGTGCCGAGGGGCGGCGGAGGCGTCATCGACGAGCCCGAGGTCCGACATCTGCTCAGTCAGGCTCTCGACCGGGTGGGTTTGGTTGCTGCGCTCGGCGTTCCCGGCCTCGCGCCACGCGCAACCTTGCTCGAGCCGGGCCTGGACGGGATTCCGACGCCGGTAGAGCCGGCTTGGTTCGCCACTCCCCTCGGCGACCGGCTCGCAGCCTTGCGGGCGCAGAGCGACCGCATTTTCGGCAAAAACAAGCCGACAATCGAGGTTATCCTTCCTCAAGGGCCCGGCGCCGACCTGCTGCTGCAGGAGCTGCAGCGGGATTGGGGCGCGATCGGGCTCGGCGTCGAGCAGGCGCAGGCAGCGGGCGCCGCCGATTTTGAGCTGATTGACGAGGTGGCGCCGTCGGCGTCGGCCTCATGGTTCGTGCGGCGCTTCCGCTGCGGCGTCGTACCCGTTTGCGACCCCGAGACCGACCAGCTGATGGAAGCCGCGCGACAGACGCCGGTGCCGGCGCAACGCTATGCGTTGCTGGCGCAGGCCGCAGGTCGAATTGACGATGCGCAACTGTTCCTGCCGATCGCGGCGCCCGTCCGCTGGTCACTGGTGTCGGGCCGGGTCCAGGGCTTCGCCGGGAACCGTTACGCTCGTCACACGCTCACCGGCCTGGAGCAGAAGACCGGCGGAGAGTAGAATTGGCCATCCCGAGCGACGAGCGCCTGCCATTCCCGCAGCTGGGCACCGATCCGCAGTCGGTGCGTCAGCGCGTCGAAATGATGGAGCGGCTGCTCGAGCGCCTGTTCGTGATACCCGGCATCAACCGCCCAGTGGGGCTCGACGTCATCCTCGACCTTGTGCCGGTGGTTGGCGATATCGCAGCCGCCGCACTCGGCGCGTACATCGTATGGGAGGCGAGGAACCTGGGCATGTCGCGGGGGAAGATTGCGCGCATGGCGGGCAATGTCGGGTTCGACTGGCTGCTGGGGCTGATCCCCTGGGTCGGGGCGATCCCCGATTTCTTCTTCCGCTCCAACACCAGGAATCTGAGGATGATCAAGCGTCACCTCGACAAGCATCACCCGTCCACCGCCACCATCACCGGTGAAGTCAGCCGGCGCGGCTAGCGTGCGACCCAGTCGTGCTCGCCTTCGACCTCGTCGGCGATCGGCCGGCCGTAGCGGTCGGTGCTGGGGCGGTAGCGGAAGCGCTGCTGAATGAGCCGGCACGTGAGCGAGTCCAGCTCCGGCACGCCGCTCGACCTGGTGATCGTGCACGGCCCGACGCGGCCGTTCGGCTCGACCGTGAAGACGAAGCTCACGCGCCCGCCGACGCGCGCTTCGCGCAGGTCGCGAGGATAGTCGCCCGGCGTGATCTCGCCGGCGATCTGCTCGAGGTCGGTTCCGCCATCGCCTGCACCGTAGCCGTTGCCGCCGGTTCCACCGCCGGAGCCCGAGCCGATCGCCGGGCCGGAGCCGGTACCGCCGCCCGACGGCGCCGCCGAAGGCTTGATTGCAACGATCGGCGCTACGGACGGAGGCGCATGGGCCGGAACGGGTCCCGGCGAGCCGCCCAGCTTTTGTGGCGCGGCTTTTGGTGCTGCAGCTTGATGGTGTTGAGCGCGCGGCGGGGGCTGCACCGGCGGTTGCGGGGGCGGCGGCTTGGCCAAGGTGACGGCAATCAACCGCTGTACGAGATCGCGGCGCCGGCTGACATCGACCTCGAAACCCCGCAGCAGGATGAGCCCGAGACCGAGCTGAATCAGTGCGACCGCGGCAAGCGCATAAGCGCGCTCCCGCGGCCGCACGATTCTCGGTTGCTGCGCGTAAGCGGGCATCGAGCGCCCGCCTCAGGCGCTAGCGCGTGTAGTAGCAGCGCCGCCGCTCGGTCGCCGCACGGTCGATCGCCCGCCCGGCGAAAGCGCCGCCGACCGCGCCCGCGATCGCGCCAACAGGCCCGCCCAGCACCTTGCTTCCGACGACTGCGCCGCCGACGCCTCCGGCCACGAGGCCGGTGGTGCCGCTCGAGTAGCGGCAGACCTTATGGCCATAATAGGTCCTGCCATAATAATGGTGCCGGTGCCGCGCGTCTGCCGGAGAACCGACAGCGGTAGCGGCGAGCGCCGTGGCCGCAATGATCTTCGAAATCCCTCGCATGGTTCGTTCCTCTATTTCGCTGACACAACGATCGTCGCTGCGCATGTTTCCCAACGCAAGACGGTAACGGCGAAGCGTTCGCTCGCAAAGACGCACAGCGGCAGTAAGCCTGCCGATAAACGGTGTCGGCGCGCTGCCGTTCCGTCAGCGCGCGGCGAAGCCGACGGGCCGGCCGTCGATGTTGCCGGCAGTGGCGTAACGGCAAACGAGGTAATCGACCCGCGGAGTGGATGCGAGCGCGCAGCCGATCCGCTGCGTCGTCGGCCAGATCATTTGGGTATAATGGCCGACATCCTCCCAGTCGCCGCTACGGCTGACGTTCGGGAAGATGCCAGGCGCGAAGAAGCGCTTCTCCGACGCCCAGCCGCCGACCATCGTCTCGGTGCTGAAGGCGGCATGGGTGCCCATCCAAAGATTCTCGCCGGTTCCCGGACGCGCATGACGGTCCGAGTGCGCAAACGTACCGGTCATCGCCATCTGCCGCGCATAAGCCGCGGCCGCCGTGCCGAGCGCATTGTCCCACGCCAGGGGAGGCACGCCGGCGCGCGCACGCTCGGCGTTGTGCACCGCAAGGATGCGGGCTGGAAATTGGGCAGCGAATGATGTCGACACCGGCTGCGCGCCGGCGGCCGTCGCAAAGGCCGCTGCGACAAGCAGCGGCAAGGCACTGAAAAAACGCAAAAATCCCTCCCCGTCCCGATCGCCACTTTAGGGCAGCATGGGTCAACGGCGACTGAACCGGCGATTCATCGCCGCGACAGCTGCTCGGTTCGTCGTAAATCAGGAAGTGGAAACAACCGGCTAACGCGCCGGGCGCGTCAGTCGCCGCTTATCGCCGGGTCGATCTTGGTGGGATCATCGATGATCGGGGTGCCGACATCGCCATGCCCGACCGTGCGTCCGGCCATTTCGAGCATGCGCTCGAGCGGCACGCGTGCGCCTGCCATGACCTCCTCCGACAGCTCGATCCTGGGCTCGAGATCGCGCAGCGCAACGTAGAGTTTCTCCAGCGTGTTGAGCGCCATGTACGGGCACATGTTGCAGTTGCAATTGCCGTCGCCGCCGGGGACTCCGATGAACGTCTTGCCCGGCGCGGCTTTCTCCATCTGGTGGATGATGTGCGGCTCGGTTGCGACCAGGATGGTGTCCGCCGGCGAGCTCAGGGCGAAGTCGAGGATCGACTTGGTCGAGCCGACATGGTCGGCATGGTCGATTATGTGCGGCGGGCACTCGGGATGCGCCGCGACCGGGGCATCGGGATGTTCCGCCTTGAGCTTCAAGAGCTCGGTTTCGCTGAACGCCTGGTGGACGATGCAGATGCCCGGCCACAGCAGCATCTCGCGACCGGTCTTGCGCGCGAGATAGCCGCCAAGGTGCCGGTCAGGGCCGAAGATGATCTTCTGCTCCCCCCGGATCTGGTCGAGGATCACCTTGGCGCTGCTCGACGTGACGATGATGTCGCTTAGCGCTTTCACCGCAGCCGAGCAGTTGATGTAAGTGAGCGCGATATGATCCGGGTGCGCTGCCCGGAAGGCGGCGAACTGGTCGGGCGGACAACTGTCCTCAAGGCTGCAGCCCGCATCCATGTCGGGCAGAATGACAATTTTCTCCGGGCTCAGGATCTTCGCTGTTTCGGCCATGAAGCGGACACCGCAGAAGGCGATCACATCGGCATCGGTCTGCGCCGCCTTGCGCGACAGATCGAGGCTGTCGCCGACGAAATCGGCGAGGTCCTGAATCTCCGGCTTCTGGTAATAATGGGCGAGGATCACCGCGTTGCGCTCGCGCTTCAGCCGCTCGATCTCGCCGAGCAGGTCGAGTCCTTTGAGGCTGGGGGTGTGAACGCTCATTTGTGCTCTCGCGCGCGGCGGCGCTCCGCTTCCTGAATCGCCTGTTCATATGGGGTCGAGAGGTCGAGATAGGAAGCGTCGTCTGTACCCTCCGTCGGAAAGCGCGCGACCACCCTCACGTCCTTGAAGCCTGCCGCCAGCAGCGGCATTGCGAAGCTGCGCTCGATCGCCGCCCGCGCCGCCTGGTGAGCGAGCCGCATCTGCACCGCGCCTTGGGCCTGGCGCCGAAGGTCGGAGACGGCCTTGGCGCGGTTCGCCTGATCGAGCTGCTGGTTGGCGTTGGTCAGCGCCGACAGGACGCCGCCCGCGCCATATTCCTGGGCCGACGCAAGGTCGACGTCTGGCCCCGCA
>JBJMVJ010000100.1:0-4999 GCA_045810685.1 Sphingomonas sp.
ACCGCGTCCCACAACCGCCGGACAAGCGGCAGCTCGATGAGCGCGTCGACGTCGAGCAGGCCAGCGCGCAGCCCGTCGTCGATGTCGTGATTGTCGTAGGCGATATCGTCGGCGATCGCGGCGACCTGCGCCTCCAGCCCCGGCCAGCTGCCGAGCTCGAGGTCCCATTCGCCATTGGCTTCGGCCATCGCCCACGTCGGCTCGGGCACAGGCCCGTTATGCTTGGCGAGGCCTTCGAGCGCCTCCCAGCTGAGGTTGAGTCCGTCGAAATCCGGATAAGGCGTCTCCAGCCGCGTGATGATGCGGATGGCGTGGGCGTTGTGATCGAAGCCGCCGGCCTCGGCCAATGCTGCATCCAGCGCGTCCTCTCCGGCGTGGCCGAAGGGCGGGTGACCGAGGTCATGGGCAAGGCACAGGGCCTCGGTCAGATCCTCGTTGAGGCCGAGTGCGCGGGCGACGGTGCGGCCGATCTGCGCGACCTCCAGGCTGTGGGTAAGCCGCACCCGATAATGATCGCCGTCCGGAGCGACGAACACCTGGGTCTTGTGACGCAAGCGGCGGAAGGCGACCGAGTGGATTATCCGGTCGCGGTCGCGCTGAAAGATGTCGCGCGGCCCGCGCGGGCCGCTGTCGCTTTCGGGATGGCGCCGACCGCGGGAGGTTTCAGGATTGGCGGCGACGAGCGGCGGAAGCCTCATTCGTCAGCAAGTGGCGCAATCCTGTCGGCTTGGGAATTGGTGAATTTGGAAGCGTTGATGCCGACCGACTCGAAATCGTCGGCGAGGATCGCCGCGTCGGACGGGCCGCGGAACGGTCCCACCAGCAGCCGCGCTCCCTCGGCGCTGCGCGCAACATAGGGCCTCAAGCCATCGAACAGGTCCGGGTTCTTGGACTTTAGGCGCCGGAACTGGTTTGCAAATGCATCAACGTCCGCGCCGCTGGCGAGCTGCAGCCAGATCTTGGGCTGAGCCATGGCCGTCCGCTGAGCCGCCGGCCGGGAATAGACGACCTGCACGGGATGAGGCGGCTGCCAGCTCGGCTGAGCCGGCTGCGGCGCAGGCGGGCCGGCGCGAAGCAGGGCATCGATGTCGCCGAGCCGGTCGGCAGAACGCGCGGGCGCCGCTGAAGCGTAAGCCGCGTCGGGCACATCCGGAAAGATGCCAAGATTGACGGCAGCGGCCTTCTGCCCGGCCGATAGCGCCGGCAGACGCTGGATGAAGGGCGCGACGCGCGACCAGCTGCCCGGCATCGCCGCGTTGATGGCAGTCATCGCCGCGTTGGAATCACCGGTCAGCGCGAGCACGAAGGCGCGCACGCGCGGAACGCCCGGGTCGCCCTTGGCCGAAAGCGGCGCCAGCGTCTGGAGCGCGGCGGAACGGTCGCCGCTGATCGCGAGGCTTAGCGCGAGGCGGCGGCGCGCCTCGGCGGCGTCGAGCCCGCCAAGCGCCGCACGATAATCCGCCTGGGCCTGCGACTGCCGCCCCATGAGGTCGTAAGCGAGCCCGCGATCGGAGGCGAACGACGCGAGCGGAAGTCCAAGTTGCTGGGCGCGCGCGAAATAGGTCAGTGCGGCCTGATAATCGCCGTTGCCGACCGACACCGCGCCCATCCCCGCCTGAGGCAAGGGGCTGCGCGGGTTCTCCTCATCGGCGCGGGCGAAGAAGCCGGCCGCGGCCTGGGCGTCGCCAAGCTCGAGCGCCGACTTGCCGGCGCCGATCAGCGACGAAAAATCCTTCGGGTCAGACGCGAGCGTCCGCACGTATCGGGCCAGCGCCGCCGCCGGGCTCTCGTCATATTGCGAGTAGCTGCCCTGCGCGGTCGCCGGCGCAGCCGCCGCAACAGCAGCGCAAGCCAGCGCTGCCGCCAAATGATATCGCAATGATGCCCGCATGGTCCCTTCCCTGTGCTGCAGAGAATCTTGCCGGAGGGTTTCTGGCTAGAGGGTTTACGGCGAGCCGTGCGGTACCACGGCTGAGCAGTTCCCGATTGCGAGGCACAGAAGCGACGAAGCAATCCAGCGGCTTGCACTGGATTGCTTCACTAGGTTCGCAATGACGTAGGTTACTGGTTGTTTTGCCGGTTGAGGAAGCGCGGGATGTCGATCGGCTCGCGCTTGTGGGCCGGCTCTTCCTCGTCGATCTGGGCCTTGGGTGCGCCGCGGGCGATGTTCGACATGCGCTCGAACAATGTGCCGCCGGTCGCTGCAGGCTGATCGGTCTCGTCCTCGTCCGCGGGCGGCGCGATCGGCGCCGAGCCGACCGGGCTGGTGAGGATGTCGTCGGCGCCGAGCAGCAGCTCATCGTCACCGTCCTCGCCCTCGGAGTCGATCTCGGCCGCCGGCTCGTCGAGCTTGGCCGAAGCGGCCGCCGGCTGGCGCGCGGGGAAGCTGAACACCTTGCCCGGAGCCGGCTGCGCAACCGCGTCGGCCTCGATGCCGCTGGCGACCACCGACACGCGAATCTTGCCGCCGAGGTCGTTGTTGAAGGCCGAGCCCCAGATGATGTTTGCGTCCGGGTCGACCAGTTCCTTGATGTGGCTCGCGGCTTCGTCGACCTCCATCAGGCGCATGTCGTCGCCGCCGGTGATCGAGATGATCACACCCTTGGCGCCCTTCATGCTGACGCCATCCAGCAAAGGATTGGAGATGGCCTTCTCCGCAGCCTCAATGGCGCGATTGTCGCCGTCGGCCTCGCCAGTACCCATCATCGCCTTGCCCATCTCGCTCATCACGGAGCGGACGTCAGCGAAGTCGAGGTTGATGAGGCCGGGCATGACCATCAGGTCCGTGATCCCCCGCACGCCCTGCTGGAGCACCTCGTCGGCCATCTCGAACGCTTCCTTGAAGGTGGTCTCCGAATTGGCGAGGCGGAACAGATTCTGGTTCGGAATGACGATCAGTGTGTCGACGTGCTGCTGAAGCTCCTGGATGCCGGCGTCGGCCGAGCGGCCGCGGCGCGCCCCTTCGAACGCGAACGGCTTGGTGACCACGCCGACCGTGAGGATGCCGCGGTCGCGCGCCGCCTTGGCGATGACCGGCGCGGCGCCGGTGCCGGTGCCGCCGCCCATGCCGGCGGCGATGAAACACATGTGCGCGCCGTCGAGCGCGGCAAGGATCTCATCCAGCGTCTCTTCGGCAGCGGCGCGGCCGATCTCGGGCCGCGAGCCGGCGCCGAGGCCCTGGGTGATCCTGAGGCCGAGCTGGATGCGGCGGTCGGCGTCGCTGTTGTTGAGTGCCTGCGCGTCGGTGTTGGCGACGACGAAATCGACCCCTTGGACATCGGCCCGCATCATGTTGGCAATGGCGTTTCCGCCAGCGCCGCCGACGCCGATCACGCTGATCCGCGGGCGGAGCTCGTCGACCTCTGGCCGGATGAAATCGATGCTCATTTGCCTAAACCTCCCCCAAACACCGCAACGCGTTGAGCCTTCGGGAAGAATCATTGAATCATTGCGAGTCGCAAGCCAAGCAGAAAAGTTAACGCGGACCAAAAAACTGGGGGAAAGTGTCTCTTGAAAGACTCACTTATCCACAGGCGTTCTTCCGCACGCGAGGACAGCGCATGACAGGTGAGACCCGCCGCACCCCTCGTAACCATTGTGCTCAGTCGCCGCGAAACGCGACGGGCCTCCCCGCTACCTTATCAAAAGATGAGTAATGCGAAAGCCTTGTTGATCCAGTCGAACTAGCGCACCGCCTGCTGTGTTTGCGCGCGGAATTGGCGCTCGAACTCGCGCAATTCCTGCCCGGCAATGTCCGACACGGCGGCGAACCTCAGGCCGTCCTCGCTCCATTCGGCAAGCGAAAACCCCTCTTGCGCAGCGTCATGCTCGGCCCCCGACTTTTCGGGCCAGACGTACAGGTTCACGGTGTGCAGCCGGCGTCGGTAGACGATCGCCGCGACGGTCTTGCCGCCGATCGAGTCGAGCCGTCCGCCAATCAGCGGAAAGCCCTGCGGAGCAAGCTCCGGCACCGGCGGCGCGAAGTCGATCTTGCCGTTGAACCACGGCTTCACGATGTGCTGATTGGTCGTCTGGACGTCGGTCAGATGTCCCGGCTGAAGCGAACGGACGTGGCTGGAGACCAGCTGCTGGTCGATGCCCGACTGCGCCGGAAGCGGGACGAACAATACCATCGCCAGCGAGGCAGCGAGCGCTCCGGCGAGCCCCGGCGCGAGCCAGCCGGGAAGACGCGGCGCGGGCCTCGGCGGGGCCAGTTCGGGCATGGCCGCGATCCGCTGGCGAAGCGTGTCCGGGGCGCTGTGGCGCATGCCGTCGGATTCCAACAGCCTCCGCAGCGCCTCGAGACGCTCGAGCTCCTCGCGGCAGCCGTCACAGCGCGTGACATGCGCCTCGACCATGGCGATGTTGGCGGCATCGAGCTCGCCGTCGATCAGTCCGCCGAGCAACAGGCTCTGATCGGGACAGGCGGCCATCACTTCACACTCCTTGATTCCTGGTCCTGTTCGCCGGCGCGCGGAAGCAGCTCCTTGGCCAGCATCGAACGGCCGCGGGCGAGGCGCGACATGACGGTCCCGACCGGAACGCCCGTCACCTCGGCGATCTCGGCATAGGACAGATCCTCGAGATTACGCAGCACGACGGCTTCGCGGAATGGCTCGGGCATCGCCTCTATCGCCGCGCGCATGCGGTGGACCTCGGTCTTGCGGATGACTTCCTCTTCGGGCGTCGGCGACGGATCGGGGTGCTCGTTGAGCATCGCCGCGGCCTCTTCGCCCAGGCTGGCTTCATGGATGACCAGGCCGAGCATGCCGGTTTGCCGCGACTGGGCTGTGCGGCAGCAGTTGCGGACGATGGCGAACAGCCAGGCCCGCGCCGAGTTGCCGCGGAACTGAGCGAAGGCACGGAAAGCGCGGACGAAGGCGTCCTGGACGATATCCTGGCTGAGCACGGGATCGCGCGTCAGGTAGCAGGCGAGATTATAAGCGCCGTCGAGATGCGGGAGGACGAGCTGGTTGAATCCGCCGGCAAGGCCGGCGCC
>JBJMVJ010000101.1:0-7866 GCA_045810685.1 Sphingomonas sp.
CCGAGGAACGACAGCAGCAGCGCGCCCATCAGGCCGAACCACAACACCAGCTCGGGCCGGCGGACGTCGACCGACACGCCCGGCCACAGCAGCATCGCCAGCCACACCGCGAAGCCGACCAGGAATGCGCGGGTCACCGACGCCCCGATCAGCCCGGCGATCAGCTCCCCGGTCGACAGCGGTGGCATCAGATAATCGACGATATTGCCCTGGATCTTGCCGACCAGCACCGCGAAGCTTGAATTGGCGAAGGCGTTCTGAATCATCGCCATGACGATCAGGCCGGGGGCGATGAAATCGGCGAACGGCACGCCCATCACCAGCCGTCCGCCGCGGCCCAGCGCGACCGTGAAAATCGCCAGATACAGCAAGGTCGTGATCGCCGGCGCCCACACCGTCTGCATCTGGACCTTGAAGAACCGCCTGACCTCCTTGATATAGAGGGTCCGAAGGCCTCCCCAATTGACGCCCTTGAGCACCGGATCGCCGGGCGCGAAGCGCACCCATTGCGCAGAAGGATCGTTGAGGGGTTGGTCGTTCACGTCGCCGCCGACTAGGGGTTGAGGGCGGCCGAGGGCAAGAGAATTGGAGCTTTTACGAATGTCATGGACGGACGAGCGCATCGAACGCCTGAAGAAGATGTGGCACGACGGAGCCACCGCGAGCCAGATCGCCGACGAGCTCGGCGGAGTCAGCCGCAACGCGGTGATTGGCAAGGCCCACCGTCTGGGGCTCGAGCAGCGCCCCTCCCCGGTCAAGCCGGGCGAGGAGAAGGAGGTCAAGAAGCCGGCCGCCGCGGCTGCAGCTGCGCACGCGCCGGCCAAGCCCCAGCCTAGGGCCGAAGCCGCGCCTCGTTCCGCCGCGTCCGCTCCGGCTGCGCCCGCAGCCGCGCCGCACCGCCACGGCGAGATTCAATATCGTTCGATCGGCCCCGGCGGCTTCATCCGCCAGGGTCCCGGCGACCAGCAACCGCCGATTCCGCCCGCGCCGCCGCGCCGCCTGGTGCCGGCCAAGCCGAGCCCCGAGGTCGCGGACAAGACCAGCCTGCTCGATTTGAACGAACGCATCTGCAAATGGCCGATGGGCCACCCCGGCGAGCCCGATTTCCACTTCTGCGGGCAGCAGGCCAACCCCGGCTTCCCTTATTGCGTCGAGCATTGCGGCGTCGCTTATCAGGCGCAGCTGCCGCGCCGCGACCGCCGCCCGCCACCGCCGCTTCCCTTCGGGGGTCCGCGGGTCCGCTAGGTAGCACGGTTGGCCGCGCCTTCGCTGCTCCGGTGGTGGCGCGCGCCTTTTTGGCTGCTGGCGCTCGGCACCGGGGCCAAGAGCTTTGCCGATAATCCGATCATCGGCTCACGGCGGCTCAACCGCTGGGGTCTCCATGTCGCGCGGCTGAGGCTCGCGCACCGCCTCGCGTGGTCGCGGCGCCGGCGGCTCGGCTCGGCGGTACCGCAAGAATGGCGCGCCCAGTTCAACCGCGACGGCTTCGTCGAGATCCGCGACTTCCTCCCAGCCGATCAATTCGCGCGCCTGCAGTCGGCGCTGCTCAGCCAGGAGTTCGACAGCCGCCAGCAGCAGCAGGGCGACACCGTCACCCGCCGCGTGCCGGTCGGACCCGCGCTGCTCGCCGCCGTTCCCGAGCTTGGCGCCCTGCTGGAGCGCTGGCGCTCGCTGCTGGCCTATGTCGCGAGTACGCGCAGCGAGCCGCTGCATTATGTCCAGACCGTCGTCATGGGCCATGCATCGGGCCCGCCCGATCCGCAGCTCGATCTCCACACCGACACCTTCCATCCCTCGCTCAAGGCGTGGCTGTTCCTCACCGACGTTTCCGCCGACCAGGGGCCGCTGACCTATGTCGCCGGCTCGCACCGCCTGACGCCTCGGCGGCTCGCGTGGGAGCAGGCGCGAAGCGTCGGGATCGAGCACAGCGACCGGCTGTCGCAGCGCGGCTCGCTGCGCATCACCCCCGACGAGCTTCCCGCGCTCGGTCTGCCGCCGCCTACGCGCTTTGCCGTCCCCGCCAACACGCTGGTGGCGATCGACACCAGCGGCTTTCACGCACGCGGTACCTGCGACCGGCCCACCGTCCGGGTCGAGATCTGGGCTTTTGCCAGGCGTACACCCTTCGTCCCGTGGGCCGGGCTCGACCTCCTGTCATGGAAGCCGCTCGCGATCCGCCGCGCGCAATGGCTAACGCGGATCGTCGACCGCCTCGACCGGGCCGGCGTGATGAAGCAGCATTGGCGCCCCGCGGGACCGCGCCGGCCGATCGATCTTTAAGCCGACCGGCGCAGCGCCGCCGGCTCGTCCTCGGCTGCATCGAGCATCGTCCGCAGCTCGCGCCGCGCCGCCTCCCACGCGGGCTCGGTCCCGAACAGGACGTGGCTGTCGCTGTCGAGCGGCACGAAGCGCGCTGCGGGAAGCATCTCCGCCATCTGCTCGGAGCAGGAACAATTGATGATGCGGTCGCCGAAGCTGTGCATGATGAGCGTCTCGGCTCTGATCTCCGGAACCTCGCGGTCGAGGTCGGTGTTTCGAAACACGTCCATCAGCGCCTCGTCGAGGCCGACGATTGTCGCCAGGCGCTTGCCGAACCAGTCGACTGTCTCGCCGCGCGCGCTCGGCCAGTAGAGCGCACCCAGCATTTGCGCGAAGGTCGTCCCATCCTCGCCGCCCTTGTAGTTGCGGGCGAACTCGATCAGCGTTTCGCGCCGCCGGATCTCCTCCTGGTCGCCGCGCACCGCATAGCCCTTCGCATAGCCGCCGATCATCACCAGCTTGCGCACCCGGTCCGGGTGGCGCGCCGCGTAATGGATCGCGACCAGGCTCGAATGCGAGAATGACATGATGTCGAACTGCTCGAGCTCGAGCCCGTCGACGACCGCCGCGAAATCGTCGCACAGCGCCTCGAGCGTCCACCGCGGCGGATGGCGCCCGGAACGTCCTGCACCGCGAACGTCGCTGCGCACCAGGCGGCGGTCCCTGACGGCCTCGGCCATCCAATGCCGCCACACCGGGCTCGATCCGTCGCTTTCGATCTGGTGGAACCAGACGGACGGCATCACCAGCGGGAATCCCTCGCCCATGTCCGAAAATCCAATGGCGGTGCCGTCCTTGGAAGCGAAGCTGCCGGTCCGCTCCGAGCGCATGGCCGCCGCGAGGATGACTTCCGGCTCCTCTTCCAGTGGCACCCGCCGCATCTCGCTGCGCTTGCGCCAGGTCGCGGGGGGCTCGCCATATTCCCGCTTGAACGCGCGGTTGAACGCCGCCTCGCTGTTGAACCCAACCGCATAAGCGATCGTCGCGCTATTCTGCTTTCCTTCGCGCAGCAGGTTGGCGGCCGTGCGCATCCGCCATTTGGCGCAATAGCGCATCGGCGATTCACCGAGCAGCTCGGTGAAGCGTTCGCCGAGCACGGTGCGCGAGACTCCGGCCTCGCGCGCCAGCGTCTCTACGTCGAGGTCCTCGGCATAACGGCTATGGATGATCGACAGCGCCCGCGATACCGCCGGATCGGTGAGCCCCCGCAGCCAGCCCTTTGAACCGGGCGGTAAACGCTCAAGATATTCGCGGATCGCCTGGGCGAGGAACAGCTCGGCCATTTTCGCGACGACCTCGGGCGAAGGGCGAGCTTCGGCGAGGAAGCGCAGCGAACTTTCGAGCCACTGCGCTTGCTGGCCGGCGACATTGAGCGTGAGCAGCGGCGGCAGCGCGTCGATCAGCGGGTGCCCGCTCGGACTGGCGGTGCCGAGAAAGCCGCACCAGATCTCGGTTTTCTCGCCGGGCGTCCCGCTCGACACGCGGTGCACGCCCTCGGCGGTGATCCAGCTGATCTCGCCGACGTCCGCGGGCTTGAGGCCGGGGCCGCTCGCCAGCCGGTGTGGCTCGTTGCGCGGCAGGATGACGATGCTTCCCGCCTCGAGCAACACGGGCGGCAAGGCGCCGACCTGGACGAGGGTCCGGCCCGAGCGGACATAATGATAGCTGATCAGCCGCTGCGGCATCGGGAACCACGGCGCGCAGTGGTTCGGAGTGAACTCCGCCCCAACGCAATAATCGCCGGTGAACTCGGCGTCGATGACAACGCCGCCGGTCAGGCGAAGCGAGCTCAGGATGTCGTCGAGCACGTCCATCAACGCTGGTCCGCCCGCCGGTCCGGCGTCTCGGTCAATTTATCCGGCTGCTTGGTCATTCCGGAAGAATCCATGCCCCTGTAAACAGCACCCATCGCCAGTGACGGCAGGGCTCGACCTTTCGGCAAGCAGTGCTTCCGAAATCGGAAGAACTCAAACTTCGACACACCAGGAAGAAACTCATGATCGACCCCAATGATGATCTGCGTTCTCGGCGCGCCGTCGCCCTGTTCTTCGCTCTTCTTTCCGGGATGCTCGCGGTGTCCACCGCAGTGGCCCCCGCGATCCTCCGCAGCTGACAAATAAGGACCCCGCACCATGTACCACGACTTCAACTACGAAGCGACGCTCGCCACCTCACTCCGCGCCCAGTGGAAGCTGGACGACGTATTGCGCGCCGACCAGGAACTCGACTTCTCGAGGGCGTTCCTCCCCGAGAGCCTGGCGCGCACCGCGGCGCTGGAATCGCTGAGCCCGTCCGAGCAACGGATTCTCAACCACATCAGCGCGCACCAGTACCTTAGTGTCTTCGTGCTGGTGGAAGAGTTCATCCTGCCCTTCGTGCTCGACCATGCGCGGACCGAATTGCGGGAAGACGACTGGCGCGTCCGCGCGCTGCTCAACTTTGCGAGCGAGGAAGCCAAGCACATTCACCTGTTCAGGCGCTTCCACGAGGCGTTCGTCCGCGGCTTCCCGATCGAGTGCCAGGTGATTGGCCCGTCCGAGGCGATCGGCGCCGAAATCCTGCGCCACGACCCGCTCGCGGTCGGCCTCGTCATCCTCATGATCGAGTGGATGAGCCAACAGCATTACCTCGGTTCGGTCCGCGACAACGGTGACCTCGATCCGCTGATCAAGAGCCTGCTCAAGAATCACTGGATGGAGGAGGCCCAGCACGCCAAGCTCGACACGCTGATCGTCGAGGCGCTCGGCGAAGGGCGCAGCGAGGAGCAGATCGACAAGGCGATCGACGAATTCTTCGAGATCGGCGCATTCCTCGACGAGGGGCTGAAGACCCAGGCCGGATTCAACCTCGACGCGCTCGAGAAGGCGATCGGGCGCAAGCTCGAGAACCGCGATGAGATCCTCGCCCAGCAGCACCAGGCCGGGCGCTGGACCTACATCGGCTCGGGCATGGTCCACGAGCGGTTCAAGGCCAGCCTCGAAGCGCTCTCGCCGCGCGCTGCGCAGCGCATCGCCGAAGCCGCACCTTTGTTCGCGTAAGTCTCGCGGCGCCAGGCGCCGCTCGACCCTCAACCCCCATACGAGGAATGAAGATGATGATCCGCAACATGATGTTTGCTGCCGCTGCAGCCGCTTTCGCCAGTGCCGCCTCGGGCAGCCCAGGCAGCGTCTACCTCGACAAGACCGACCGGGCCCATGTCCCCTACGGCGACGTCGACCTGAACTCGCCGGACGGTCGCGCCGAGCTGCGCGGCCGGATCCGGATCGCGGCCGGCCTGGTCTGCGCCGCCGCCCCCGAGGACACTGCCTTGGAGAGCGTCCGGACCAGCTGCCTGCGCGCCGCCGTGGCGAGCGGCGTTTCGCAGATGAACAGGCTCGCGGCACGCTGACGGCGTCAACGCTTCCCGGGCGCCGCCGCCCCCGCGGCGCCCGGGTTCACGACTTCAAGGAACGATTGAATGGCAGACATCGGACTGGCGCCCAACCCGAACAAGGCGCTGTGGGAAAAAGGCGACTTCACCCGGATCGCGGCAACCATGCGCGCGAGCGGCGAGGAGCTCGTCGACAGCCTCCGCATCAGGCCGGGAATGGCGGTGCTCGATCTTGGCAGCGGCGACGGCACGACGGCGGTGCCGGCCGCGAGGCGCGGTGCCGACGTCCTTGGCGTCGACATCGCCGCCAATCTCGTCGCCGCCGGCAACGCGCGGGCGAAGGAGGCGTGCCTCTACAACCTGCGCTTTCAGGAAGGCGACGCGTCGAACCTCACCGGCATCGAGGATTCACGCTTCGATCTCGTGATCAGCATCTTCGGCGCGATGTTCGCTCCGCGCCCGTTCGATGTCGCTCGCGAAATGGTCCGGGTCACCAGGCCTGGCGGGCGTATCGTCATGGGCAATTGGATTCCCGGCGACCCGACGCTGGTCGCGCAAATCCTCAAGATCAGCGCGGCTTACACGCCCCCGCCTCCCGATGGCTTTGTCAGTCCGATGACGTGGGGCGACGAAGCCCAGGTGCTGAGGCGCTTCGAAGCGGCCGGGATCGGCGCCGGCGGCGTCAAGTTCGAACGCCTGACCTGGTTCTTCCGCCACGACGGGTCGCCCGCCGAGCTGCTCGACCTGTTCAGGAATTTTTACGGCCCGACGATGAACGCCTTCAACGCGGCGCGGAACGAAGGGCGAGAGAAGCAGCTTGAGGACGAGCTGAGGACGCTGTTCGTCGCCCAGAACCGCGGCGGCGAGAGCAGCGTCATCCCGGCGACCTACCTCAAGGTGACCGTCATCAAGCCGTGATGCGCCAACCATTGGCCGCGGCTGAACCAGTTCCCGGGCGCGCACCCCTTCCAGCCCCCTTATGGGCGCGCCCGGGAAACCCCCAAGAAGGAATCTTCTCGTGAAGCATCAATCGATCAGCGATCGCGCCAAGGTTTGGACGGTCACGCGCGGCCCCGATGGCCGCCTCGAGGAGCAGCTCGAGCCGCAGCATCTGACGAGCCTCGGCTTTCCCTGCATCGCCAGCGAAATCGCCGATGAGATCGTGACCGAGGCGGGCGAACGGCACATCGCCGCGACCCGCTTCTGGTAAACAAAAGCCCCGGAGAGCGCATTGCTCCCCGGGGCTTCACTGCGCCGGCTAGGCCGATGCCTCAGGCGTGCTCGGCCTCGGCATCGACCGTCTGCTTGGACGCAGGCTGCCCGGACTGCGAGCTGCCGCCGCCGATCGCCGAGCGCTCCTGCCCGGCCGATCCGCCGATGTTGATCTTCTTGGGCTTCATCGCCTCGGGGATCTCGCGGACGAGCTCGATCGCGAGCAGTCCGTCCTTCATGTCCGCGCCTTTGACCTGGATATGGTCGGCCAGCGCGAAGCGCCGCTCGAACGAGCGCGTCGCAATTCCGCGATAGATGTAGCTGTCGCCCTTCTGCTCGTCCTCTTCCTTCTTGCGGCCGGAGACGATCAGCACATTCTGCTGCGCGGTAATGTCGATCTCGTCGGGCTTGAACCCGGCGACCGCGAGCTCGATGCGAAACTGATTGTCGGCAAGCTTGATGAGGTCGAAGGGCGGGTAATTCTCCTGCCCCTGCCCGAAGCTGTTGTTCTCGAGCATGTCGAACAGCCGGTCGAAGCCGACGGTGGAACGCCGGAACGGCGCAAAGTCGAAAGCACTACGCATGTTGAAGTCCTCCTCTTGGTGAGCAAGGGCGGGGACTTGGCCTTGCGAGGCCAGGGCCCCGTCACCGGACCCGTTGAGGCGCCCGGCGCGCCTCATTTGTGATCGCCAACGGCACTTTCAAGACTGTGGAAAACACCTAGCCGCGCGCTTGGCACGCTTCGAACCGGCGCCCTATAGCTCGTTCCAATGGCCGATCTCTTCTCCTCTTCCGCTGCGTCCACGCCCGACAGCTATGATGCGTCCGCGATCGAGGTGCTCGAAGGCCTCGAGCCGGTCCGCCGCCGCCCAGGCATGTACATCGGCGGCACCGACGAGCGCGCGCTTCATCACCTCGCCGCGGAGGTCATCGACAATGCGATGGACGAAGCGGTCGCCGGCCAC
>JBJMVJ010000102.1:0-5012 GCA_045810685.1 Sphingomonas sp.
CATCCGGAACAGCTCGAGCGTCTCCTTGTCGCCGGGGCCGTAGACCGCGGGCGGGCGGACGATCGCCCAGTCGAGGCCGGACGAGTGGACCAGCTCCTCGGCCTTCGCCTTGGAGGCGCCGTAGAGCGACAGCTTGGGCTCGCGCGCTGCGAGCGAGGAGACGTGGACGAAGCGGTGGATTCCGCCGGCCGTGGCCGCAGCGAGCATCGCCAGCGTGCCGGTGACATTGCCTTTTTCAAACGCCGCGGCGGTGGGCGCGGTGATGGTGCCGGCGACGTGGATGATTGCGTCGGCGCCGTCGACCAGCAGGTGAAGCGCGTCGCGGCTGGAAAGGTCGCCGACCATCCAAGCGAGATTGTCGCGCGGCGGCTGCTCGCGGCGGGTGAGCGCCTGGATCTGGTGACCAGCGGCGAGCGCGGCGTCGAGGAGATGCGAGCCGACGAAGCCGGTGCCGCCGGTGATCGCAAGCCTCATAACGGCGACCAGTCGCCTTCGCCTGCGGCTTCGAGCCGCTCATCCTCGGCCGCGGCGCCAAGGCGCTGGATGATCGAGTCAAGCAACGGCTCGAGCCCTTCCTCGAGCGGGGCGGAAATCGGGAAGACCCGCGCGCCGGTCTCGTTCTCGAGCGCCTTCAGGATGCGCGCGCGCTGCTTGTCGTCGAGCAGATCGGCCTTGGTCAGCGCGATGAGCTCGGGCTTGTCGGCGAGCCCGCCGCCGTAGCTGTCGAGCTCGCCGCGAACGATCCGCCACGCGTCGAGCGGGTCGTCGCCCGCGCCGTCGAGCAAATGGAGGAGCAGCCGGGTGCGCTCGACGTGGCCGAGGAAGCGGTCGCCGATGCCTGCGCCCTCGGCCGCGCCCTCGATCAGGCCAGGGATGTCGGCGAGCACGAATTCGCGGCCCTTGTGGCGGACGACGCCTAGCTGCGGGCGGAGCGTGGTGAAGGGATAATCGCCGACCTTCGCCCCCGCGTTGGAAACCGAGTTGAGGAAGGTCGACTTGCCGGCGTTGGGCAGGCCGACGAGGCCGACGTCGGCGAGCAATTTGAGGCGCAGCCACAGCCACATCTCCGCGCCGTCCTCCCCCGTCTGGTGCTGGCGCGGGGCGCGGTTGGTCGACGTCTTGTAGCTGGCGTTGCCGCGCCCGCCCATGCCGCCCTTGAGGAGCACGACGCGCTGGCCGACCTCGGTCAGGTCCGCGAGCAAGGTGCGCTCGTCGTCATCGGCAAGGACCTGGGTCCCGACCGGTACCTTGACGATCAGGTCGTCGCCGCCCGCGCCGGTGCGGTTGGAGCCGGCGCCGCCCTTGCCGCGCGGAGCCCGGAAATGCTGGGTGTAGCGAAAGTCGATCAACGTATTGAGGCCGGGCACCGCCTCGAACAGGATGTCGCCGCCCTTGCCGCCGTCGCCGCCGTCGGGGCCGCCGAACTCGACGAACTTCTCGCGCCGGAAGCTGACCGCGCCGGGGCCGCCGGCACCGGAGCGGACAAAGATCTTGGCCTGGTCGAGGAAATGCATCGCGGCGCAGTTAGGCGATGCGGCCGCGCGAGGGAACTGCTGCAATCGCGGCGGCGGTTTTGCAGCCGCGGTCAGCCAAGCAAGCGGGGAGGGGAAGCTTTGACCGAATCAGCCGCCGAGCTGCCCCTTCAATATCTCGCCCAAAGTATCGAACAGCGCTGCGCGAGTCTGTTGCTGAAGCGTGATCCGCTCCTGGATCTTGTCGAGGTTCGTGTCCGACTGCGTGACGGAGACTACGGCGCTGGTGGGAGTAGTTTCCACCTGCTTCTGCGGCAGAGGCAGAACGGTCGAGTGGTGCGGATCTCCATATCTCACCAACTTGATCTGGTCGTGGCCCTCAGCGTCCTTGCCCACCGGGAGATCCTCGAACGTCATATTGAACGCAGCAAAGGCCGTATTGTCGGGCATTGTCTTCCCGGATTGGGTTATCGTCGTAAGCGCTAACGCCAGGTCGGTGTTGACCTTGCCACTAACCTTCTTGGCTTGAATGCCGCTCGATCCGACCCATGCACCGACGGGCTCGATCACAAATGCTGTCGCTCCATGCTGTTCCAGGCGAAGGACGTAATCACTATCCTGGCCTTCCTGGATTGCGATGCACGAAAATTGCTCTGTTGGGGCGAGCGGGAAATTCTCTTCAATCGCGTTGCCGGTGAAGCCGTGCGAGAACGTCTTGAGATCGGCAGCCTCCTTGGCCTTGAGATACCGATCAACTGCCCCGACGGCCAAGTTGAAGAACAGCATCACGACCGAGATGGCAATTGGACCGACGAAGAGATGCGTTTTGGGCGGGACGCAGGCGGCCAGCAAGACGTCCTGGGGCTGGGGCTGCGCCCCGGGCGTAGAGACTCGCTTCGCAGCAGCACGAGCGTCGGCCGCGGAGGCTACGGTGATCGTGGCGCCAATCGGAGGCTGATCGGCAAGCGGTGGGGCCGAAGGCCCGCCGAAAGTCGTACAGGCGGTCAGTGAAACCGATGTCAGCAAGGCACAGATTTTCTTCATGCGGCCCTCCTTCGCTCGCGCGCGAGCGCGTTGATGCGATCATGCGATTCGGCCGCTGACTGTTGTTATCTATCCGTTAAATGATCTCGGCGGAAGCGCGGGCCGGGGCGGGCTTATCAGCAGCAGAGCCGATACCCTACCGTAACGCTAGGCACTGCACGGGTCGCCGGACGTTCTATCTGAGCCCGACTCAGGAGATTCTATGCAGGAGCGTATCGTGGCGGTCGGCTTGCTGACGCAGCGCGATCTGAGCCTGCTCGGTCCCACCTTCGAACGGGTGTGGCCGGTCGAGGAGGCGCCATCGTTCAACGAGCTCCTGCGTGCGATCGACGAAGCCGACGAGCGGCTAGTGGAGGCCGAAGCGAAGCCGCACTGACCGGGAGCTGTTCAGAGGCGCAGGCCGCCTTCGCGGTCGTCGGAGCGCTTGAGCCAGTCATGGCCCAGCAGCCTCAGCTGGGTCAGGAGCGAAACGAGGAAGGCAGTCGACCAGCCGAGCATGATGATCCCGACGGCGCCCTCGATCGCCCCGAGGATGCGCCACTGGCGGGGCATCAGCACGTCGCCGTAGCCGATCGAAGCGTAAGTGACGGTCGAGAAATAGAGCGCCTGCTCGAAGCGGGGAAAGGCGCGCAGCCCCATGTACAGCGCCGCATAGAGCCAGATTTCGACAGTGTGGATGGCAATGACGCCGAGCGTGGCGCCGACGAGGATGGTGAGCGGCAGGAAGCGCACGGCACGGAACCACTGACTGTGCAGGCGGAGCGAGCGCATCAGGATGGCGAGACCGCTCACATGGATGAGGGCGATCAACGCCACCATGGCGGTGGCGAGCGAAAGCTGGATCAGCATGGCCTAGTGATACTCCCTCCCGCGGGGCGACCTGTATAAGGGATTTGCCGAATTGTGGCACCGCTCCGGCGTCGACGATAGAAGCGGTTAGAAGCGGTCGAGCAGGCGGTCGACGGTGTCCGGCGCGGTCTTCTGCTTGTGGGGCTGCTTGTCCGCCTGCTCCTTGGCGTAACGCTCGAGCGCCGAGCGCACGAGTTCGATCTGCTGGTCGGTCAGATGCTCGATGCCGATGAACTGCTCGCGCGCCTTGTCGACCGCGCGCAGGAGCTCGTCGAGCTTCGCCTGCATCGCCGCGGCGTCGCGGTTCTGGCTGTTCTGGATCAGGAACACCATGAGGAAGGTGACGATCGTGGTGCCGGTGTTGATGATCAGCTGCCACGTGTCGGAATAATGGAACATCGGCCCCGTGATCGCCCAGGTGGCGATCACCGCGAGCGCGATGATGAAGGTCATCGGCTGGCCGGCCGCCGACGAGATCTTTGTCGCGCACAGGTTGAAGAACTTGTGCATCGTGCCGTAACGCGCGTGGAACTATTCGGTGCCTGACTGCTGTTGGGCTCAGCCTTTGGGGTGCTCGGCCTCGAGGCGGTGGCGCAGGCGCTGCGCGGCGAGCTCGCGCGCGGCGTCGCGGGGCAGGCCGAGGGCAATGGCGATGGTCGGTCCGAGCAGCGCATCGCCAAGCGCCGTCAGGACCAGCGACAAGGTGCTTTCGGCGACCTGATGCTCCTCATGACCGACGGCGAGCTTGGCGACGAGCCCGCGGATCGAATCGAGGATCGGGTTCAGGGCGTCGCGGTTGCCGGTCAGGATCATCCACGCGGCGAGCGCGCCCGCGCCCTCACGGCCAAAGGCGTCGAAGCATTGATCGACGATCACCCGGGCATCGGTCTCACCGGCGCGCGCGCGCTCGACGGCGTCGGCGATGCCGGCGGTGACCGAATCCGCGATCGACCTGGCAAGCTCGCCCTGCAGCCCGGCAGCGGAGCCGAAATGGTGGAGGAGATTGGCATGGGTGCGGCCGATCCTGGCGGCAACGGCCTTCAGCGTGACCCCTTGCGGCCCCTCGGCAAGCAGCAGCTTGCGGGCCGCGGCGAGGGCGGCGGAGCGGCTTTCTTCCGGGGTGAGGCGTGTACGTCTTATTGACACAGTTGTAAGTTAGTGTATCTTTTCACGCATGATAGCAACGACATTGCCGACTCCGGCGGACCTGAGCATCACGCCGCGCGACCGTCGCTTCGGCCGCGACGCGGCCACCCCGCGTTTGTGGCACGGCGGGCGCGTCGAAGCGACTGCTATTTACAACGCCTTGTCGGCAACCTTCCCGATCGGCGAAGCCTATTTTGTGGAAAGCGTGCGCGCGTTCCGCAACGGAGCGCCGCCCAAGCTCGCCGAAGAGATCAAGGGCTTCACCACCCAGGAAGCGATCCACAGCCGCGAGCATGACGCGTTCAACAAGCGCGCCGAGCAGTCCGGCTACGACCTCTCGAAGCTCGAGCAGCGCGTCTCCGACCGGCTGGCGATCACCCGCGAGCGGCCACCGATCGTCAACGTTGCAGCGACCATGGCGCTTGAGCATTTCACTGCGATCCTCGCGCATCAGCTGCTCGGTAATCCGCGGCATCTCGCCGGCGCCGAGGCCGAGACGGC
>JBJMVJ010000103.1:0-18040 GCA_045810685.1 Sphingomonas sp.
AGCGAACGTCGACCTCGCCTTCCTCGGCGACCGCCTCGCTGCCGCATTCGGGGCAACGGTCCGGAAAGACGTAAGGTGTGCGCGGCTCATCGCGCGTGAGGTTCTCGATAACCTGCGGGATCACGTCGCCGGCGCGCTGGATACGAACGCGGACGCCGATGCGCAGTCCGAGACGAGCGATCTCGTCGCGGTTGTGCAGCGTCACATTGGCGACTATCACCCCGCCGACGCCTACCGGCGTTAGGCGCCCAACCGGCGGCAGCGTGCCGGTGCGCCCGACCTGGATGTCGATCGCTTCGAGGGTCGTCTCGGCTTTTTCTGCCGGGAAGTTGTCGGCGATGGCCCAGCGCGGTGCTCGCCCGACCTGCCCCAGCCGCTCCTGCCACTGCAGACGCGAAATCTTATAAACGACCCCGTCGATGTCATAAGGCAGGTCGGCGCGGGCCTTCTCAATCGACCGATAGTGGGCGAGCGCCGCCTCGAGCGTATCGCAGCGCACCAGCAGGTCGCTCACTGGAAAGCCGAGGCGCTCGATCGCGCGCATCACCAGCGACTGAGCGACGCCAAGCTGCTCGCTGGTTTCGCCCCAGCCGTGCGCCATGAAGCGCAGCGGCCGCGCCGCAGTGATCGCCGGGTCCTTTTGCCTGAGCGAACCGGCCGCGGCATTGCGCGGATTGGCGAAGATCTTGCCGCCAGCGGCTTTCTGGCGCTCGTTCAGCGCCTCGAAATCGGCCTTTGACATGTAGACCTCACCGCGCACCTCAAGCACGTCGGGCGCATTCTTGAGCGAGTGCGGGACGTCGCGGATGGTGCGGACGTTGGCGGTTACGTCTTCGCCTATTGTGCCGTCCCCGCGGGTGGCGCCAAGGACCAGCTGCCCCTTCTCGTAGCGAAGAGAGCAGGACAGCCCGTCGATCTTCGGCTCGGCGGTGACCGGGACCGATTCATCCTCTGCGAGGCTCAGGAAACGGCGGACGCGGGCGATCCACTCACGCACTTCCTCGTCAGAGAAAGCATTGTCGAGGCTGAGCATCGCCCGCGAATGGGCGACCTTGGCCAGCGCGCTGGTCGGCGCCGCGCCAAGCCGCTTCGACGGCGAGTCGGCGCGCACGAGCTGCGGAAAGCGCTTCTCCAGCGCTCGATTCTCGCGGACCAGCGCGTCGTAATCGGCATCGGAAATCTCCGGCGCATCATCGTCGTGGTAGAGCTTGTCGTGCCGCGCGATCTCCTTCGCCAGACGCATCAGGCGGTTGGCGGCCGCGGCTTCGCTCAGCTCCTCAAGCGCCGGTTCACCCATGCGCGGCGAACAACTCCTCGAGCAGGTTGATAAAGCTGGTCCACGACCGCTCGGCGGCGAGCGCGTTGTAGCGCACGCCGTCGATCTGCAGCTCGCTTGCGTTGGGATTGGTGAAGCCGTGCGCGACATGGCCGTACGCGTGGATCTGCCAGTCGGCGCCAGCCTCGGTCAGCTCCTGGCCCAGCGCCACGACCTTGTCCGGCGGCACCATCGGGTCGTCCCAGCCGTGGAACGCGACGACCTTCGCTTTGATCTTCTCGGGCGGCAGGCCGGGCGGGTCGAACAGGCCGTGAAAACTCGCGGCCGCCGTAATGTCCACGCCGCTGCGCGCCAGGTCGAGCGCGCACATGCCGCCGAAACAATAGCCGGCGACGACGATCTGGTCCGTTTCCACCTCGTCGAGACCACGGGCGAGTTCGAACAGGTGGAGCAAGCGCCGCCTCAGCGCCGGACGGTCGGCGGCAAGCCGCTTCATCTCTCCGAACATCGTGTCGCGGGAAGCGCCGCGGAACTTCTTGCCGAACAGGTCGGCGACCAAGCTATTGTAGCCGAGTTCGACCAGCTGTCGGCCAAAGCCGATTTCCAGGTCGGAAACCCCCATCACCGTCGGGATCAGGATGACCGTGGGCCGCGCCTGTCCGTCACGGCGGCCGACGAACACGCTCTCCAGCTCCTCGCCCTCAAAATTATGCGCGACTGGACGGTCCTTGCTCATGCCATCTCCCTTGCCAATTGGGCCAGCTTGGCCACCGTGTTCATGTTTCGGGCAGTGCCGCGCGCCGCAGCCTGACACCTGAGCTTCGAGCGTCCCTGCCCGCCGGGATAATGGACATAGATTTCGCGCGCGCCGAGCGCCAGCCGTTCGTCGGTCTTATGCTTGACGGATTCGAGTGCACCGGCGGGCGGAGCCTCGTCGAGGAAGATCGCCACCACTCTATTGCCCGGTTCCTCAGCGAACGGGTTAGCCGCAAGCGCGGCCGCGAGCTCGTCGGCGGTGCGGATCATCACGTGCACCGCGGCGCCGATATGCTCGCTCAGCCTATCCTCGAGCCGGCGCTTGAGGCTTGCCTCGTCGCCATCACTGTCGAAGAGCAGGTTGCCGCTGGCAATGAACGTGCGCGGAGAGCCGAGGCCGAGCTCGCCGGCAATGCGCTTGAGATCGTCCATCTTGAGCTGCCGCCCGCCGACATTCACCGCCCGCAGCAGCGCGACATAGCCGGTCACGCGGCGTTGAGCAGACGGGTGGCCTGCGCCCTCGCTTCCTCGGTGATCGAGGCGCCCGACAGCATGCGCGCGATCTCTTCCCGGCGCTCCTCTGCGCTTAGCTTACGAACGGTCGTTCGAGTGCCGCCCTCACCGTGCTTCTTGTCGATTCGGTAATGGTGCGAGGCGCGGGCGGCGACCTGCGGCGAGTGGGTGACGACCAGCACCTGCGAGCGCTCCGCAAGGCGCGCGAGCCGCTCGCCGATCGCGCTCGCGACAGCGCCGCCGACGCCGCGGTCGACCTCATCGAAGATCATCGTCGCGGCGCTTCCGGCCTCGGCCAGGGCGACCTTCAGCGCGAGGATGAAGCGCGACAGCTCGCCGCCCGACGCGATCCGGGTCAGCGGCCCGAAGGGCGCGCCAGGATTGGTGGAGACTTCAAACTCGACCCGGTCCGTGCCTGAGGGGCCGGGTTCGGCGGCGGCAATGGCCGTGCGAAACCTCGCAGCGTCGAGCTTCAGGGGCGCCAGCTCTGACGCCACAGCCGCATCGAGCCGTGCGGCTGCGCTGCGTCGCCGGCCGCTCAGCTCTTCGGCGGCCGCCGCATAATCCTCACGGGCCGCGACCAGCCGGCAGTCCAGCTCGGCAATCCGCCCACCGCCGGCTTCGATGGCCGCAAGCTGCACCCGCATCTGCTCGCCCAGGCCCGCGAGCCGGTCGGGCTCGACGCGATGCTTGCGCGCGAGCGCACGGATTTCGAACAGCCGCGCCTCGACCTGCTCGAGCCGCGCCGGATCGAAGGCCATTGCTTCCGCGGCGCGGGCAATCCGATCCTCCGCCTCGCTCGCCTCGATCACGGCACGGTCAAGCGCGGCCAGCGCTTCGCCGAGCAGTGCGTGGTCGGCGGCACCGCGTTCGATCCGGCGCGCGGCCTGTCGAAGCTGCGCCAGCGCGCCGTCCGAGCCGCCGAGCAATTCGTCGATGCCGGTCAGCGATTCGCCGGCCTTGAGCCCCGCCTGCATCCCGGCACGCTGCTCTGCGAGATCGGTCTCCTCGCCCTCCTCGGGTGCAAGTGCGGCGATTTCAGCACTCGAATGTTCGAGCCACTCGCGGTCACGTTCGGCCGCCGCCGCGACAGCCCTCGCCTCGAGCAGTTCGGCCTCGATAGCGACCACGTCCGCCCAGGCGCGCTCGACAGCCGCGGCGTCGAGCTTGCCGAAGGCGTCGAGCAGCGCACGGTGGCGCTTGGGATTGAGCAGGCCGCGATCGTCATGCTGGCCGTGGATCTCGACAGCCAATGCGCCGACTTCGCGAAGCAGGCCGGCGGGGACGCTCGCAGCACCGACGAACGCGCGGCTCCCGCCGTCGCTCTTCACGCTGCGCCGCATGATCAGGCCCTCGCCCGGCTCCGCCACAATGCCTTGCTCGGCGAGCAGCGCAGCTGCGGGGTGGCTCGGCGGCAACTCAATCTCGGCCGAGACGGACGCTGCCTCTTGGCCCGTCCGGACGAGCCCGGCATCGGCGCGAGCACCGAGCGCGAGGCCGAGCGCGTCGAGCAGGATCGACTTGCCCGCGCCGGTCTCACCGGTCAGCACGCCGAGACCGGCCTCGAACTCGAGCTCGAGCCGTTCGACCAAGACAACATTGTGGACTGCGAGCTGCCTCAGCACGTGAGGAGCAGCTCTTCCGACCTCACTTGCGGGAGGCCGTCCGCCGCGACGTCACCTGCCGCTCACGCCCAAGCAACCGCAGCGACTGCTTGTACCAGGAGGATTCGGGATAGTTGCGGCCGAGCACGGCTGCGGCTTTCTGCGCTTCCTCGGGAACGCCGAGAGCCAGATAGCATTCGACCAGCCGCTCGAGCGCCTCGGGCGTGTCGGTCGTCGTCTGATATTGGTCGACGACGGTGCGGAACCGGTAAGTCGCGGCGAGCCACTGGCCTGAGCGCTGGTAGAAACGGCCAATCTCCATCTCCTTGCCGGCGAGATGGTCCTTGATGAGGTCGAGCTTGACCCGCGCATCGGCGGCATAGCGCGTTTCCGGGTAGCGGCGGATCAGCTCGCCGAACGCGTCGGATGCCTGCTGCGTCGTGGTTTGGTCGCGGGTGACCTCGTCGATCTGCTGGTAGTAGCTCATCGCGATCAGATATTGCGCGTAAGGGGCCTCGGCATTGCCGGGATGGATCGTGACGAACCGCTGCGCCGAGTTGATCGCGTCGGTATATTTTTGCGCCATGTAATAATTGAACGCGCTCATCAGCTGCGCGCGCCGCGCCCAGACCGAATAGGGATGCTGGCGCTCAACTTCGTCGAACAGCTTGGCGGCGGTCTGATAATCGCCGCTGTCCATCATGTGCTTGGCCGCGGTGTAGAGGCTGCTGACGTCGCGCGCGACATATGCGGTGTCGAGCTTCTTGCCGCCATGCGCGCAAGCCGCGAGCGAAAGCACCGCGGCGGCGGCAAGGAGCGATGCGACGGAACGGGAAAGCTTCAACATGGGGACCTCATTAGCGCGGGCTCCGGGGGAGGCCAAGCAGGGCATGGACAGCGAAAGCTTGGCGTTCGCTGAACGGTTTTCAGGCGGTCTGGGGGGCCGCGGCGTCCTTGTCCTCGGTCTTGAGGAAGCTGTCGGGCTCGACGCCAAGCCACACCAGCACGGGCGCGGAGATGTAGATCGAGGAATAAGTGCCGATCACCACGCCCAGGAAAATCGCGATGGCGAGGCCGAAGATCACTTGCGGACCGATCAGCATCAACACGCCAAGAGCGATGAGGACGGTGAACGACGTGACCACCGTGCGAGCGAGCGTCTCGTTGAGCGACAGGTTGAGCAAGGGCAGGATGGCCATCTTGCGGTACTTGCGCAGATCCTCGCGGATACGGTCGTAGATGACGACCGTGTCGTTCAACGAATAGCCGACGATGGTGAGGAAGGCCGCGACAACGTTCAAATCCACCTGGAGCCGTGTGAAAGCGAAGAAGCCGAGAGTCATCGCGACGTCGTGCGCGAGCGTCAGCAACGCCCCGACCCCGAACTGCCATTCGAAGCGGAACCAGATGTAGACCGCGATGCCGAGCATCGCGAGGCCGATCGCCATCGCGCTATCCTGCGCGAGCTCCTCGCTGACCTTGCCCGAAACCGATTCGCCGGCGTCCACGCGCGCCCCTGGATATTGCTGCGGTATCACCGCCCGAAGCTTCGAGACGACCTGGTTGGAGGCGGACTCGGGACCCGCCGGCTTGGGCAGCCGCACCTGGTAGGTGCGGTTGTTGCCGAGCGCCTGGATGCTCGCCTCGCCGACGCCGAGGTGGGACACCCGCGCCCGCAGATCCTCGATCTGCACCGGCCGGGCGAACTCGACCCGCACCACCTGGCCCCCGACGAAATCGATGCCGAGATTGAGCCCGCGATAGGCGGTGAACGCGATCGATGCGACGGTGGCGATCAGCGACAGCACCAGCGCGAGGTTGCGCCAGCGCATGAAGTCGATGTTGGTGTGATCGGGAACCAGCTTGAGGAGCTTCATTGAAGGGCCTTAGATGTGCAGCGCGCGGGGCCGGGCGCGGCGGATCCACAGCGCAACCAGCATGCGGGTGAAGTAAACGGCAGTGAACACCGAACTGACCACGCCGATCATCAGCACGACGGCGAAGCCGCGCACCGGGCCTGAGCCGAAATAGGCCATGATCGCGGCCGAGATGACGTGGGTCACGTTGGCGTCGAAAATGGCGCGCATCGCTTCGCGATAGCCGGTCTCGACCGCGTCAATCAGCCGCCGACCGCGGCGAATCTCTTCGCGGATGCGCTCGTTGATCAGCACGTTGGCGTCGACCGCGGCGCCAATCGTCAGGATGAACCCCGCGATTCCGGGCAGGGTCAGGGTTGCGTTGAACATCGCCATCACGGCGAGGATCAGGAAGGCGTTCACGACCAATGCGATGTTCGCATAGACCCCGAAGCGGCCGTAGGTGACGAGCATGAACAGCATGACGCCGACCGTGCCGACGATGCTGGCGATCGCTCCCTTGCGAATCGAATCCTGACCCAGCTCGGCGCTGACCGTGCGCTCTTCGACAAAGTTGAACTTCACCGGCAGCTTGCCCGAGGCGAGGCTGACCGCGAGATCGTGTGCGCTCTGGACCGTGAAGCTGCCGGTGATCTGCGCGCTGCCTCCAAGAATCGGTTCGTTGATGTTCGGCGCCGAGAGGACCTTGTCGTCGAGGATGATCGCGAACGGCTTGCCGACATTCTCCTGGGTCGCGCGGCCGAACCGGCGCGCGCCGGCCGTGTTGAAAGTGATGTTAATGTCCGGCCGGCCATCCTGGTCGAACCCCTGCACGGCCTTGGTCAGCTGGTCGCCCGAGACCATCACCCGCCGCTTGACCGCCGCGAAGCCGCTGCCGTCGGCCATCGGAAGCACCTGGCTGCCCGGCGGAGCGCGCCCCTGCTGCACGTCCTGCGGATTCGCGGAAAGATCGACAAGCTTGAACTCAAGCCGTGCGGTCTGGCCGATCAGCCTCTTCAGCGCCTCGGGATCCTCGACGCCCGGCACCTCGACGAGGATGCGGTTGCCGCCCTCGGTGACAACGGTGATTTCCTTGGTCCCGCCCGGATCGATGCGGCGGCGCACGACGTCCCGCGCGACGACCATCGCGTCCTTGAGCGCCTGAGCGTTGCCGCCCGGCGTCGGCGTCAGGACGATGCGGGTCGAATCGACCACCTGGACGTCCCAATCGCGGTTGCCGGTCAGCGCCAGCGGCTGGCTCAGCCGCCGCATCCGCTCGACCGCCGCGTCGACCTGCGTCGGGTTGCGGACGAGGAAAGAAAGACGACCACCCGCGGTCGAAAAGTCGCCGATCTCGATTTGCGGATCGCGCCGAAGCTCGGTTGCGACCTCGTCTTCCTTGGCCTGGAGCCGCTGCTTGAGCGCATCCTGCGCGTCCGCCTCGAGCAGCAAATGGCTGCCTCCGGCGAGGTCAAGGCCGAGGTTGATCTTGTATTGCGGAAGCCATTTCGGCCAGCTCGCGGCTGCCGGCGTGCCGGCGACGAGGCTGGGGATCGACAGCAGCACGCCCGCCGCGACGACGAGTGAAACCAGCCAGACCTTCCACTTGGGAAACTCGAGCATCAGTCGTTCGCCGGTTTCGTGCTGCCCGTCAGCACCTGGCTGATGGTGGTCTTGATCACGCGGATCTTGACCCCTTGGGCGATCTCGACCTCGGCCTCGTCATCGGTGACCTTGGTCACCTTGCCGCGAATACCGCCGCCGGTGATCACTTCATCGCCCTTCTTGACCCCAGCGACCGCGTTCTGATGCTCCTTCACCCGGCGTTGTTGGGGACGGATCATCAGCACGTAGAAAATGGCGAAGATCAGTACCCACGGCAGGATGCCCACCAGCAGGCCGGCGGTTCCGCCGCCGGCTTGGCCGACAGGTGCGGCGGTCTGCATCAGGATCGGTGAGCTGGACATCGAAATGAGCTGACTTTCCGAGTGAGAGGAATGAGCCTTGCTATGACGACCGTCGCCGGGACGGTCTATAGCAAGGCTGGTCGGGGCGACTGGATTCGAACCAGCGACCTCCACACCCCCAGTGTGATGCGCTACCAGGCTGCGCTACGCCCCGACTGGCTGGCGCATCTAGGCAGGGGCACCCGGCAAGGCAAGCGTAGAGGGGCGAGCGGGGTGGTTCGAGAGCGGCGAAAAGGAAAGCGACGCAAGCGGGTTGGGCGGCGGCTGCTGATGCTGCTGCTCTCGCTCCCGACGCTGTACCTCGGGGCGGCGATCGGCGGGTCGCTCGTCCCGGTCAACGCCGGCTGGCGCGAGCCGGCAGAAGGGACGACCATCTACCTCGCCGACAACGGCATCCACGCGGACATCCTCATGCCGGTCAAGGCGCAAGGGCTCGATTGGGCACCGCTCATTCCAAAGCGCGATTTTGGCGCGCCCGACCCGAACGCCCGCTGGATCGCCTTCGGCTCGGGTGAGGAACATGTTTATCTCAACACGCCGACCTGGCGGGACATCACTCCGGGCACGATCTGGGCAGCGCTGACCGGCGGCAGGCGCGTCATGCACGTCGAATATGTGCCACTGCCCGCTTACGCGGCGCGCGAGATCCGGCTTCGCCCGGACGAATATCGGCGACTTTGGGCCGCCGTGAGGGCCGATTTCGTGCTCGACCGCCGCGGCCACCCGCAGCGCATCGACCACCCCGGCTACGGCCCAGCCGACGCGTTCTACCGCGCCACCGGCAAGGCGAGCATGCTGCGCACCTGCAACAGCTGGGCTGCCGGGCGGCTGAGGCTCGCCGGAGTCAAGACGAGCCTGTGGCCGCCGTTCGTCCAAGGTCTGGTCTGGCGCTACCGCCGGACGCACGCCTGACGATTATTTCGGCTTCTTGGGCGCGGTCTTCGTCGTCGTCTTTGTCGTCGTGGTCGTCTTCGCGCCCTGTACGTCAAGCTCCGCCTTGCTCAGGGCCAGGACCAGTCCCTTGCCGCTCTTGGCGAAGCTGGCGATCGGGATTTGGGCACGCGCCTTGCCGGTGTTGACCACGGCGCCTTTGTCGCCGACCGATTCGACCTTGCCGACGAGGCCGCCCTTCTGGTCGTAGACAGAGACGCCGGCCTTGACGTCGGCCGAGGTGGCGGCGGTGAGCTGCCCCGCATCTGCTGTGCCGGTAGCTTGGGCCGACGGTGTCTGGCCGGTGACTGCTGTGCCGGTAGCTTGGCCCGACGGTGTCTGGCCGGTGACTGCCGGAGTCAGCTGGCTCGCCTGGCCGGGCGTGGTCTGAGCCTGCCCTGGCGCCGTCGACGGCGGAACCGTTGTATCGGACGGTGTCACAGTCGGCGGCGTCGTGGCTGCTGGAGGGGTCGGGACCGCCGACTTGTTGGCTTGCACCGGTGTCGCGGGGATCGAGCCCGGCGTGACCTGGGCCATTGCGCTCGAGGCAACAAGAGTGAGGACGCCGGAAAGGCTAGTCAGTTGAAGTCGCATGGATGAACTCCAGTGATGGGAATGTTCCCACAACGAAGTCCGCCCCGCTTAGGTGCAGCCTGCTCGCCGAGCCGTGGGCGATGGACGACGGCCTGTCCCGATCAAAGCACGTATCGGCTGAGGTCGGCGTCGCGGGCGATGCTCGATAGCTGCTTTTCGACAAAGGCCGCGTCGACCACGAGGGTTTCTCCGCGACGATCCTCGGCTTCGAAGCTGACGTCCTCGAGCAATTTCTCCATCACCGTCTGCAGCCGCCGCGCGCCGATGTTCTCGACCGTTTCGTTGACCTCTGCGGCGATGCGGGCGAGCGCCTCGATCCCGCCGTCCGCGAACTCGACGGTGACGCCCTCGGTGCCGAGCAGCGCCTGATATTGCTCGGTCAGGCTGGCGCGGGTCGCCGACAAGATCCGCACGAAATCCTGCTGCGTCAGCGCCTTGAGCTCGACCCGGATCGGCAGCCGTCCCTGCAGCTCGGGCAGGAGGTCCGCCGGCTTGGCCATGTGGAACGCGCCAGACGCGATGAACAGGATATGGTCGGTCTTCAGCGGGCCGTACTTGGTCGCGACCGTCGTTCCTTCAATGAGCGGCAGGAGGTCGCGCTGGACGCCCTCGCGGCTGACCGAGCCGCCGCGCACGTCACTGACGGCGATCTTGTCGATCTCATCGAGGAAGACGATGCCGTTGGCCTCGGCGTCGGCGAGCGCGGCACGGTTGACGTCGTCCGGGTCGAGGCGCTTATCGGCCTCTTCGTCGGTGAGCCGCGCGAACGCCTCGGGGACCTTCAGCTTGCGGCGCTTGCGGGGACCGCCGCCCATCGCTTTACCCATGATCGATTTCAAATCGAACACCTGCGCGCCCATGCCCGGGATCTCAAACGGCAGCGCCGGTTGCTCGTCGACCTCGATCTCTACTTCAGCTTGGTCGAGGCTCTTGTCGGCGAAGCGCTGGCGGAAGCTCTGGCGGGTCGCTTCGCTCGATCCCTTGCCGGTAAGGGCGTCAAGGAGCCGGTCCATCGCCGCGTCCTCGGCGGCCGCGCGGACCTTGTTGCGGCGCCGCTCGCGCTCGAGGCGAACCGCTTCCTCGACGAGGTCGCGGGCGATCTGCTCGACGTCGCGGCCGACATAGCCGACCTCGGTGAACTTGGTCGCCTCGACCTTGACGAACGGCGCGTCGGCGAGCCTGGCGAGCCGCCGGCTGATCTCGGTCTTGCCGCAGCCGGTGGGGCCGATCATCAGAATGTTCTTGGGCGTAACCTCGTCGCGCAGCTCGGGGCCGAGCTGCTGACGGCGCCAGCGGTTGCGAAGCGCGACCGCAACCGCGCGCTTGGCGTCGTCCTGGCCGACGATGTGGTCGTCGAGTGCAGCGACGATCGCCTTGGGCGTCAACTTGTCTTTCAGCACTTCTGCTTGCTCCCCGCCGCTCTGGGGAATGGTCGTATGATAGTTCATTTGCAAACTATGTCGGGACCGCGCGGCGGCACTTCAAGCGGTGCAGCGCAGGCTCGCAAAGAAGGCCTTGTGGCGCTCGACGATGCGGGCGATCGTCGCCGGGTCGGGCGTCGTATCCCACTGGTCAACCTCAAACGTGCCGCCCAGAATGATCCCGTCCGGCCGCGGGAACATGTAGCCGGGCCCGCCGGTAAACGCATATTGGACCTCCGGCTGCGGCTCGAGGACCGCGAGCTGGCCGCGGGCGGGATGAAGGTCCTGGTCATTGAACAGGTCGCGGCTGCCAAGGCCCGTGCAGTTGAAGACAAGGCTTTCCGGCAGCGCCGCGATATCGGCGGGCGTCGCGAACCGGCGAACTTCGATCTTGCCGCCTGCGAGCTGCACGTCGCGCATCATCTGACGCAGATAACGGCCCGTTTCGACGTACATCGTGTCGTAGCGCAGCGTGCTCGGCCAGGGAAACGGATGCTCGGACGCGCTCAGCATGCGGTCGATCGGCGGAAACGTGGCGATGGTCTTCGCCTCCGGGCTATCGGTCTCCACATAGGTCGGCAGCCAGCGGACACCGTAATCCTCGCCGACCATGATCTGGAAGCGCCGCCAGCTGTAGTCGAGCGCACGTGTGAACTGCGCCATGAACTCGGGCGTGACCTGCCCCTCGTGGAAGACGGCAAACGGGTGGAACTGGCCTCCGGCGATATTCGAGGTGGTGTCCGGCGGCAGAGCCGCGGCGTGGATCGTTACGGGGAACCCCGCCTCCTGCACCAGGCGCGCCGTGGCAAGACCGACGGCGCCGGATCCGAGTACCGCGACAGGGCCGCTGTGGCCCTGCAGCCCGAGCTCGGCCGCGAGCTTGGACGTGCCCCAGCTCAAGGTGATGCCGCCGCCGCCGTGACCATAATTGTGGACCAGCCGTTTCTCGCCGAGCGGCTCGGCGCGCACGACGAAGCCCTGCCGCCGGTAGGGCCGCAGGCCCGCCATCGTTCGGATAACCCGGCTTTGGTCCGCGATAACCGGCGGCAGCGGCGTGCAGCCGGCGATGTGCCGAGCGCCGACCGTCGCGCAGCCGCTGAGCAACGCGGCCGACCCGGCAGCAAAGGTTCTCCGGTCGAGCAACACGCGGCCAGCCTAGCCGCGCTTGCGCTCAGCCTTCAATCGTCTCAATGGTGAGGCGGTCGTTGGTGAAGACGCACACTTCCGAAGCGATCTGCATTGCCCGGCGCGCGAGCACCTCGGGGTCCTGCTCATAGTCAGCGAGGGCCTTCGCCGCCGAGAGAGCGTAATTTCCACCCGACCCAATCGCGGCGATCCCACCCTCAGGCTCGAGCACGTCGCCGTTGCCGGTGAGGATCAGCATCTGCTCGGCGTCGGCGACGATCATCAGCGCCTCGAGGTTGCGCAAATATTTGTCGGTCCGCCAGTCCTTGGCGAGCTCGACCGCCGAGCGCAGCAGCTGCCCGTTATATTGCTCGAGCTTTTTCTCCAGCCGCTCGAACAAGGTGAAGGCGTCGGCGGTGGCCCCGGCGAACCCGCCAATGACCTTGCCCTCGGTGCCGATGCGGCGGACCTTCTTGGCGTTGGGCTTCATCACCGTATTGCCCATCGACACCTGGCCATCGCCGGCAATCACCGTCCTTCCGCCCTTCTTCACCCCCAAAATCGTGGTTCCGTGCCAACTTTCCAAAGCATTCTCCTTTGGAATTGAGGTGGGAGAGCGCGGCGAGGCTTACAAGCGGTGCTCGAAACGCCGGTCAGGCACGAACCACCACGCGGAAACCAAGACATAAACAGCGACGGAGATGTAGGGCGAGAGGAAAGCCAGCACGGTGCCGGCGCAGTAGCCGGTTAAGCTGATCCATTCCTTGGCCTGGGACCCGACCGCTTTGCGAATCTGCGAATCCGCCCCCTCCGCGAGCTTCAGCGTGAGTTCGACCAAATAGTAGGAAAGAGCCGCCATGATCATCACCAGCCCATAAGCGGCGACCGGCAGCGGCTCGACTCCGACTGCGTCGATCCAGCGGATGACGAACGGCGTCAGCGAGAGCGAGAAGAGCAGCGCCAGGTTCGCCCAAAGCACGCGGCCGTCGACCTTGCGCGCGGCCTGCATCATGTGATGATGGTTGTTCCAGTAGATGCCGATGTTGACGAAGGTCAGGACGTACGCGGCGAATACCGGCGCAAGCGGCCGAAGCGATGCGAAATCTGCGCCCTGAGGCACGCGGAGCTCGAGCACCAGGATCGTGATGATCACCGCGATGACGCCATCGGTGAAGGCAATCAGCCGCGTCGGACCCATCGGCAGCTCCCCTGGGCCGCTGACGGTCAGCGGTCATGCGAAGCAGTCGACGGCGAACTGCGGTTCGTGTCAATCGCCGCTTGCTGTCGAACCCACTTGATCAGCTCGTCGAGCTGGATCGCTTGCTCAGTCGCAGTCAGCGCGTCTGGTTGAGGAAGTCCGTCTTCGCGGGCGGCTTCAGCAGCGCCGCCGGGGGCAGCGGATACGCTGGGCATTGACGCGTTTCCGCGAGCACGGGGATCGGCTGCGGCTGGCTGGCCGCGCAGGCCCCCAGCATAAGCGCGAGCAGCGGCAAGGCGGGCTTGATAATCATCGGCGGTCCTTTCGTTGATTGCGCGCTGCTCGGCGGCGACGACGCGGGCATTGGCTTGGTCGGCAGCGCGGGCCGCCGCGGCGGCGGCGCGATAGTTGACCACGGTCTGCCCGAAGGCGAGATGCTCCCGATCGTAGCGCTGCTCGAACGTCACGCTCAGCTTCTTCCAGTGGCGGGTTTCGACTTTCTGGATGACGAGCAGGACGGCGAGCGTTAGCGCGGCGGCGATCCCGGCGAGCCCCTGGATGTTGAGGAAGCGGAGGATCATTGGCGGCCGTCCGCTTCCACCGACGCGCCATCGCGGCTCGCGCTCACCTTAAAGCGCCCGACGGGCCCTCCTGCGAGCAAGCCGATGATGACCACGATCATCGCGGCGATGAAGCCGCCCAGCGACCAGCCGAAAATGGTGACGATGGTGTGTTCCTCGGCGGGGCTCCAGCCGCCCCACATCAGGAGCGCCACCATGAACCCCGCGGCGGCGGCGCAGAACATGCCGGCGGCCGACGCGAGCAGGCCATAGATATAGCGCTGTCCCTCGGCAAAAGTGCCGGGTGATGGAAGTCGATTCATTGCAGTCCTCCAAGTCGAATCGCAGCAAACGCAGCGGATCTACGCGCACACGCGCGAGTCAGCCCTCACCGATCCGGTTCGCGAGCCATCCGTAAAGGAACGCCTTATTGGCTGGCCGGCGCTCGGCGAGGCGGAGGTAGCGCTCGCCTTGGAGCGCCTCGAGCGCGCGCAGCAGCACGGTCTCGCCGCTGCCCACTCCACGCGCCGCGAGGAAGGCGTCGAGTGCGGCGAGGGTCGTTGGGCCGATGCGGCCGTCGGGGGTGAGATCGGGATAGTCCTTGCCGTTGCGGTTGAGCGCGGTCAGGGCGCGCTGGAGAAAGGTCACCGCGACGGCCGGCCCCATGTTGGCGCCGGTGTCGAACAGCTCGGCGGCCACCCGTTCGGAGCGCTTGGCGACTTCATCGAAGCGCGGCCGAAGCCAATAGAGCCGCCGGTAGATCGCGGCAGCCTGCTCGCGCGGCAGCTGGCGCATCGGACCGGCAAAACCCTGCGCGCGCGCCACCGCCTCGGTGATCCCGAAGCACGTCGCTCCGCCCTTGTCGTCCGGATGGTTCACGTAGCCGCCTTCGCGATCGATCAAGGCGTCGATCAGCCCATCCACATCCATGCCGTCAGCCATCCCGTCCCTCCTCCGAGTCGGGCGATGTGTAACCAAATAGGTAAGCTGTAGGAAAGCAGTTTGAGCCGCGGCTGTGAGCGAAGCGGCGGGTTCGACCCGGCAAGTGCACCGGCAAGACGGCTCGCGCGGGCGCCTGGCTGCAACCGTAGCGCGGCTTGCGGGTTATGGACTAGGACGCAGGTCAGCCGTGGCGCCGCTGGGGGAGCTGCGGGTTGGTGGGGATCGAGGCTTAGTGCAAGAGCAGATATCCGAAGACCCGTTCCGGCTGCTGGTGCAGTCGATCCTCGACTATGCGATCTATATGCTCGACACCGAAGGTCGCGTCACCAGCTGGAACGCGGGCGCCGAGCGGATCAAGGGCTTCCACGCCGACGAGATTATCGGGAAGCACTTCTCCACCTTCTACACCGAGGAGGACCGCAAGACCGGCGTTCCCGCCCGCGTCCTCGAAACCGCCCGGCGCGAAGGCAAGTTCGAGGGCGAGGGCTGGCGCGTGCGCAAGGACGGGACGCGCTTCTGGGCGAGCGTGGTAGTCGACGCGATCAAGAATGAGCAGGGCGAGCTGGTCGGGTTCGCCAAGATCACCCGCGACATGACGGAGCAGCGCGCGGCGCAGGAAGCTTTGCTCGAGGCCGAGCGGCGCTTCCGACTGCTGGTGGAGGGCGTCACCGATTATGCGATTTACATGCTCGATCCCCAGGGCCGGGTGACCAACTGGAACGCCGGCGCCAAGCGCATCAAGGGCTATGCGCCCAATGAGATCATCGGCGAGCATTTCAGCCGCTTCTACGTGCCCGAGGACGCAGAGGCCGGAGTGCCCAAGCGCGCGCTCGAGACGGCGCGCGAGACGGGCCGTTACGAAGCCGAGGGCTGGCGGGTGCGCAAGGACGGCTCGCGCTTCTGGGCAAGCGTGGTGATCGACGCGATCAAGGACGACGACGGCAAGCTGATCGGCTTTGCCAAGATCACGCGCGACCAGACCGAGAAACGCGAGGCGCAGCTGCGGCTGGAACAATCGCGCGAGCAATTATTCCGCGCGCAGAAGATGGAGGCGCTGGGCCAGCTGACCGGCGGCCTGGCACACGACTTCAACAATCTGCTGACGGCGATTCTCGGCGCGTGCGAGCTGGCGATCAGGAACCTCAACGATCCCGACAAGCTGCGGCGCATGCTCGACGGTGTGCGAGGCTCGGCGCAGCGCGGCGCCAGCCTCACCAAGCAGCTGCTCGCCTTCGCCCGCGCCCAGCAACTCGAGATCGAGCAGATCGACCTCAGGCATTTCTTCGCGGACGTTTCGACTCTCCTCCGCCCGTCGCTGCGCAGCAACATTGAGCTGGTCATCGAAATGTCCGACCAGCTGTGGCCGGTCGACGCCGATGCGGGCGCGCTCGAGCTCGCCATCCTCAACCTGGCCTTCAACGCCCGCGACGCGATGAAGGATGGCGGCAAGCTCAAGATCAGCGCGCACAATGTCGTGCTCAAAGGCCAGCCCGACGGGCTCAAGGGCGAGCATGTCGCGCTGGAGGTGATCGACACCGGCAGCGGGATGAGCGCGGACGTGATGGAGCGGGTGTTCGAGCCGTTCTTCACCACCAAGAGCTTCGGCGAGGGCACCGGCCTCGGACTCAGCCAGGTATTCGGATTCCTCAAGCAGATCGGCGGCGGGATCGCGGTCGATTCGCAGCCCGGCAAAGGCGCGACTTTCACGCTCTACCTGCCAGCCAGCCACGGCGCCGCGACGACCGAGGCGCGCGTCAACGGCAATCATGCGCTCGGGCGCGTGCTGATCGTCGAGGACGACACTTTGGTCGCGGAGCTCGCGGCCGGCATGCTCGGTGAGCTCGGCTTTGAGGGCATCATCACCCACAGCGCCAAGGAAGCGCTCGAGCGGCTCGCCGGCGGCGAGCGGCCCAAGCTCGTCTTCTCCGACATCATCATGCCCGGCGGGATCAGCGGCATCGAACTGGCGCGCAAGGTGCGTGACCGTTTTCCCGAGCTGCCGATCCTGCTCACCACCGGCTACAGCGAGGAGGTCGGCGGCAGCCACGGCTTCCCGGTGCTGCAGAAGCCCTATGAAATGGACTCGCTCGCGAACGCGCTCGGAACGGTGCTGAGGCTGGAGATCAACGCCGACTGATGGCTTCTGGCAACGGCTGTTGACAGCGCGGGGGATTGGGAGCCTCCTTCTCTGGCCGCGCCCCGATTGCGCGGCGTGGAGGGGAAAAATCGATGGCAACCACCGTGCAAGACCGCACGCCGATCCACCTTTGGCTGATCGGCGCGCTGTCGCTCATATGGAGCAGTTTCGGCTGTTACGACTATCTGATGACCCGGTTGCGCAACACGGATTACATCGCATCGGCAATGCCCGGAACGGATCCGAACGCGGTCCTCGCATGGGTCGATGCCTTTCCGCTTTACGCACAGATCGGCTGGGGCCTCGGCGTGTGGATGGGCCTTGCCGGTTCGGTCCTGCTTCTCATCAGGCATCGCTGGGCGGTATGGGCTTATGGGCTGTCGCTGGTCGGCGCGGTGCTTGGCCTTGGTTACCAGATCGCGCTCGCGCCCGCGCTGGCCGGCGCGCACGAAACGGCGATGACCAAGGCCGTGCCTTATGTCGTCATCCTCTTCGCGATCGCGCTGTTCCTTTACGCCCGGGCGATGGAGAAGAGGGGCGTGCTGCGCTGATCTAGCTGCGGCGCGCTAGGCGCGTCGCCCGCCGAAACGCGTGCGCTGCTGCCGGCCGAAGCGGCCCTTGCGCGTGCCGGGCTTGCCTTCGCTCGAGTTGCCGAGCGGCCGCGGGGCGACGCGCTGGTCGTGGGGAATTCCGAGGTCGTCCTCCTCGAGCCTCCGGATCTCGTCGCGCAGGCGCGCGGCTTCCTCGAACTCGAGGTCGGCGGCGGCCTTGCGCATGCGCTCCTCGAGATCGCCGATATAGGCCTTGAGGTTGTGGCCGACGAGGTGCGGGCGCTCGTCGTCGCCCGTGTCGACGACGACGCCGTCGCGCCCGGCGACATGCGCCATGATGTCGTGGATGTTGCGCTTGATGCTCTCGGGCGTGATGCCGTGCGCCTGATTGTACTCGAGCTGCTTTTCGCGCCGGCGGTCGGTCTCGGCGAGCGCTCGCTCCATCGAGCCGGTGACGGTGTCGGCGTATAGGATCACGCGCCCTTCGACGTTGCGCGCAGCTCGGCCGATGGTCTGGATGAGCGAGGTCTCGGAGCGAAGGAAGCCCTCCTTGTCGGCATCGAGAATCGCGACAAGGCCGCACTCAGGGATGTCGAGGCCTTCGCGCAGC
>JBJMVJ010000104.1:0-12783 GCA_045810685.1 Sphingomonas sp.
CCGCCGCATCGCGCGCGAGACGATGGATATCTATGCCCCGCTCGCCGAGCGCATCGGCATGTACGAGATGATGACGGAGATGCAGACGCTGGCGTTCCGCGAGCTCGAGCCGGACGCCTACGCCTCCATCACGCGGCGCTTCAAGCTGTTGACGGAGCAGGGCGGCGACCTCGTCAGCCGCATCGGCCTCGGCCTCCAGCTCTATCTCGCCGACAACGGCCTCCAGGCCGAAGTCACCGGGCGCCAGAAGCATCCTTATTCGATCTGGAAGAAGATGGCCGAGCGGCACATCAGCTTTGAGCAATTGTCGGACGTGATGGCGTTCCGGATCATCGTCGCCGACGTTGCGGAATGCTACCGTGCGCTCGGCCTCATCCACCGGCGATGGCCGATGGTCCCGGGCCGCTTCAAGGATTACATCTCGACCCCCAAGCGCAACGGCTACCAGTCGCTGCACACCTCGGTCATCCACGATTCCAAGATGCGGATCGAAATCCAGATCCGAAGCCGCGAAATGCACGAGCAGGCCGAGCGCGGCCTTGCCGCCCATTGGGCCTACAAGGAAGGCAAGCCCAAGGGCGACGTCGCCATCCCCTGGGTCGATGATCTGATGGAAATCCTTGAGCATGCCGAGAGCCCGGAAGAGCTTCTCGAGCATACCCGGATGGCGATGTACCAGGACCGCATCTTCGCCTTCACCCCCAAGGGCGAACTCATCCAGCTGCCCAAGGGTGCGACTCCGGTCGACTTTGCTTATGCGGTCCACACCGACCTGGGCGACCGCACTGTCGGGGCCAAGGTCAATGGCCGCGTCGTCCCGCTGCGCACCATGCTCGAGAACGGCGACCAGGTCGAAATCCTCGCCTCGGAAGCCCAGCACCCGCAGCCGAGCTGGCTGCGCTTCGTCACCACCGGCAAGGCGCGAGCCGGCGTTCGCCGCTTCGTCCGCCACAAGGAGCGCGACGAGACGATCCAGCTCGGCCGCAAGATTTACGATGAAATCGTCGCGAGGCTCCCGGCGGAGCTCGACAAGGATGCGCTGAAGCGCGCGCTCAAAAAGCTCAAGATCGAGAATCAGGACGAGCTGATGATCGCCATCGCGCGCAAGCGGGTGAGCGATGAATCGTTGATGGAAGCGTTGATGCCCGGCTCAGCCGGCGGCGATGTCGCGCCGCGCCCGCTTGGCCAGCGCAAGGCGATCTCGATCAAGGGCCTGACGGCCGGAGTCGCTTACCACCTCGCGCAATGCTGCCACCCCATCCCGGGCGACCGCATCGTCGGCTTGAGGCGCGAGGACGAGGAGATCGAGGTCCATGTCATCGGCTGCGACACGCTCGCGAGCGGGATTGACGCCGACTGGCTCGACCTTGCCTGGGGCGAAGGCTCGGACGGCGGCGCCGCGCGGCTGTCGGTGATCCTGCGCGACATCCCGGGCGCGCTCGGGACGATGTCGGGCATCCTCGGCGCCAAGCACGCCAACATCATCAACCTCCAGCTCGCGCACCGCGACGGCAGCTTCCAGACCTTTCACCTGGACATCGAGGTGCACGACCTGGCCCACCTCCACTCGATCATCGCCGCACTGCGCGACGCCGATTCGGTTTCGAGCGTGGAGCGGATCTAGACGCGCGCCGCGGCGCGCTGTTGGCGCGAATGGGCGTCGCCCGCGGCGAGCACTGCAAGCATCACCAGGTCCGACGCACTCGCGGTCATCGGTGCGATCTGCACCGGATATTCGAGGCCGAGAAGATAGGGGCCCATGACGCTCTCGCCGCCGAGCTCGCGCAGGAGCTTTGCCGACAGGCTCGCCGATTGGAGGCCCGGCATGACCAGGATGTTGGCGGGTCCCGACAGTCGCGTGAACGGGTAGAAGCGCTTCTGCATGTCGTAGTTCAGCGCGACGTCGGGCGCCATTTCACCTTCGAACTCGAACTCGCCCGTGAAGCTGCCGAGCAGGTGCACCGCTTCGCGCAGCTCCTCGATGTGCATTCCAGGCGGGTTGCCGAAGGTCGTGTAGCTGGTGAAGGCGACGCGCGGCTCGAGCCCCATGCGCCGCGCGAATGCCGACGAGCGCAGCGCGATCGCCGCATATTGCTCGGCCGTCGGCCGCTCGGTCACCGCGGTATCGGCGATCAGCAGGGTGTGATTGCGCCCGACGATAACGTTGATCCCGAACGGCGTTGCGCCGGGCTCATCGTCGATCACCAGCCGCACCTGCCGCAGGGACTGGCTGAATGGGCGCGTGGTGCCGGTGATCATTGCGTCGGCCTCGCCCAGGGCCAGCATCGCGGCGGCGAAATAATTGCGGTCCTGGTTGACCAGCCGCTCGACCTCGCGGCGGAGCATGCCGTTGCGCTGGCGCTTGGTGTAGATGTAATCGACCGCGCGCCCGACGAGCGGCGAATTGCGGCTGTTGAGCACTTCATAATCCTGGGGATGATCGACCCCCATTTCCTTCAGCAGCTCGTAGACGTCCTCGCGGCCGACCAGAACCGGCGTTCCGTAGCCGGCCTCCTTGAACGCGATCGCCGCGCGCAAGACGTTCGGTTCCTCGCCTTCGGCGAACAGCACGCGCTTCGGGTTCGAGCGCGCATTCTCGTATGCGAGGCTCATCACCGCAACGGTCGGGTTCAGCCGCGCGCGCAGCTGCTGCCGGTAAGCGTCCATGTTGGCGATCGGCTTCTGCGCGACGCCGCTCTGTACCGCTGCTTCCGCAACCGCCGACGAAACCGTCTCCATGAGCCGCGGATCGAACGGCGCCGGGATGATATAGTCGCGCCCGAAGCTCTGCGCGCGGCCGCCATAGGCCGCCGCGACCTCCTCGGGTACCGGCTCGCGCGCCAGCTCCGCCAGGGCCTCCGCCGCAGCGATCTTCATTACATCGTTGATCGCCGTCGCGCGCACGTCGAGCGCGCCGCGGAAGATGAAGGGGAAGCCAAGGACGTTGTTGACCTGGTTGGGGAAGTCGGACCGGCCGGTGGCGATGATCGCGTCAGGCCGCGCCTCCATGGCGTCAGGCGGCCAGATTTCGGGGTCCGGATTGGCCATGGCGAAGATGATCGGATCCCGCGCCATGGTCTTGACCATGTCCTTGGTCAGGACGTTAGCCGCTGACAGGCCGAGGAAGACGTCGGCGCCTTCGAGCGCTTCGGCGAGCGTTTTCTTGTCGGTCTCGACCGCATGTGCCGACTTCCACTGGTCGAGGTCGGTGCGGTGCTTGCTGATCACGCCCTTGCGGTCGCACATGATGACGTGATCGCCGCGAACGCCCATCGCCTTGATGAGCTCGGTGCAGGCGATCGCGGCGGCCCCGGCGCCGTTGACCACCACCTTGGCGTCGGCGAGCTTTCGGTTGGTGAGAAAGCCGGCGTTGATGAGTCCGGCGGCGGTAATGATCGCGGTGCCGTGTTGATCGTCGTGGAACACCGGAATGTTCATCCGCTCACGCAGCGCCTGCTCGATGATGAAGCAGTCGGGGGCGGCGATATCCTCGAGGTTGATCCCGCCGAAGCTCGGCTCGAGCAATTCGACGCACTCGATGAAGCGCTGCGCGTCCTCGGTCTTCACCTCAATGTCGATCGCGTCGACGTCGGCAAAGCGCTTGAACAGCACTGCCTTGCCTTCCATCACCGGCTTTGACGCAAGCGCCCCCAAGTTGCCGAGGCCGAGAATTGCGGTGCCATTTGAAATGACCGCGACGAGATTGCCCTTCGCGGTATAATCGTAGGCGCAGCCCGGATTGTCGGCGATCGCGCGGACCGGGACCGCAACACCGGGCGAATAAGCGAGCGCGAGGTCGCGCTGCGTCGCCATCGGCTTGGTCGCGATGATCTCGATCTTGCCGGGGCGACCGCGGGAGTGGAATTCAAGCGCTTCCGCTTCGGTATATCTGACGTTGCTCTCCGACATGGCCGCGCTGCTTAGCGGAGTGCCGGCGCAAGAGTCACGCGCATGGCGATTCCGGGTCGATTGGGGCAAGCCCAGCGGCTACGGTTCACAAGATGGCCCGCGCCGACGCCCCTACCCCGATGATGGCTCAGTACCGGCGCCTCAAGGAAGAGGCGGGCGACGCGCTCCTGTTCTACCGGATGGGCGACTTCTTCGAGCTGTTCTTCGACGACGCCAAGGCCGCCTCCGCGACGCTCGACATTGCGCTTACCAAACGCGGCGAGGATGCGGGCGAGCCGATCCCCATGTGCGGCGTCCCCGTCCATTCCGCCGAATCCTATCTCGCGCGGCTGATCAAGGCCGGTCACCGCGTCGCCATCGCGGAACAAACCGAGAGTCCGGCCGAGGCGCGCAAAGCCCGCGGATCCAAGGCGCTGGTCGACCGCGCGATCATCCGGCTGGTCACGCCCGGCACGTTGACCGAGGAAACCTTGCTCGACTCCTCCGCGCCCAATTGGCTGGCGGCGGTTGGGCGAGCGGGCGACGAGTGGGCGATCGCCGCGGCTGACATCTCGACGGGCCGGTTCGAGCTGGTGAGCTGCCACCCTGGCGAGCTAGCCGCCGAGCTCGCGCGGCTGTCGCCCGCAGAGACGATTGCCGATGCGCCCGTGCCGGGCATCAGCGCGGCTGCAGGCAAGGGCGGGTTCGACAGCATCGCGGGCGAGCGGGCGCTTAAGGCGCGGTTCGGCCTGGCGACGCTCGACGGGCTCGGTGCTCCATCGCGTGCGGAGCTCGCTGCGACGGGCGGACTGCTCACCTATCTGGGCGCGACGCAGAAGCGCGCCGGGATCCTGCTCGACGCGCCGCGGCGTGTCGCGCGGGCGGCCCACATGGCAATCGACGCCCCCAGTCGCGACAGCCTGGAGCTGACGCGGTCGGTCGGCGGCACCGTCGCCGGCAGCCTGCTTGGCGAGATCGACCGCTGCAAGACCGCTGCGGGCCGCCGCTTACTCAGCGAAGATATTGCCGCGCCGCTGACCGAGCGGCGCGCGATCGAGCATCGGCTTGCCCTGTGCCAATGGCTTCTCGAGGATGCGATCCGGCGCGAGCGGGTGCGCTCGGCGCTCCAGGCGAGGCCCGATTTCGCGCGCTCGCTGGCGCGGCTCGCAGCAGGCCGCGGAAGCCCGCGCGATCTCGCATTGCTGCGCGATGGCCTGAGCGCCGCAGACGCGCTGAAACGCGAACTCGAGAGCGAAACCGACAGGCCGCCGCTGCTCGACGCCTTGGTGCCGCGCCTCGGTGGACATGGCGCGCTCATCGAACGGTTCTCGCGCGCGCTGGTCCCGTCGCCGCCGCTCGATGCCTCGAAGGGCGGCTACATCGCCGAAGGTTACGACATCGACATTGACGCCCTGCGCGATGCCGCGTCGAACGGCCGCCGCGCAATTGCCGCGCTGGAGTCGCGCTACCGCGACGCGACGGCGATCGGGTCGCTGAAGATCCGCCACAATGCCGTGCTCGGCTATCACGTCGAAGTGTCGGCCAGGCACGCCGACAAGCTGATGACGCCGGACAGCGGCTTCACGCACCGGCAGACGCTCGCCGGAGTCGTCCGCTTCAACTCTCCCGAACTCCACGAGGAAGCGAGCCGCGTCGTCGAAGCCGGCGGCCACGCTGTCGCGGCCGAAGCCGCCCACGCCGAGCAGCTGACCCAGATCGCCGTCGCCGCCGCTCCCCAAATCACCGCGACGGCCGAAGCCATCGCGCGCATCGACGTAGCCGCCGGCCACGCGCAACGCGCGGCCGAGGGCAGCTGGTGCCTGCCGCAGCTCGTCGACCAGCCGTGCTTCGAGATCGAAGGGGGCAGCCATCCCGTCGTCGACGCCGCGCTTAGGGCGACCGGCGAGCGGTTCGTCGCCAACGACCTCGCGATGGGCCCAAGCGACCGGCTGTGGCTGATCACCGGCCCCAACATGGGCGGCAAGTCGACCTTCCTGCGGCAGGCGGCGTTGATCGCCGTGCTCGCGCAATCCGGAAGCTTCGTACCGGCAGCGCGCGCGAAGATTGGAATCGTCGACCGGTTGTTCAGCCGCGTTGGGGCATCGGACAATCTCGCGCGCGGCCGTTCGACCTTCATGGTCGAGATGGTCGAGACCGCCGCGATCCTAGCGCAGGCCAGCCCGCAGAGCCTGGTCATCCTCGACGAGATCGGCCGCGGCACTTCGACTTATGACGGGCTGGCGATCGCCTGGGCAGTCGTCGAGGCAATGCACGACGAGGTCCGATGCCGCACCTTGTTCGCGACCCACTATCATGAGCTCACGCGCCTCGCCCGGCGGCTCGATTGCCTCTCGCTTCACCACGTCCGTGCGCGCGAGTGGAAGGGGGATCTCGTGTTGCTGCACGAGGTCGCCGACGGCGCCGCCGACCGCAGCTACGGCATCGCCGTCGCCAAGCTCGCCGGGTTGCCTCCCGCCGTCGTTGCTCGCGCGCGCTCGGTGCTCGCGAAGCTCGAGGCAGGGCGGGACGCCACCGGCGGCGTTGCCGCCGGGCTCGACGACCTGCCGCTGTTTGCGGCCGTGGCGGAGCCCGAACATGCGCCCGACGCACTCGCGGATGCGCTCGATCAGATCGAGCCGGACAGCCTCACGCCGCGCGATGCGCTCGAGCAGCTCTACAAGCTCAAGCGGATCGCCGCGGAGCGGGCGTCATGAGCCTGATCGTCGACGACCGGCGCTCGATCATCGACCGCCGGGCGCTCGCTGACCGCCTCGCGGCGCTTGGTCCGGGCAAGAAGCTCAGTCGCGAGGCGGTGGACATCCTTCGCGGCGCGCTTGAACATGGCCGCGCCGAAATCGCCGAGCGGCTGACGCTGGAGCCGGGCAACGGACGCGCGGCGGCGCAGGCGACCGCCTACCTCCACGATCAACTGGCCCGTCTCGCCTATGATTTCGTCGAGCAGCGGATCGTCGGAACAGCGAGCGGGGAGGGGCTCGCCTTGGTCGGGCTCGGCGGGACCGGGCGCGGCGAGATGGCTCCGTTCAGCGACCTCGACGTCATGTTCCTCACCACCAAGGCTCCCAGCGGCGAACAGGAGCGGGCCGCCGAGGCCATGCTTCATTTGCTGTGGGACCTGAAGCTCAAGGTCGGCCACTCGGTCCGTTCGATGCCGCAGCTGATCGCGCTCGCGAAGAAGGACATGACTGTTCGCACAGCGTTCCTCGAAGCGCGGTGGCTGTGGGGCGACCAGAAAGTCTTCGATCTTGCCGCCGCGCGGTTCCGCAAGGAGGTGGTTTCCGGCACCGCGGCGGAGTTCGTCGGGGCCAAGCTCGCCGAGCGCGACGCGCGGCACGTCAGGATGGGCGACAGCCGCTATGTGGTCGAGCCGAACGTCAAGGAGGGAAAGGGCGGCCTCCGCGACCTCCACACGCTGTATTGGATCGGCAAATATGTCCACGGTGTCGAGCGGCCCGCCGACCTGGTCAAGGCTGGCTTGCTGAGCGCCGCCGAGTTCCGCCGGTTCGACCGCGCCGAGCGCTTCTTCTGGTCGGTGCGCTGCCACCTTCACCTGCTCGCCGGGCGGCCCGAGGAGCGGCTGAGCTTCGAATATCAGCCGCGCATCGCCGAGATCATGCATTACGCCGACCGGCCCGGGAAATCGGCGGTCGAGCGGTTCATGCAATTCTATTTCCTCAACGCAAAGACCGTCGGCGACCTGACTGGAGTCTTCCTTGCCCAGCTTGACGAGCAATTGGCCAAGAAGGGATTTCGGTTCGCGCTGCCGACCATCCGCCGCCGGCCCAAGCGCCTTGGCGGCTTCGTCCTCGACCGTGGCCGAATCTCCATCCCGTCACAGGATCATTTCCGCGCCGATCCGGTTCGCCTGCTTGAACTGTTTGCGCTCGCCGCGCGCGAGCAGCTGGAGATCCATCCCGGAGCGATGCGCGCGGCGAGCCGCGATGCCGCGCTGATCGACCGCAAGGTCCGCGACGATCCGCGCGCGAACGCGCTGTTCATGGAGGTGCTGACCTGCATCCATTCGCCAGAGCTGGTGCTGCGGTGGATGAACGAGGCGGGGGTGTTCGGCCGCTTCGTTCCCGACTTCGGCCGCGTCGTCGCCCAGATGCAGTTCGACATGTATCATCACTATACGGTCGACGAGCATTCGATCCGGGCGATCGGACTGCTTGCGGCGATCGACCGGGGCGAGCTGAAGGCCGACCATCCGGTGTCGACCGCGATCATCAAGCAGATCGCCTCGCGCCGCCTGCTCTACGTCGCGGTGCTGCTTCACGACATCGCGAAAGGCCGCGGCGGCGATCACAGCGAGATGGGCGCGCAGATCGCCTTGAAGTTGGGACCGCGTTTCGGCCTCGACCCGGCCGAGACCGAAACCGTCTCCTGGCTGGTGCGCCATCACCTCCTGCTCTCCTCCACCGCCTTCAAGCGCGATCTTGCAGATCCCAAGACGATCGAAGATTTCGTCCACCAGGTGCAAAGCCCGGAGCGGCTCCGACTGCTGCTGATCCTGACTGTGGTCGACATTCGCGCGGTCGGCCCGGGAGTCTGGAGCGAGTGGAAACGGACGCTCCTTCGAACCCTGTTCGAGGCAGCCGAGGAGCGGCTTCGGCTCGGTCATAAGCAGCACGGCCGCTCGGCCATCGTTGAGCAGCGGCACAACGACCTGGCGGCGCAGCTCGGCTGGAAGTCGAGCGCTGCTCGCGCGCATGCCCGCCGCCTGCCCGACAGCTATTGGCTCGCCGAGCCGCCCGCTTGGCAGCTCGCCAATGCGAGGCAAGTCGCCAAAGCCGAAGCCCATATCGGCGAAGCCAAGCCGGACGTGGTGGTCGAGGACGATCCGCAGACCGGCGCGACCCGGGTCAGCATCTTCACGCCCGACCGCGAGGGACTGTTCTACCGGATCTGCGCCGGGCTTGCGGCGGCCGGCGCGAACATCATTGACGCGCGGATCCACACCACGCGCGATGGCATGGCGCTCGATAATCTGCTGGTCCTCGACGGCCGCGGGCGCCCCTATGTCGAGCGGCGGCTGCGTGGCCGGCTGATCAAAGCGGTCGAAGCGGCGCTGACGAGCGCAGCGCCGCCTGCGCTGCCCTCTGGCGGAGCGGAGCGGCGTGATGCAGCGTTCGAGGTCGCGCCGTCGGTCGCGATCGCCGACCGCGCATCGACCAGGACAACGGTGGTCGAGGTCAACGCGCGCGATCGGCCGGCGCTGCTCGCTGGCCTCGCCGCCGCGATCCACGACTGCGGCCACACCATCCACTCCGCTCACATTGCGACCTATGGGGAGCGGGCGGTAGACGTCTTCTACCTGACACGGTCGGACGGAAGAAAGCTTGGCCCCGACGACGGCGATCGGCTCCGCGCCGCGCTGCTCCAGGCCGCGCTCGAGCCTGGCCGAAGCGGCGCCGCCGAACACATCGAAGCGGCGTAAAGAAAAAGGCCCCGCCCATATGGGCGAGGCCTTCCCCTTTGAACGCGTGGAGCGCCGGTCAGCCGCGCTCGGGCGCTGCCGGCGGTGGCGGAGCTGGCGGCGGCGGTGGCGGAACCGGCACAGGCTGCTCGATGACCGGGGCCGGAGCCGGAACGGGCGGCGGCACATAGGCCGGCGCCACTGGGCGCGACCAGCCGAGCCTTCCGCGCAGCGTCAGGCCGAAGGTCCGCGGCTCGGCGAGAAACATCGAGAACAGCTGCCGGCTGCCGGGATACTGCGGGTCGATGAACGGCGCGAACGTAAAGCCATTGGCCCACGGCGGAGTGGTGGAGCCACCGGCCTGGAACGGCGTGTTGAACGCGACCTGCGCGTAATCCTTGTCGAACAGATTTTGCGCCCACAGCTCAATCGACCAACGCTCGTCATCGCTCTGGATGCCGATGCGGCCGTTGAAGATCGCATAGGCTTTTTGCCCCTTTTGGGGGAACAGGTCGGAGCCGGTGTTGTAGGCGCCGCTGACGCGCCCATCGACGTAGAACAGAGCGCGCAGACCACTCGACCCGATCGGCGGCGTGTAGCTCAGCGAGCCCGTGCCGACGGTCTTAGGCGCGTTAGAGACATTGTTGCCCGGGAGCATGCGAAGCGCCGGGTTGAGCGGCGCTCCGGTGTCGGTGCCCACCAGATTGTCGCGATACTTGGTGTTGGCGTAGGTGAAGCCAAGATTGATCCTGAGGTCGGGCGCGGGCGCGACCATCGCCTCAAGCTCGACACCCCTCGAGCGCACGCCCCATCCGACGTCGCCGGCCGGGCATGCGCCGGTGTTCGCGGCGGGGTTGATGTTGAACGCGGCGCCAGCTGCAATCACCGGTGGAATGAAATTTGGCGATCCCGGATTGACGCTCTGGTCGCGGTCCAGCCCATTGAGGCTGGTCGAGCAGCCGTTGATGTTCTGGACGATGAAGACGGTCCCGTCGAACGTGTTGAGCTGGAAGTTCTTGAAGTCCTGCTGGAACACGGCGAAATTGAACGTGAAGCCGTGGCGCGCGAACTTGCCGCCGATCTCATACGCATTGACCGTTTCTGGCGCGAACTGGAGGTTGTGAACCAGCGCTTGCGCACCGCCAAAGTTCGAGAAGGGCAGCGCCGGGGCCTTGAGCGCGGACCGGTCGAGGTTGAAGCCGCCGGCTTTGTAGCCGCGCGAGTAGCTCGCGTAGAACAGCATTTCCTTGTTCGGCTTGTACGACAGCACGCCGGTTCCGGTGACTCTGCCCTCGGAGCGCTTGTCGCGGATGCTGACGCCGTTGAGCTCGGCCGTGGAATTGCCCTGGCACGACAGATTCAGCAGTGCTTGCGAGACCGTAAATAGCCCTACGTTGAAAGAGGGACTGGCCGGGTCGACGAACCGCTGCAGCAGCGCCTGATTGTTCACGCACGCAGTGTTGTTGTTGCCGAACAGCGCGTTGAACTTCTTCGTCTCATGCGTGTAGCGAAGGCCCGCCGTCACATCGATTTGCGGCGTCACATGGAAGATGTTGTGGGTGAACACCGCCCAGTTCTCGCTCCTCTGGTGGTACACGTCCCGCGTCGAACCGACGTTGTTCATGGCATCGAGATTGTTGAACGCCGGCAGGATAAACAGCGGGCCCGCCGCTCCGAACGGACCCGCCGCGTTGCCGATTGCTCCGCGGCCGGTTGCGCTGAGACAGTCGGGGCTCGCGGGACTGTAGAACGGCGACAGTCCCCCCGGAGACACGATGCGGCAGGTCGCAAACCGCCCATATTGGCTGCCGAACTTGAGGTTATCGGTGACCTTCAGCGCCTCGTTCGCGTAATAAGCGCCGACCAGCCAGTCGAGCCTCTCTCCGAGCGTCTTGCCCTGGAACCTCAGTTCCTGACTGAAGGTGTCGAACTTGCGGCCGGCGCCGCCGGGATCGCGATAAAGGATGTCGACGGTGCTGTAATCGATGTCGCCGCCCTGGTCCGCATCATAGTGGCGGTAGGCGGTGATCGATGTCAGCGAGGCTGCGCCAAGATCATAATCGACCTGGCCCGAAACGCCCCAATCCTTGGTCGTGCCGGTGTAGTCGCGGCCCGGCGTGACCGAGAGGACGCGGCTGTAGCCGGAATGAAGCGCGTTGAGGTTCTGGCCAAGGTCCCGCAGCACATTGACGATATTATTGCCGGCGTCGTTGGTGCGCGCCGGGACCGCTCCCGGCTGCAGCAGCGGACTGGCGATCTCGTTGAGATTGCCGATGTTCGAATTGACGCTGTTGTCGACATAGACCGCGCCGCAGCAGCGTTCCTTGCGCCAGGTATAATCGCCGATCAGGCGGACGGAGAGCTTGTCATCCGGCTGGTAAAGCAGCTGACCGCGGGTGAAGATGCGGTTGCGGTTGTTGACCGTCGTGTGGTTCGCCGGATCGTCGTAGAAACCATCGCGCTTGACCCACACGACGTCGAGCCGGCCCGCAAGCGTCTGGCTTAGCGGCCCGGTGATACCGCCGGCGAGACGGCGCAGGTTGTAATTGCCGATCGTCGCTTCGCCATAGACCTCGGGCTTGAAGCGCGGCTGCTTGGAGAAGATGTTGATGATGCCGGCCGAGGCGTTACGGCCGAACAAGGTGCCCTGCGGACCGCGCAGCACCTCGATGCGGTCGATTTCGCCCAGCTCGTTGAGGCCGATGCCCGAACGTGAGCGATAGACGCCATCGATGAACACCGCGACCGAGCTTTCGAGGCCCGGATTGTCGCCAACCGTGCCGATGCCGCGGATACGGGCGGAGCCGTTCGCTTCGCTGCCCGTCGACGACACCAGCAGTGACGGCGCAAGCTGGTTGAGCTGGCGGATGTCGGTCGCGCCGCTATTCTTCATTTCCTGACCGCCGACGGCAGTCACCGCGATCGGCACGTCCTCCAGCACCTGCCGGCGGCCCTGGGCGGTGATGACGATTTCCTCCTCGGGCGCCTGGGCGGCGGCCTGGGCCGCGGGCGTGACGCCCGCCTGCTCGGTCGGGGAAGGCGGCGAGGGCTGAACGGCGTTATCGTTGCTTTGTGCGAGCGCCGGAGTCGACACTGCGACTAGGCCAGCCGACAGCAGCCAGGCGGACTTGCGGATCATGTTTTCTCTCCCCTCCGGGCAACGACGCGCCCGCTGCGGAGAGGCTAGACCGGAACGCGGCTAGAAGGGAAGCGCCGCAACAGCAGCAGCGCACAATGCCGCGCGGCTGCAGCAATTTGGCAACACGGGTGTAAGTAGCGGCTCGGCGCCGATTCTATTTCGGCGCGAGCACCATCAGCATCTGGCGGCCTTCCATGCGCGGGTGCGCTTCGACCTTGGCCGTCTCGGCGGTCTGCTCCTGCACCCGGCGAAGCACGGCCATGCCGAGCTCGCCATGCGCCATCTCGCGGCCGCGGAAGCGCATGGTGACCTTCACCTTGTC
>JBJMVJ010000105.1:0-20300 GCA_045810685.1 Sphingomonas sp.
AGTCGCTGGTAATCAGCCGGAGCGATTTGTAATCGTGGCGGGCGAACCAGCGGCTGGCCTCTTCGGCGTTGGAGCGGGTGTCGACAGATTCGCTGCCAAGGTCGACACAGCAAGCCAGCCAGCTGCTGCTGCCAGGGATGCGGCGCGCCAGATCGGGCTTGGTCACCGCCGGATCGACCCCGGCGACCAGCAGCCGCCGCGCTTTATGAACGCGAAGGACGTCGATCGCATGCTCGATGCGCCCGGGCCCGCCGGTGAGGACGACCGCAGCGTCGGTCGCCGCGGCATTGGGCGGCGCGGGCTTGCCAAGCGTGAACGCGAACAGCACGAACCCAAGCGCATAGGTCAGCAGCAGCAGCGAGCCGAGGCGCGTGATCATAGCGCCCTGCGCAACGAGCTCAGAACGGCCGTGCGCGCGACCCAGGTTGCAAGCGCTGTGAGCGCAAGAGGCAGCAGCGCAAGGATGATGATGTCGCCAAGGCGAAGCGTCGCTCCGCCGGTAAGCTCGCCGGCGATGGCAGCACCGCTCGCCAATGCAAGCAGCACCAGCGCCGCAGCGAGAGCGCCGGCGACGCTACCGATAAACGCGTCAATCAGGATCTTGCGCTGGAACAGATGGGTGACCTGGAGATCGGTTGCGCCGATCCCGTGCATCACCTCGATCGTGAAGCGATGGGTATCGAGCGCGCCGCGGGCCGCGAGCACGACGGCGGCCGACGCAGCGATGCTGAGCAGCAGGACGAGCCCGAACGCGACCCATTGCAGCAGGGTCAATGAATGGAGCAGTGGGGCGACGCTGTCGTGGTGCGACACGATCCGCGCGCCCGGCGCAATCGCCCGCGCCCGCTGCTGGATGGCGTTGAGGTTCGCGCCGCTCGCCACATCGAAGTTGATGAGCGCGGGAACCGGCAGCTCGGCGCTTTGCGCCGCCGGCCCAAGCCACCGCTCGAGTGTCTGGCGCATTTCGCGTTCCGGCACGACATCGACCGAGATCACGCCGGGCGCTGAGCGCACGGTGCCCACCAGCGCTTCGAAATTCGCGCCTCCGCCGGGCACTTCGAGGGCGTAGCGGGCGTCGACCGCGCGGCTCAGGACGCCCGCGGTGCCGGCGAGCGCGAGGCCGGTCGCAGCTATGAGCATGATCGAGAAGGTCATTATGGCGATCACCCACGGCGTCGGACCGCCGAGCCGCGCGATGCCGAGCAGGCGGCGCTCGGCCGGGGATACGAAGAACCAGCGGAGCATCAAGACGGGCTCCTCGGCGGACCAGGCGGGTTGCGCAGGGTTCCGGTCGGGTCGACCAAACTCCCGTTCTCGAGCCGGATCAGCTGAGCGCCCGGGGTCGCGTTGATCAGGCCAATGTCGTGGGTCGCAACGACCACCGTGGTGCCAAGCCGGTTGAGGGCGGTGAACAGCCCCATCAGCCGGTTCGCCATCTCCGCATCGACATTGCCGGTTGGCTCGTCGGCGACCAGCAGTTCAGGGCGGTTGATCACCGCGCGGGCGATCGCCACGCGCTGCTGCTCGCCGCCCGATAGGGTCGGCGGACGCGCGCTCGCGCGGTCGGCGAGACCGACCCAGGCAAGCATCTCTCGGACCGGCCCCTCGACGTCCTCGTCGGCGGCGCCGGCGACTCTCAGCGGAAGCGCGACATTGTCGAACGCGGACAGGTGCCGGATCAGGCGGAAGTCCTGGAACACCACCCCAATCCGGCGGCGGAAGGGCGGCAGCGCCTCGCGCGGCGCTTCGCTCAGTTCCTCACCGAAGAGCTTGATTCGCCCCCGGGTCGGCCGCTGGGCGAGGTAGAGCAGCTTGAGCAGCGACGTCTTGCCCGCGCCGGACGGCCCCGTGAGGAAGTAGAAGGACCCGGTGCGCAGGCGAAAATCGAGATCGCGCAGCACTTCGGCGCCCGTGCCGTAGCGCAGGCCGACGCTGTCGAATTCCGCGACTGCTGCCACTTCCCTCCCCGTCCGCTCCGGGCATTCGCCAGCACGGCCGCTGCCTTGCCAAGCCCCGTTCATTCCTGTTTACCGTGACCTGACCGTCCCGGAAGAGGGCTTTTAATGCAATGATCCTCACCTGTCCGAGTTGCGGCACGCAATATGTGGTAAAGGACGACGCCGTTCCGCCGGAAGGACGGCAGGTGCGCTGCGCCGCCTGCAAGCACAGCTGGCACCAGGATTTCGAACAATCGAACGCGGACGCTCCGGACGATCAAGCGGCAATCGAGGCTTCACCGGACGAGCAAGAGGTCCCGGTCCCAGACGCCGATGAGCCAGAGGACGACGAAGGCCTCACCGAGGCGACCCTTATCGAGCCGCGCAGCGGGCCCGAGGCCGAAGAGCGCGCTTATGAGGAGGCGGTGATCGAAGGGGCAGCAGAGCCGGTAGAGGCGCCCGCGGCGGAGGCCGAGAGCGGCGCGCCGGCTGCGCCCGCCGAGCAGGATTGGAACGCGCCGCCGCACGCCGAGGCTGCGCCCGACATGTTCAGCCCCTTTGCCGCTGAGGACGAGCTGGAACCGCGGCGTCGGGGCGCGTTGACCTCCATTCTGATCGTCGCCTTCATCATCATCCTGCTTGCCGCTTTGTTCTGGTTCTTCGCGCCCCTCGAGCTCAAAGCCCGGCTCGGCCTCGCCGCAGCGGGGACGAGCCCGCTGGCGCTGGTCACCACCCATATGGACCGGCAGCGGCTCGAAAGCGGCAACGAGCTGTTGACTGTCACCGGGCGCGTGATCAACCCGACGGCGAGGGAGCAGGATGTGCCGCCGCTGCAGGCGCAGCTGCGGAGCAGCGCCGGCAAGGTCGTCTACAGCTGGACGATCGCGCCGCCGGCCAGAACGCTCGCTGCCGGTGAAAGCAGGAGCTTCAACAGCGCCGAGGTCAACGTTCCACCCGGTGGCGACGAGCTGACGATCACGCTGGGGCAACCCAAAGCCTAGCTAAGCTATTGAAATTCGATGAGTCTTGCGCGCTGCTGAGTGCCATCGCTCGTTCGCACGAGCGAATCACGCGCGGCAGGGGCGCCGGCGTTGATCGGGGCGTCGAGCTTGAGGCGGACCGCGGTGACGATGCGGATGGTGGCCGCCGCGCTGGCGACCGAGGAGGTGGCCGACGGTTCTGGCGCCTGGATCGCGAGCGCGGCTGCAACAAGGAGCATCATCTGCACAACGGCTAACGCCATCGCCGCCGATTGGTAAACAGCGCTTAACACTTTGTCCCATTGTGGACCGAATTGGCATAGCCGCGGGGCGGCATTGCGCGGGTCAGAGGGCTTTGCTACGGGCCGCGCCTTGCCAGTGCCGGCTGCTCTTCAAGCCGGATCATCTCATGACGTGCGGTCGTGGCGGAACTGGTAGACGCGCAGCGTTGAGGTCGCTGTGGCCGAAAGGCCGTGGAAGTTCGAGTCTTCTCGACCGCACCAGCAAGATCTTGAAAGGTCTATGGCGTGGCCGGCGCCAGCGCCGCAGCGGCGATGCGCTCCTGCGGTCGCGGCTGGATCGAACCCAGCCGAAGCACCGAGCGCTCGGTCGTGAGGTTTACCGTGACTCCGAGATCGGGCGCGATCTTCGCGGCGGCCGACGACGCCGCGCTCACGCGAAGACTGTAGCTTCCATAAGCGACCCGTTCGAACAGGAAGAAGCCGTCGAAGTCGGTGCGGGCTGTGCCGGCGACCTTGCCCGCACCGTCGACCAACTCAAGGTCGACGCCCTCGAAGCCGAGCTCGCCGCTTTTCATGAGCGCCCCCTCGACATCGCCGCCGCCGACCAGTGCGATTGCAACGTCCGCCGGTACGCCCGGGCGCGGGACCACCACCTGGAGCGCTGTCTTCGGCACCAGCATCGGATCCTCGAGGCTGGTCACGTCAATGCCTACAGGCACGGGGACGTAGGCGGTGAGGCCGCCGACGGTGACAACGCCCTTCGCGTCGGTCTTGCGCTCGGACTGGCGCGAACCCGTGGTGATCAGCGCGCCCTTCTCGAGCGGCTCGCCGGGATCGTGGACGCCATTGTCGTTGAGATCGCGGAACACGGTCGCGCGGACCATTCCGCCCTCAGCGAGCGGGCGGCGCGACAAAATGAATCCGCCCCTCGGGTCGAGTGAAAAATTGAGGTTGAAGCCGAGCGCGTACTCGCGCTTCGTCGTCGCCTCCGCGGTGAGGGCCAGCGCGAAGGAGTCGAGCCGCAAGATGTGCGTCAGGCGGGCGCGGCCGCGATGCTCGACCCCGTCATAGGCGACGACGCCCTCCCAATCGCTGCGTTCTGAGGCGGACCAATAGGCCGACAGCTCGGCGCTCCTGAACCGGGCCGAGGGGGAAACATCGAAATCGCTCGCGCCGCGAACGCGCACGCGCCCGACATGACCGCTGCCGAGCAAGCTGAGCCTCAACTCACCGGGCAGCGCCGGCCCCGCGGGCACATATTCCTTTCGGTACCTTAGCTCGGTTCCGAGATTGAAGCGGTCGATGCTTGCGGAAAGGCGGGTCGCGGCTTCGAGCAGGCGCGACCCATCGGCGCGCCTGACGAGATGCGCCTCGGCATGGGCCGGAACCAACGCCCGCCCGATCTTGAACGGCGTATCGAGCGACGCGCGCACTTCGCGCGAGGTCTCCGCCGTGTCGCCTCGCAAATGAAAATCATTTGCGATAAGCGCATCGATGTTGACATATACGGGCCCGAGCTTGCCCAGCAGCTGGGCGTGTGCGGCGGTTCCGCCCCTCGATTCCCGTGCTCCGCTGACCTCCAGCACGGCGCCGCCGAGCGACCGGCGAACGTTCCCCTCGACATAGGTTACGCGTCGGTCGTCGATCAGCATGGCTCGCGCCAGAATGCCGACGGACGTGCGGGGATCGAGCCCGTGCTCGAGCGACACCGCGGCCTGCGCCTCGGGAAGACCGGTTTCGAGCGGCTGATCGAGTGTGATGAGATCGCGGCCGGGCTGATTGGCCCCGATCCAGTACCAGGTCTTGCCCGTCGGGACGTTGTCCTGGCCGACGTTGAGCAATTCCTGGCGTTCGCGCACCTGCCCCTGCGGCCCGTAAAGAACCACGCGAATGGTGTTCTCGCCATAGAGAAGCTGAACATCTTCAAATACGTAGCGCTGCGACGCGTCCGGTTTGGCAAAACCGAGCAGCTCACCATTGCGATAGAGTTCGGCTTCCCAGCCGGTCGGCAGGTCGCCTTCGATTCGGGTGCGGTCGAACTCCGTACGCGCGGTCAGTGGCCGGTTGGTGACGACCGCTCCGCGCCCTGCGGCGACGGACCCCGACAGGCGGCTGTCGAGACCTTGGACATCGCCGAACCCCATGTGGGTTGCATGAAGCGGCCCGAGCAACCGGCCGTCCGGATCCGATCGGAACGCGCGCACCCGAAGCAGGCTCGGCTTTCCGACCGTATTGGTGGTGACCTGCGCGTCGTAGGACAGGTGCGCGATTTCGCCCGCGGCATAGACGGATGCCTCGCGGTCAACCTTGACGCCGTCCTGCGCGCGATAGGTGACGCCGCCGCTGACCACGAAGTCCAGCGCAGGGGTGCGCCACATGCGATAGGGAATGCGCACCTGCGGCAGGCTCTTGAGGTCGAACGTCGCGCGATGAATCCGGGCAGCGCGCTGCTTGCGCTCGATTGCCAGTTCAACCGGCAGCTTCGCGGCCGATTCCAGCATCAGCACCGATCCGGAGGTCATGGGATTGACGCCGATTCCGAACCAGCGGGACAGCGCCGCGGTCTGGACGCACCAGCCCTCGGGCGTCTCGCGGATGGTGCCCGGCGCGATCGCCTCGATCTTTCCGCGGTAGCTTGCCTTCAGGGCAGCAGCATCGATCGTGATCCGGTTCTTCTCCTCGAAGGCCCAGCCGCTGGCCTTTTTGGCAGCAAGATCGATGCGCATGGGTACGTCGAGCGCGGTCAGAAAGTCGCCTAAGACGACACAAGTGCCGTCGGGCGGTGTGTATGCACGTACCGGGTCGCCGAGGCGAAGCTGGCGGATGTTAACGTCGAGAATGAATTGTTCGTCCGGATCGGCGGTCCACTTCGCCGGCGACGGCGTGGACGGCGGTGCAGAGGCAGCCAGGCTGCCGCCGCATAGCGCCAATAGCATCGCTGCCTTGCGCAGCCAGGAACGGCCGCCCAACATCGGACCGGGCTCGCCGCGGCCTACCGGCCCCTAGCGCAGAACCGCCTGCGTCTCGGCGATGAGGTGCCTGCCCTCGTCGAACGTCTCGACATATTCGACCGTCACCGGGCCCGTGACTTCGCCCTTGTAGGTGTCCGCGATGGGCACGCTGACGTGGCGCTTGGCGACTTCGGTGTAGATTGCGATGCCCTTCTGGAGCGCGATCGGGTCCTTGACCCCAGCTTTGAGGACGCGGACCTCGCCGAAGGTCGAGCGCGTGCCGGCGCGGGTCAGGTCAAGCCCGATGGCGGCGGCATTGCCCTGCTTTTCGAGCTGAACGTTGGCGATGCCCGCGATCGCCTGGAGGTTGCCAAGCCGGACGATGACCGGGATGGTGACGCCGTAGATGGGCGTCAGGCGGAACTGCACGCCCTTGGGCGCCTCGCCTGCAAGCTGAGCGACCGGGGTCGCAGCAGGGATGGCGCGAAACAGCAGGTGGACGCGATATTCGCCGTCTGGAAGCCCCTGCGGCGGGCGGGCGGCAATGCGAATCGCCTGCGGCTCGTGCGGGGCGAGCGTGACCTTGCGCGGCGCGTAGACGATCATGTCCTCGACCTTCTTGTCGGCGTCGGTCGGCGCCGGCACGTCGACCAGCCCACCGCTCTCGGTCATCCGGCGGAACTCCACGGAGACGCGATAGGTCGCCGGCTCGTCACCAATATTGTTGAGGATGATTTCCGCGCCCCTGCGGCCGTCGAGGACGATACGGGTCGGAGCTACCAAAAGATCGCCGACGCCCGCCTCTGCGGGTATCGCGATTCCGAAAAGGGAAGCCCCGGCAATGCTTGCGGCGACAAAGGATCTGGCCAACACGGACATGGCGCGAAAACCTCCACTATGGCTCCGCTGAGGAGCGTTCCCGCGGGCTTAGCTCCGGAATGGTTTATTTTCGGTCAACCATGACCGGCAAATCACCCGCAAGGGCGAGGGTTTCGGTCAATAATCGACGGTGACGTTGAACGTCCCGACGTAGGTGCCCGCCGCAGCGGTCGAATTCAGCGTGACCGACCCGCCGATCGAAAAATCGACCCCGGGAAAGCCGGAGTTGGTGAGGACGACGGTCGCCGGCGCGTCGGTGACGAGTGCCAGGGTCTGGGTCGAATCGCTCTGGTTGACCAAGGTAACGTTGGGCGCACTGATTCGAACGGTCTGCTGGTTGGATCCCTGGACGTTATATCGGGCGACGGTGGTTGCGCCGCTGCAGACCAGGTTCGCGCTGCCGCAGGCCAACGCGCCCGCTTGCGAAAGCGATATCGTCGCGTTGCTCCACGTACCGGGCCCCAGCGTCACCGTGCCGAGATCAAGATCCTGGAGCTTGGTCAGCACGAGCGGCTTGGTGAAACCGGCGGTGACGGGGGCCGACTGGGTTGCGGCGGCGGCAGGCGCGGCAAGGCCGGCTGCGCCGAACAGCGCCGCGAACGTCAGCAACCGAAGAGACGGCGGTCGGCTCAAAGCTTCGTGATTCCTCGATAGGGCCGATCACGGCAATAGAACCGAAGTGGTTGATATTCGGTCAACCATCAGGGGCCCGGCTGGCGCGGACCAAGGAAAAGGGGCCGCCGATCCCGGCAGCCCCTTCGCCCACTCAAGCGGTCGCAGCCGCTAGCCGGCAAGCTTATTGATAGTCGGCGGTGACGGCGAACGAGCCGCTGTAAACGCCATCAGGCGTGGTCGAGGCGAGGGTGATCGAACCTCCGATCGAAAAATCGACTCCGGTCGTCGACCCGGCAGCTCCGAGGTTGACCGTCGCCGGTGCGTTCGGGCTGAAGGCGAGCGTACCCGGACCGGTCAGGTTGAAGCCCGGCGAGCTCACGGTGACGATCGCATTATTGGTACCGACCAGATGGTATTTCGCCGCCTGCGGTGCGCCCGAGCAGGTGAGCAGGACGCCCGGATTGCTGCCGCATGTGACGGCGCCCGCCTGGCTCATCGACACCACTTCGCCGGTGAAGCTCGACCCCGTCAAAACGATCACGCCGAAATCGAGGTTCTGGACCTTCGAGATGGTCAGCGGCTTGTAGATCTTGGCGTTGGCGGTCGCCTGCGTCGCCGGCGTCACGGCGACGGCTTGCGTAGCGATCAGCGCCGTGAGTGCGCCGGCGGTCGCGATGAGTCTGCTCATCTGCTTTTCCCCACTCGTTACCACCGACCGGCAGCCCGGTTACGGTGTCGGCCTCATTAACCAGAAGCGCTTACGGATTTGCTCAAGCTCATGGTTAATCCGGTGTTAGGCCTCGCTCCGGATCGGAGCGCCGGTTCAGAGATATTCAACCGTCACCGAGAGATCGCCGCGATATTGCCCGTCCACGTCGCCCGAAACCACCAGTCGCCCGCCGAAGCGAAAGCTCAGATTCCCGGCGGCATCGAGGCGCGGCAAGGCGGGAAGATCGGTAACGACATCGTCGAGGCTGATGCGCCCGCCGCCGACGGAATAGAGCTCGATGCGGTGGGGCAGGAGGACGCGCAAGGCGCGGCCGGCGATGCCGTGCACCAGGACCGTGCCAACCATTGCCCTGGATCCTACGCCGGCGACGGTTCCTTCAGCCCCGGTCGAACCATCGGGCCGCAAGGTTGCAGCGCCAGGTCCCGCACCGGAAAGGATCAGGCGATCGAAATCGAGACCGGTCTCGATCTGCAGCTGGACGTCCCCATCGGCGCTGTCCGCCGGCCGATCGGTGGTCGGCTGGTTGCACAGGCGGCATTGCGCAAGCGCCGGCGACGAGGCGACGGCGAAGGCAACGAATGCTGGAGCGAGATACTTGATGCCGACCATATCAAGAGCCCTAGCGGCTCACGCCTAAAACGAGGTTAAGGCGCGGCTAACCTTCCAACGGCACCTATTGTCGCGGCCCGAACAGCTTTCTATCCCACACTTCCAAAATGGCCCGTTCCGCACCGACTTCCAAAGGACGCTCCACCTTAATGGGCATCATCAAGGGCGTTGCTTATGCGGCGCTGCTCTCGGTCCTCGCGCTGATCGTCGCGGTTGCGGTGGCGACGGCCTATCTGCCGAGCTACGGCGATCTGACCAAGCGCTCCGACCTCGGCCAGATGATCCGGGTCCGCGCCGCCAACGGCCAGGTGCTGGTGTCGATGGGCCCGAGCTTCGGCCAGTGGCTTACCTACGACCGGATCCCGCCGGAAATGCGCGCGGCGATGATCTCGACCGAGGACCGGCGCTTCCGCAGCCATATCGGCGTCGACCCGATCGGCCTTGGCCGCGCTGTCGCGTCGGCCTTGACCAAGAACCATCGCGTCAGCGCGACCTCGACCATCACCCAGCAGCTCGCCCGCAACATCTTCCTGACCAACAACCGCAGCTTCACCCGCAAGCTCAAGGAGGCGATTCTTGCGCTCGCGCTCGAACGCAAGTTCAGCAAGAACCAGATCCTCGAGCTGTACCTCAACCGGGTCTATTTCGGCGGCGGCGCCTACGGCATCGATGCCGCGTCGCGCAGATTCTTCGGCCACGGCGCCGATAATCTCAGCCTGGGTGAAGCTGCGATCATCGCCGGGTTGGTCAAGGCGCCGTCCAACTATTCGCCCTCGGCCGACGTCGAAGCCGCGCGGGCCCGCTCCGGCGTCGTGCTGCAGACGATGGTCAGGAACGGCTTCATCACGCCCGAGATCGCAGCGGCGGTAAACCCTGCCCAGGTGCGGATCCAGGAAACCACAAACCAGAACAGCGTGCGCTATTTCACCGACTGGGCCTTGCCCCAACTCGACACGCTGATCGATCAGACCAATGAACCGATCGACGTCTGGACGACGCTCGACCCCGGAATGCAGGTCGCCGCCGACAAGGCGGTCCGCGCTAACGCGCCCGACGGCGCGCAGGGCGCGCTTGTCGCGATCGACCGTGACGGCGCAGTGCGCGCGATGGTCGGCGGCAAGGATTATGTCTCGTCGATCTACAATCGGGCGACCCAGGCCGTCCGCCAGCCAGGATCGGCGTTCAAGCTGTTCGTCTATCTGTCGGCGCTCGAATCGGGGATGAAGCCGACCGACACGATCGTCGATGAGCCGGTGACGATCGATGGCTGGAGCCCCCGCAACTCCACCCGCACCAACTTGGGCCCGGTGACGCTCCGCGAGGCCTTCTCGCGCTCGATCAACACGATCAGCGCCAAGATCGGCGCGCAGGTCGGCTTCTCGACCATCGCTGACATGGCGCGGCGCTTCGGGATCACGACGCCGATCTCGACCTATCCGTCGATGGTTCTCGGGTCGAGCGACGTCCGCCTCATCGACATGACCCGCGCCTTCGCCTCGGTCGCCAACAAGGGTATCGCCGTCACGCCCTACGGCATCCGCCGCGTAGTCACCGCCGATGGGCGCATGCTTTACCAGCATGATGGCCAGGAAGACCGAGTCCTCGTCGCGCCGTGGGTCGCGGCCGAGATGACCGACCTGCTGCAGTCGGCAGTGCTCTCGGGTACCGGCCGCGCGGCGCAGATCGGCCGGCCTGTCGCGGGGAAGACGGGGACCACCAGCTCCAACAAGGACGGCTGGTTCATCGGCTTTTCGAGCGGGCTTACCACCGGCGTCTGGATGGGCCGCGACGATGCGCGCCCGGTTGGCGGCCTGCAGGGCGGGACCGCGCCGGCGCGCGCATTCCACGATTTCATGACCGTCGCGGTCGCCAATCGGCCCGTCGAGCCGTTCGAGACTCAGGTGCCGATCCCGGATTGGCAGCTGACGCCCGAGGAGGAAGTCTACGGCGACCAGGCGGTGGACGCCAACAGCATCGCGCCGATGGTCGACGAGAATGGAATGCCGATCGGGACGCCGCCCGCCGACCAGGGCTATCCGCAGCAGCAGCCGATGGTCAGGCCCGACGGCAGCGGCGAGCCGACGCAGCAGGAGCTCGATCAGGCGTTCCCGCCGCAGCGCCAGCCGCCGCAACAGCCGCAACGCGAACCGCAACAGCGCGAATCAACGCCTCCGGCCGACGCGCCGCAGCCGCGGCCCCAGACGCCGTAGCAGCGTCTTGGCCTCGGCAAGACCGGGGCCATAGAGGCGGGCCTCGAGCGCTTTGAAGCGCGCGCCGTGATCGAGGTGGCACAAATGCGCGACCTCATGCGCGACGACGTAACGCCGCACCGCGGGCGGTGCGAGAATCAGCCGCCAGCTGAGGCGGATCCGCTGCTGCGACGAGCAGCTGCCCCAACGGGTACCGGCGTCACCAATGCTGACGGCGCGGGGCGTCAGCCCCTCCGCCGCAGCGTAGTCGGCGACCTCGCGCGACATCGTGTCGAGAGCGCGGCGCTTGAGAAATAGCTCGATTCTGCGCCCGAAGCCGTCAGCGGTCCCGCCGCAACGCAGCTCGCCTTTGGCGAGGACCGGCGTCCGCGGCGCGGACGCATCCCACACCAGCCGCACATCCTCGCCTTCCAAGGGAATGGTCGCGTTCGGCGCGAACGGTTCGCCGGGCTCGGCGCGGGCGAGCTGCGCCTCAATCCAGTCGCGCTGGTCGAGCGCCCACGCCAGCGCTGCGCGACGGCTGGTCCGCCATGGGCAGGTCAGCTTCAGCGTGCCGCTCGCCTCGTCGAAGCGCAGGCGCAGCCGCTTGGCGTTGCGCAGCGGCCGGATCTCGATCGCCGCCGGCAGGCTGGCGACGAGCGCAGCTTCAGAGCGGCCGTTCGACCACATGATATTCGAGCTCGCCGGCGTCGTCCTCGCTAACCGTCCAGCCGCGCGTCGACTGGCCCGCTTCGTGCACTGTGTCGCGGCTGCCGGAAATCAGATAATGCCAGTCGGGAAGCGGCTCTCCTGCCGCGCGCAGCCGATAAGCGCAGGTCGTCGGCAGCCAGTCGAGGCAGCCCAGATTGTTGCGGTCGAGCTTCACGCAGTCGGAGACGAGCTTCATCCGATGCTTGTAGTCGAGACAGCGGCCGTTGCGCCGGTCGAGCAATTTGCACGCGACGTTCGTCGGGTAGAGCAGACCGGTCTCTTCGTCCTCGAGCTTGTGGAGGCAGCAACGCCCGCAGCCGTCGCACAGGGCCTCCCACTCGCCGCCGTCGAGCGTCGCGAGCGGCTTTTCCCAAAATGGAGACTGACCGTTCATTTGAAGTCGAGCCTTGCTCTGCTAAGCCGGTCGGATCAAGCAGATTGATCAGCCAGTCAGGGCATAACATCGTGAAACACTTAGCTTTTGTTCTTCTTGCCGCGAGCATGCTGGTGGCCGCTCCGGTCGCCGGCCAGTCGCTCACCACCGGCGGCTACAGTTTCATCGACGCAGTGAAGAAGAGCGATGGCAACAAGGCGATCGAAGTCCTGTCGACGCACTCGTCTGGAATTGTCGACACCAAGGACAGCGACGGCAACACTGGCCTGATCATCGCGGTCAGTCGCAGCGATCCGACGTGGACCGGCTTCCTCCTCAACAAGGGCGCCGACCCGAACGTGGCCGGCAAGGGCGGCGACACCCCGTTGATCGCCGCGTCGCGGGTCGGTTTTGAAGAAGCGGCGGAGTGGCTGCTGGCGCTTGGCGCCAAGGTCGACGGCACCAACAAGATGGGCGAGACGCCGCTGATCATCGCGGTTCAGCAGCGCGAGGTCCCGATGGTGCGAATGCTGCTCAACGCGGGCGCGAACCCGGACAGGTCGGATTCCGCAGCCGGCTATTCGGCGCGCGATTATGCTGCGCGCGACCCGCGGGCGCGCGACATTTTGAAGCTGATCGAAGAGAAGAAGCCCAAGGCGGCAGCGGCAGCGGCTAAATAGCGTCGCCGAGCGAGGGATCGACCTGCGCCGACAAGCGCCGTGCCGCGCGGCGCGCGAAGCGCAGCAGTTCGGCCTTGCGCCGCGCCGGAGCCAAGGGCCGGTACGCGGCCTCCCGGATCACGGCGGCATCGTAGCGGTCAGCGACGATCAACCCGGCCGCCCCCGGCAAATAGCGCTCCTCCTCGAGGATCCGGGCGAGGTGCGGCGGCACCGCCCAATAGAAACGGTCGCAATAGTCGAGATAGTCGAGCCACTTTCCGTCACCCACTAGGTCGGCCTTGGCAACCTTGATCTCGACGATGGTGAACCCGCCCTTGCCGTCGATCGCCATCAGATCGGCGCGACGACCGTTGGGCAGCGGCATCTCGCAGACCGCGAACAGGTCCTGACGGCAAAGCAGCCGCGTCACGCCGCGTGCGACCTCAGCGGCGATTGGCGGCGCATCAGTGAAGCACGAAGACTCGACGGTAGTAGCCATTGGGCCAGTTAGAACAAACCGTGCTCAAAAAGAAAGCGGGCGAGCCGAAGCTCGCCCGCCGCCCGCCCCATCCGAAAGACTTAACGGTAGAAGATGTGATTACCGATCGAGGCGACGCGCTTCATCCGCCACGACGGCGACACATATCGCGCGTGGAAAAACAACGCATTGCCGGCCACCGAATCCTGGAGGCCCCGGTCGACGATCTTCGCGATCGCCACCGCCGTCTGCCATTGCTTGTTCGACCGCGGCACCGTCGGCAGCGCTCCGCCGTGGACGAACGAAAATTGGCCGCGCTGGAACAACACGCCGCAATAGGTGCCCGGGAAACGGCCGCCGCTGCTCACGCGATTGGCGATGACCTTGCCGACAGCGACCTGGCCGGCAAGCGGCTCGCCCTTGGATTCGAAATAGATGCCCGTCGCCAGGCACTCGAGCTCGCGGCTGCCCGCGTCGGGCCCGCGCAGCTGCGCAACCATCGCGGAAAGATCGCCGCCCGGCTTGACCGCCTGGGGGAGACTGTCGTCGGCATTTTCCTGGGGCTGCGCGTCCGGCGAAACCGGCTCAGACAGGATCGCGTCGCCATCGGGGTCGAGCAAGTCGGGAACGGCGATCTTGGGAAGCGTCGCATTCGCCACCGAAACCAGAGGCTCGGAGGCAGGTCCGGCCTTCGCCGGAGCAATAATAGTCGGGGTAAACGCAGCAACCATCAGCAGCGCCGAGCGAAAAGAAGCCAACATTCATACCGTATTACGTGCGGCGAACCGACATGACTGCGCGCTTATACTCTGCGATTACTTCCGCTGCGCGCTTGGCGATTCCCCGTCTCGCGTGGCATTTCCTGCATTCGTTGCCTTGGAAATGCCCCCCGCTCTTGTTGTTGTCGGGGTTTCTCCCCAGCGGCCAGGGGCGTCAACCCGCGGAGGTCGTTTCAGCGATGAACCGTTCAGGCTCCGCGATATCCAGTTCAATCGCCCACAAATCCTCGTCGAACCGTGCCCGGCGGGCGAGGAAATCGCGGATTTCGGCGGAACTCGCCGATTCGCCCGGTCCCACTCGCTCCCACCGATAGCGTCCGTCGACGCTGAGCACGCGCTCGAGGCACGCGATATGCGCTCCCCGGCTGGCGACCAGCAGGAGCAAGGAGCCGCGCTCCTCGTCACCTCTCCTCATTACTGCCGCGAAACCGCCTTCGGCCGTGACCCGCCGCAGGATGCCCGACACCTCGACGTGGGTCGGAAGGCGGTCAGTGCTCAGGCCGCGTCCCGTTCGTCGGCGCCCATCAGCACCGCGGCCAGCGCATCGCGGCTGCGCGCGCCACGCAGCCGTTCCAGCGTCGCCGCGTCGCGCGTCACCCGGCTGATCGCGGCCAGCGCTTTCAGATGCTCGGCCCCCGCGTCTGGCGGCGACAGCAGCAGGAAGACGAGATCGACGGGCCGGCCATCGATTGCCTTATAATCGACCGGCTCCCCGAGGCGTGCGAACAGCGCATAAACGCGCTCGATCCCGTCGATTTTGGCGTGGGGTATTGCGACCCCATGACCAAAGCCGGTCGAGCCGAGCTGCTCGCGCTCGTTGAGGCTGGCGAGCACGGCACCGCCGTCGACGCCGACGCGCTGGCCGGCAAGATCCGCCAGCTGTTTTAGCAGCGAGCGCTTGTTGCCGCCCGGAAGGGCGGTCTTGATCGCGTCGCAATCGAGGAATTCGGCGAGGTGCATCAAGTCAGTCGGTATGCGGCTCGACCCAGCCGATATTTCCGTCCTCGCGGCGGTAGACCATGTTGAACTCGCCGGTAGCGCTGTTCCGAAACAGGAGCGCGGTAGTGTTCCTGAGATCCATCAGCATGACCGCGTCCGAGACGCTGGATTCGGGAATGTCGACGCGCGTCTCGGCGACGATCGCGGGGAAGCTCGCTTGCTGCTCCTCGCCGCCGCCGCCGCCGCCGCCGGAGAAAATCGTGTAGCCGGCGTTCTCGACGAACGGCTGCGCCTGTTCCTCGTCGACCTTATGCTCTTTTAGCCGGTTGGTGTAGCGCCGCAGCTGCTTCTCGATGCGGTCGGCCGCGCCGTTGAACGCCATCTGCGGCTCGCGCGCGCTGTACGATGACTTGAGCACGACGCCGTTCACCACCGGGGCGACGATGTCGCAGGTAAAGTCATTGTTCGGCCCGCGACCGAAGGTCACGTTCGCTCCGACCGAGCGCGAGAAATATTTCTCCGTGATTTCCGCGACTCGCTGCTGCGCATGCTCGCGCAGCGACTCGCCGGTATCGACCTGATGACCCGCGACCCGAACGTCCATCCGTGGCTGGCTCCTCTCGCTGTGCGGCCGCTTAGGACCGCGTTCTACGCGCCGTCAACCGGCCGTTAGTGAAGCGACGCGAAGCGCTCCCACAGCGGGTTGACGAGCCTGGCAATAAACGCGCGGTGGCGTTCAAGTTCCTCGTCGGCGGCGGCGTGCGGCCGGGCCCGGCGCGGTTCACGGGTGGTGACAGGCTGGGCCGATTGATCGACCGCGACCATGCCCGCATCGGCAACCAGGCCGAGGCCGATCTGCCGGCCGCCCGTCAGCTCGACATAGACCTGCGCAAGCAACTGAGCGTCGAGGAGAGCGCCGTGTTTGACCCGGTGGCTCCGGTCGATTCCGAAGCGCATGCACAAGGCGTCGAGGCTGTGCTTCGCGCCGGGATGCTTGGACCGGGCGAGCGTTAGCGTGTCGACCATCCGGCTCATCGGCACGATCGGCCGGCCGCACCGTTCGAGCTCGTGGTTGAGAAAGCCGAAATCAAAGCTCGCATTGTGCGCAACCAGCGGCGAATCCTCGATGAACTCGAGCAGCTCCGCAGCCTTGTGCGAGAACAAAGGCTTGTCGGACAGGAAGATTGTCGACAGCCCGTGGACCATCTCCGCCTCGAACGGCATTTCGCGCTCGGGATTAAAATAGGCGTGATAGTGGCGTCCGGTCTCGACGCGGTTGTAGATTTCGACACAGCCAATCTCGACGATGCGGTCGCCGCCGGCCGGATTTAGCCCGGTGGTCTCGGTGTCGAAAACGATCTCGCGCATCACCAAAATCTATCGTCCCGCGGCGATACCGAGACAAGCGAGAATATCCCTGACCTGGCTTTCTGTTGTGGATAGGTCATCGCCGGTATCAACCACGAAATCCGCGCGTTTGCGCTTCTCCTCGTCGGGCGTCTGGCGGGCGAGGATCGCATCGAACTTGGCGGGGCTCATGCCGGTGCGCGCGAGCACCCGCGCGCGCTGTGCCTCCGCGGGCGCAGAGACGACCACAACCTTGTCGAATTCCTTTTCGCCGGCGGTCTCGAACAGCAATGGAATCTCGAACACGAGCGCGGGCGCATCTCGGTGCTTGTCGATGAATGCCTCGCGCGCGGCGCGCACGGCCGGGTGCACGATCCGTTCGAGCGCCGCGAGCTTTTCGGGGTCGGCAAGGACGATCTGCGCAAGGCAATCGCGATCGAGGGTGCCGCAGCGGACGGTGCCGGGATAGAGTTCGCCGATCTTGTCCACCAGTGCTCCGCCGGGTCCCTGGAGCGCGCGGACGACAGCGTCCGCGTCAAACAAGGGGACGCCCACACGCTCGAACATCCTGGCGACGGTCGACTTGCCCATCCCGATGGATCCGGTCAGTGCGATGCGGATCATGCGGTCAGCAATCCCCGCTCGCGAAGCGCGCCTAGCAGCGCGATGAGCGGCATACCGAGGATGGTGAAATGGTCGCCGTCAACTCGATTGAACAATTGCACCCCGCGGCCCTCCAGCCGGAATACCCCGACAGTGTAGCCGACCTCGGGCCATTCGGCATCGAGATAGTCATCAATGAATTTGTCCGAGAGGGGACGGACCTGCAAGCGGGCGCTCTCCACATGCGCCCAGTCGAGCGCGCCGTCGCGGGCGAGAGCCACGGCGCTGGTGAGCCGCGTTTCCTTGCCCGAGAAGAACCGCAGGTGCGCCGCTGCTTCGTCGCGGCCGCGCGGCTTGTCGAACAGCCGGCCCTCGATCTCCACGACGCTGTCGCTGCCGATCACCCAATCGCCCTTGATGCTCATCGCCTTGGCGGCGGCGAGCTCGCCCGCGATCGCGTCGGCAGCGCTTAGCCGCTCCTTCACACTCGCTTCGTCGACCTGCGGCTTCACCGCGCGGTACTCGACGCCTGCCGCATCGAGCATGTGACGCCGGATCGCGCTCGTCGAGGCGAGGATGACGGTCATTCGAACAACCTTGTGGAAAAGTGTGCACGGAACGCAAGCGCCGAGCTGGGGACATTTGCGCAGATCACATTGCACGGAGCCCCGCGACAACCGTTCGACATTCCATCCACGGGGATGAATTCGGTCCCCAGACTGTGAATAGCGGGGCCGAATCGACGCGGCAGAGTAGCGCCTGCGCCGCCGCTTGTTGGCAATTCCGGGAGCCGCGCCTAAACCCCGCAACCCCACGCCCAACAACAACATCAATCTTAGATTCTATATATATAAAGAAAGAGAAGAAGGGTGACCGTGAAGCCTGCGCAGGATGCAAGGATGCAGGTGGACAAGCCGATGCTGGATGTCCTGCGCGGAAAGCGCCGCGACCCGGTGCCGATGTGGATGATGCGCCAGGCGGGGCGCTACCTTCCGGAATATCGCCAGCTGCGCGAGGAGAAGGGGAGCTTCCTCGAGCTCGTTTATGATCCCGACGCCGCGGCGGAGATCACGTTGCAGCCCTTGAAGCGCTTTCCGGCGCTCGATGCGGCGATCCTCTTCTCGGACATCCTGATTGTCCCGTTTGCGATCGGCCAGAATCTGACCCTCGTCACTGGCGACGGTCCGCGGTTGACGCCGCCGCTGACCAGCGGCGCGCTCGACCAGCTCACCGCCTATCCGGCCCGGCTCGATCCGATCTATGAGACCGTGCGCAAGGTCAAAGCGCAGCTCGATCCGGGCAAGACACTGATCGGTTTTGCCGGCAGTCCGTGGACCGTCGCGAGCTACATGGTCGCGGGCCAGGGCAGCCGCGACCAGGCCGAGGCCCGGCGGCTGGCCTATGCCGATCCGCAGGCGTTCAGTGCCTTGATCGGCCGTATCGAGGAGGTCACGCTCCAATATCTCTCAGGGCAGGTCGAGGCCGGTGCCGAGGCGCTTCAATTGTTCGACAGCTGGGCGGGGAATTTGTCTCCGGCACAGTTCGAGCAATGGGTGATTGCGCCGACCGCTCGGCTGATGGGCGTATTGAAACGCCGATACCCGACCTTGCCGGTGATTGGCTTTCCCAAGGGCGCTGGCGGCAAGCTCGCGGCTTATGCGCGCGAGACCGGCGTCAGCGTGCTCGGACTCGACGAGACTGTCGATCCGATCTGGGCCGCAAACGAACTGCCGGATGAGCTGCCGCTGCAGGGCAATCTTGACCCTCTGGCGCTGATCGCCGGAGGAGAAATGCTTGACACCGCAGCCCGGCGCATCCTTGACGCCTTCGCCGGTCGTCCTCACATCTTCAATCTCGGGCACGGAATCTTGCCGGACACGCCGATCGCACATGTCGAGCAGCTGATCGGCCTGGTGAAGGGGGAAGTTTGAGCAATCTGACCGGCTGGCTTGGCGTTGCGTATCCGTGGGTCAAGGCGGCGCACATTACGTTCGTCATTTTCTGGCTGGCCGGCCTGTTCCTACTGCCTCGTCTCTACGTCTACCACCAGGAAAGCACGCCGGGATCGCCCGAAGACCGCGCTTGGGTCGAACGCGAGGCGCGAGTCCGCTCGATCATCCTTACGCCGGCGATGCTGGTCGTGTGGGTTCTCGGCCTGATGCTCGCTTTTCATCTCGACCTGTGGGGGCAGGGCTGGTTCTCGGCCAAGCTGGCGCTGGTCGTCGCGCTCACCGGCTACCAGGGCTGGCTCGGCGCTTATGGCAAGAAGCTCGCGTGCGGTGAGCGGCCGCTTTCGGGCAACGCGGTGCGAATGCTCAACGAGATTCCCGGCATCGCCGCGGCATTGATCGTTGTTTTGGTGATCGTCCGGCCTTTTTAGTCAATTCGACGCGACGTCCTGCCGCTGCTGATTGACAGGGGCGGTTGCCAGACATACCTCCACGAGTAGCGGCTCCGGCCTGTTTCCCTTTTCGCCGGCCGCCGACCCTTCCGTTCCGCGGCGTCCTGCCGCCCTCAGCTTTCGATTCGTTCGCAACAAAGCTCGAGCCCCAAATCCCCAAGCAAAGACTGTCACCATGCATTTGAAAGAACTGAAAAAGAAAGCCCCGGCCGAGCTGGTCGCGATGTCCGAAGAGATGGGCGTCGAAGGCGCGTCCACGATGCGCAAGCAGGATCTCATGTTCTCCATCCTCAAGATCCAGGCCGAAAAGGGCGTTGAGATCATGGGGTCCGGAACGATTGAGGTCCTCAATGACGGCTTTGGCTTCCTCCGCTCGCCCGAGGCGAACTATCTCGCCGGGCCTGACGATATCTATGTTACCCCGTCGATCGTCCGCCGCTTCGGGCTGCGCACCGGCGACACGATCGAGGGCGAGATCCGCGGACCGAAGGAAGGCGAACGCTACTTTGCGCTGACCCGCGTCACCCAGATCAACTTCGACGATCCCGAGACGGTCCGGCACCGCGTCAATTTCGACAATTTGACGCCGCTCTATCCCGACGAGAAATTGAGGCTCGACACGCTCGACCCGACCATCAAGGACAAGTCGGCGCGGGTGATCGACATCGTCGCTCCGCTGGGCAAGGGCCAGCGCGCGCTGCTCGTCTCGCCGCCGCGGACCGGCAAGACCGTGCTCCTGCAGAACATCGCGCGGGCGATCACCGACAATAATCCGGAAGTGATCCTGATCGTCCTGCTGATCGATGAGCGGCCGGAAGAGGTGACCGACATGCAGCGCTCGGTGAATGGCGAGGTGATTTCCTCGACCTTTGACGAGC
>JBJMVJ010000106.1:0-33009 GCA_045810685.1 Sphingomonas sp.
GAATCTCGGACGGGCGAATCGCCTCGAGCACGTCCTCCGCGCTCTGGATCAGGGTCGCGCCTTCGCGGATCAGCAGGTTGCAGCCCTGCGCGCGCGGATCGAGCGGGGAGCCGGGCACCGCCATCACCTCGCGACCCGCGTCGGCTGCAAGCCGCGCGGTGATCAGAGACCCCGAGCGCGGCGCTGCCTCCACCACCACGGTGCCGCTGGTCATCCCGGCGATGATCCGGTTGCGGTACGGGAAGTGCCGAGCCCGCGGCTCGGTTCCCGGCGGCATCTCGGCAAGCACCAGCCCGCGTTCGTACAATGCGATCTGCCGATCCCGGTTCTCCGGCGGGTAGAAGACATCGATCCCGCCGGCGATCACGGCGATCGTGCCGCTCTCGAGCGACCCCTCGTGCGCCGCGCTGTCGATCCCGCGGGCGAGGCCGGAGACGACAACCAGGCCGTGCTGGCCGATCTCGTGCGCCAGTCCCCGCGCGAATCGGCATGCCGCCGCCGAAGCATTGCGCGCGCCAACGATGGCCACGGACTGCCGGTCGAGCAGATTGAGGTTGCCCTTGGCCATGAGCAGCGGCGGCGCGTCCTCGAGCTCGGCGAGCAGCCGGGGATAAAGCCCCTCACCCAACGCGAGCCACTTCGCGCCGAGCTTCTCAGCCTCGGCGATCTCGCGCTCGGCTTCCGCGGTCGTTCTCAGCGCCGGTGCCTTGCCGCCGCCGCGCCGGGCGAGGTCCGGAACCGCCGCCAATGCCGCCGATGCCTTGCCGAAGCGGGCGATCAGCTGTCGGTAGGTGACCGGGCCGATCCCCGGGGTGCGCAGCAGCCTCAGGCGATCGACGAGGTCTTCTGTCCTAGACGTGGCTCGGTTCCTTTCCTCAGGCGAACGATGTTGTCGCGGTGTTTCCACAGCACCAGCAACGCCAAACCGAGCAGCATTGGGAATAACGAGGAACGCAATACAAAGGCGGTGACCGGTGCACTGACAGCCGCGGTCATCCCTGCCACCGACGAGATTCGGATCGTCCGCAGGAGGATTAGCCAGATCGCAGCATAGACGATTGCCGCAATCGGGAGGAGCGGGATCAGGATTCCAAGCAACGTCGCGACGCCCTTGCCGCCGCGGAACCCCAACCACACCGGGTAGAGATGGCCGATCAGCGCGCCGGCGGCGGCGAGCGCGCCGGTTTGCTCACCGAAGAGCCGCTGCGCGATCAGGATCGCTGCGGTCGCCTTTAGACAATCGAGCAGCAATGTCAGGGCCGCAAGCCATCGGCTTCCGGTCCGCAGGACATTGGTCGCGCCGATATTGCCCGAGCCGATGTTGCGCACATCACCCTTTCCGGCGAGGCGGGTGAGGACGAGGCCGAATGGGATCGACCCGAACAGATAGCCGAGCACCAGGGCCAAGAGCATCTCGCGGGTCATGCAATGGTTCGTAACACAAGGCTCTTCACACGCAATCGGGCGTCACTGCGAGCGCAGCGAAGCAATCCGGTTCCAGCGCGGTTGGATTGCTTCGTCGCTGCGCTTCTCGCAATGACGGGCGCGTGGACGCCAAAGCCCCAATCCTCTTTTTCGATTCCGGCGTGGGCGGATTGTCGGTGCTTGCGCCGACGTTGAAGCTCCTCCCCAACGCGCCGATCGTCTACGCCGCGGACAGCGCCGGATTCCCCTACGGCAAGCGGAGCGAGGCCGAGATCGCGAGCCGCGTGCCCGCGCTGCTCGGGCGCCTCGTCGAGCGCTTCGACCCGCGGCTTGCGGTCATCGCCTGCAACACCGCTTCGACCATTGCCCTCGATCACGTCCGTTCGGCGCTGGACCTGCCGGTGGTCGGCACCGTTCCCGCGATCAAGCCTGCGGCGGAAATGTCCAGGAGCCGTGTGATCGGAGTCCTCGGCACGGAGGCGACCGTGCGCCAGCCTTATGTGGACGACCTTGCGGCACGCTTTGCCGCCGACTGCACGATCGTCCGCCACGGCTCGCCCGAGCTGGTCGAACTTGCCGAGGCCAAGCTTGCGGGCGATGACGTGAGCGTCGAGGCGGTGAGAGCCGCCGTTCGACCGTTGTTTGACGCGCCCGGAGGTGAGCGGATTGACACGATCGTCCTCGCCTGCACCCATTTTCCGCTTCTGGAGGACGAGCTTCGCGCTGCCTTCGGCGACGTCGCATATGTTCACGGCGGCGACGGCATTGCCCGCAGGATCGCCTATCTGACGCGCGAGCAGCCGTGGCCCGCCGCGCCGGAGCCGGGGCTGATGCTGTTCACCGGTACGACGCGGATGCCGGGGCTGGAGATGCTCGCCCGCTACGGCATCGGCGAGGTTAAAAGGCTGTAATCCGGCATTCTTGCGAGTCGTTCGCAATGGAAAATCCGCAGACGCAAAGCTAAGGACACCCGGAACGAGAGCCGGCCTTGGATTACGACCGCATCTTCAAATCCGCGATCGAGCGCCTTCACGACGAGGGTCGCTATCGCGTGTTCATCGACATCCTCCGTACCAAAGGGAATTATCCCAACGCGCGCTGCTTCGGCGGCAACGGCCCCAAGCCGATCACCGTCTGGTGCTCGAACGATTACCTCTGCATGGGCCAGCACCCCTCGGTGATCGCGGCGATGGAGCAGGCGCTGCATGAGGTCGGCGCCGGGTCCGGCGGCACCCGCAACATCAGCGGCAATACCCATTACCACACCGAGCTCGAGGCCGAGCTCGCGAGCCTCCACGGCAAGGACGGCGCCTTGCTGTTCACCAGCGGCTATGTCTCCAACGAAGCTGCGCTTTCGACCCTGGGCAAGCTGCTCCCGGACTGCGTGATCTTCTCCGACGAATTGAACCACGCCTCGATGATCGCCGGCATCAAGAATTCGGGCTGCGACAAGCGCGTTTTCCGGCACAACGATCTCGAGCATCTCGAGGAGCTGCTGGCGGCAGAGGATCCCGAGACGCCCAAGCTGATTGTGTTCGAGAGCGTATATTCGATGGATGGCGACATCGCTCCGATTGCGGCGATCTGCGACCTCGCTGACAAGTACAACGCCCTCACCTACCTCGATGAGGTCCACGCCGTCGGCATGTACGGCGGGACGGGCGGCGGCATTTCCGAGCGTGACGCCGTCGCCGAGCGGCTGACGATCATCGAGGGCACGCTAGGGAAGGCGTTCGGCGTGATGGGCGGCTATATCGCCGCCGACCGGACGATTATCGACTGCATCCGCAGCTACGCGCCGGGCTTCATCTTCACGACCTCGCTATCGCCCGTTCTGGTCGCCGGGGCGCTGGCGAGCGTCCGGCACCTCAAGGCCTCGTCAGAAGAGCGCCGTGCGCAGCAGGAAGCCGCGGCCATGCTCAAGGCCAAGTTCTCCGCGGCGGGCCTCCCGGCGATGCAGAGCGTGACCCACATCGTCCCGCTGCTCGTGGGCTGCCCGATCAGGGCGAAGAAGATCAGCGACATCCTGCTCGCCGAATACGGCCTCTACGTGCAGCCGATCAATTTCCCCACGGTGCCGCGCGGCACCGAGCGGCTGCGCTTCACCCCCGGGCCGCACCACAGCGCCGAGATGATGGACGAGCTGACTGCCGCGCTCGTCGAGATCCTGGGCCGCGAAGAAATCAGGCTCGCCGCCTGACGCTTACGCGTGAATGTCTGCTTTGGGTGGAAAGCGGACATTACGGGTTCAGCGTCGCCAACTCCGTTCCGCACCACGGGCAATACCGAACTTCACGGCAGTAACTTGCTGTCTGTGGAATCCATAAGAGCCAGCCGCGTTCAGCGCTGAACTCAATTAAGGCATCTGGCTGTTCAGCCTCGGAAACCTTCGGCAGGTAGCGCCGACTGTGGAACTTCAAACTCTGGCAACAGACGTCCATCGCGCGAGTCTGTCACGTTCGCCATAACGTCTGCAATGGATGGAAAGCTGACGCTAAGAACTGGTCTTCCGCCGTCGTGAAAACCACTGCTCCGCGAACAGCGCGAGAAACAGCGCCCCACCAATAGCTTCAGCCGTTGTCAGCAGTCGCTGATTGTGATTCCACCTCTTAGCTGCGCCATTCTCCACGCACGCTGGCCGCTTCATATCAACCATCTGGAAATCGTGCGGACGCGACTGACAGTAGTTAACTGGCGCGTATTGCGCGCCACGCAGCATCGCATTCGAGCGGAAGCCAGCGAACATGAAGACCAGCCACGCGAGAATGAGAGCAATCGATGCTGCGCCTCTTACTACCTTCATGCTCGACAGATTAACCACCGAGCCAATGTCTGCAATGGGTGGAACCCTAATGTCGCAATGGGTCGAAAGCAGACATTGGCATCCAAGTCTGAAGTCCCTGTGGACTGAACTCTGTCCTACAACTCGGCAATTGCACTATGCCCGCTGGCAGTGCGCGAATCGCCTTCCCCGTCCGATCCATTGGCTGAGCTTCAGCGGCTGTCTCACGCGTACGTGCGCGTGCGCCTGCGCGCACGTGTCGCTGCCAACTTTGGCAACTTCCAGCCGGTGGCGCGGCTTCGAGTTGCAGGCTAGGAAAGGCTATGCGCATCGCCCTCGCCGCCGACCACGCTGGCTACCTGCTCAAGGACGAACTTGGCGACTGGCTTCGAGAGCAGGGTCATGAGGTCAGCGACCTCGGCACCAACGGGCCGGAAAGCGTCGATTATCCGATGTTTGGGAGGAAGCTCGCCCAAGCGGTGGCGTCGGGACAGGCCGATCGCGGGATCGCCGTCTGCGGCACTGGCATCGGCATCTCGATCGCGGTCAACCGCGAGCCCCGGTGTCGCTGCGCACGCGTCGACGACCCACTGTCGGCCCAGCTCGCGCGGGAGCATAACGATGCCAACGTCCTCGCCCTCGGAGCGCGACTGATCGGCAGCGAAATGGCGAAGGCCTGCGTTGCATTGTTTCTGGGCACCGAATTTGCCGGCGGGCGTCACCAGCCCCGCGTCGACCAACTTTCTCAAGCACTGCAGGAATCGGACTGATGGCCACTGCCGCCGACCTCGACCGCGACACGCAGTACCGCGTGCCCCATGGCTTCTTCAGCAGTGGCCTCTCCGAGACCGACCCTGCGATCGATGACGCGATCCGTCTCGAGCTTGAGCGCCAGCAAGAGAAGATCGAGCTGATCGCGTCCGAAAATATCGTCAGCAAGGCGGTGCTCGAGGCGCAGGGCTCGGTGCTGACCAACAAATATGCCGAAGGCTATCCCGGCCGGCGCTATTATGGCGGCTGCGAATATGTCGACATCGTGGAGACGCTGGCCATCGAGCGCGCCAAGCAGCTGTTCGGCGCAAATTTCGCGAACGTGCAGCCGAACAGCGGCAGCCAAATGAACCAGGCGGTGTTCCTGGCGCTGCTCCAGCCCAGCGACAAGTTCATGGGGCTCGACCTCAACGCCGGCGGTCACCTCACCCACGGCTCCCCCGTCAATATGTCGGGCAAATGGTTTCATCCGGTCGCATACGGCGTTCGCCGCGACGACAACCTGATCGACATGGACGAAGTCGCCGAGATCGCGCGCCGGGAGCGACCGAAGCTGATCATCGCCGGCGGCACGGCTTACTCGCGCATTTGGGACTTCGCGGCCTTTCGCCGAATCGCCGACGAGGTCGGCGCCTACCTGATGGTCGACATGGCCCATTTCGCGGGCCTCGTTGCCGGCGGCGCTCATCCCAACCCGGTTCAGCACGCCCATGTGACGACGACTACCACGCACAAGTCGCTGCGTGGCCCGCGCGGCGGACTGATCCTCTCCAATGACGAGGAGATCGCCAAGAAGATGAACTCTGCGGTGTTTCCGGGTCTCCAGGGCGGACCGCTGATGCACGTGATCGCCGCAAAGGCGGTGTCCTTTCACGAGGCACTGCAGCCCGGGTTCAAGGCCTATGCCGCGAGCATCGTCGCCAATGCCCGGGCGCTCGCCGCCTCGCTGCAGGAGGCCGGGCTCGACATCGTCTCCGGCGGCACCGACAATCACCTGATGCTCGTCGATTTGAGGCCCAAGCAGGCCAAGGGCAAACATGCCGAAAAGGCGCTCGATCGCGCGTCGATCACCTGCAACAAGAACGGCATCCCGTTTGATCCGGAAAAGCCCTTCGTCACCTCCGGCATTCGGCTTGGAACGCCGGCTGGGACAACGCGCGGCTTCGGGGAGGCCGAATTCCGCGACATCGGCGGCTGGATTGCCGAAGTCGTCGATGGCCTGCGCAAGAATGGCGAAGCCGGCGACGGACAGGTCGAGCAATCGGTCGCCCGGCGGGTCCGCGAGCTATGCGCCCGCTTTCCGATTTACCAGGGATAGTGAATGCGCTGCCCGTTCTGCGCGCACGAAGACAGCCAGGTTAAGGACAGCCGGCCGAGCGAGGATGGCGCCGCGATCCGCCGACGCCGCCAGTGCGAGGCGTGCGGCGCGCGCTTCACCACCTTTGAGCGAGTCCAGCTGCGCGACCTCACGGTCGTCAAGAAAGATGGCAAGCGCGAGCCGTTCGACCGCGACAAGCTCGCCCGCGCGATCGGCCACGCCTGCCGCAAGCGCGACATCGATCCGGCGCGCATCGACCGGCTGGTGAGCGGCGTCCAGCGGCAGATGGAAACGCTTGGCGACGAAGTCACCTCGGCCCGGATCGGCGAAGCGGTGATGGCCGGCCTCCGAGCACTCGACCATGTCGCCTACATCCGCTTCGCGAGCATCTACAAGGACTTCAGCGACCCCGGCGACTTTGCGGAAATCGCCGAGCGGGTCGAGAAGGAAGCGGCGCCGCCGGCTGGGCACGACAAATTGCTGTGATTGCGCTCAACAAGCCGACCATCATCCTCGTTCGCCCGCAGCTTGGACAGAATATCGGCAAGGCGGCGCGGGCGATGCTCAATTTCGGATTGACCGAGATGCGGCTGGTGGCACCGCGCGACGGCTGGCCCAATCCGGACGCCGGCCCTGCTGCGAGCGGCGCCGACGAGGTGCTTGAAGCGGCCCAGGTCTTCGCGACGGCCGAAGATGCAATCGCCGATTGCGCGGCGGTATTCGCGTCGACCGTTCGCCGCCGCGATCTCGTCATGCCGGTGATCGGGCCGGAAGAGATGGCCGACACAATCGCCGCCAGCCAGAGCCGATCAGCGATCCTGTTCGGGCCGGAGCGCTCTGGCCTTGAGACCGAAGAAGTTGCGCTCGCCAATGCGATCGTCACGGTCCCGATCAATCCGGCGTTCGCGTCGCTCAACCTCGCGCAGGCGGTGATTCTCCTCGCCTACGAATGGTCGAAGCGAAGCGCACTTGCACAGCCGACGGCCAAGGAGGTCGAGCCCGCCGCGCCCCATGGCGAGCTCGAAGGGCTGATCGGCCAGCTGAACCAGGAGCTCGCCGCGAAAGGCTATTTCCATCCGCCCTCGCGAACGCAGGCAACGAAGAACACCCTTCGAACCATCTTGACCAAGGCCGGCTGGTCGTCGCGCGAGGTCAAGGCCATGCGCGGCATCATCCGCGCGCTTGTGGGCCCGGCGCGCGTTCGCCGCGGCTAGCGTTGGACTACAGTGGCTCGTTTATCGTCCCGCTTGTCGCTCGGGGGTCGCTGGCGTAAAACACTGGCGCAGGGAGGTGCCCGACATGTTTCTCGTTTCACTTGCCGCTCTCGCGCAGACCGCGGCCACGCCGCCGGCTCAGCAGCCCGAAACCAAGCCTCCCGAAGAAAAGGTCATCTGCCACATCGAGAATATCGGAGCCTCGCGCATCGGCCAGCGAGTGTGCCGGACGAAGGCTGAATGGGCGAAGCTGGAGCGCGACACGGAGCAGCAGGTGCAGGACAACTTCAACAAGATGAATAACCCGGGCAACACGCCCGAATAGGAGCGATCAGCCCTCGTAATAATAGCTCAGATCGCCTCTGTACCAGCCTTCGCTATTTTGGCCCACACGGCGGTAATCACCGCCTTTCAACGACTGGACCAAAGTGCCGCCCAGCCACGCCTCGGCTTCGGGACAATTGAGCTGCGGAAGCAACAGGCGTTTCAGTTGGCCATCGGGCGTGAATTGGGCGGCGAACGAGATCGACAAGTCGATGTGATTTCCGGACTGACCTGGCAAGCGGCACTTGTGATCCCTGCCGATCTGGTAAACCTTGCTCATGACCGTGCTGCTCAAATGGTCATAACTGACCAGCTCGAGGGGCGGCAGCCCGCTCCAGTCGCCCGTTGCGACCTGGACGACAGGCTCGGGCGGTGAAGCCGCGAGCAGCGCGAAAAGCATGGGTGCCGCGAAAACCTTGGTCATCGCAATCCTCCGACTAGCAGCGCCTGGTTGTATGCCATTCGCGACATCGAGTCGATGATGCTGGCCCTCGGTGCCCCCGTCGATTGCTGCCAAAGCTTGACGGATCGGGCCTTTGCCGCCATCTGCGCCGCTCGCAATTGATCCTGCACGTCCGGTGAAGCGGTGATCGCGTCTGGCATTCTGGCCAGGCGGTGCGGTTCCGGGCACATTTGGAACGCGAATTGGAGAACAAACGTGACGAAGCGCACCAGCGCCAAATACAAGCTCGACCGCCGCATGGGCGAAAACGTCTTCGGACGCCCCAAGAGTCCGGTCAACCGCCGCGAATATGGTCCCGGCCAGCACGGCCAGCGCCGCAAGGGCAAGCTCAGCGACTACGGCGTCCAGCTGCGCGCCAAGCAGAAGCTCAAGGGCTATTACGGCGACATCACCGAGAAGCAGTTCAAGAAGAACTATCTCGACGCGACGCGCATGAAGGGCGACGCGTCCCAGAACCTGATCGGTCTTCTTGAGCGCCGGCTCGACATGGTCGTCTATCGCGCGAAGTTCGCGCCGACCATCTGGGCCGCGCGCCAGCTGGTCAGCCACGGTCACATCCGCGTCAACGGCGTGAAGTGCAACATCGCCTCGCGCCGGGTCGACGTCGGCGACGTCGTCGAGCTTGGCCCCAAGGCGCTCGAGATGGCGCTAGTGGTCGAAGCGCAGGGTCTCGCCGAGCGCGACATCCCCGATTATGTCGTTCCCGACGGCACCTCCAAAATCAACTTCACGCGCGTACCCAAGCTCGACGAAGTGCCCTATCCGGTGCGGATGGAGCCCAACCTCGTGATCGAGTTCTACTCGCGCTAAGCGGCGAATCGTTTTATCATCCCCGCATCCATCGAAGATGGAGGGGATGATGATTCTTGCCAGCCTCTTGCCTGTGCTTGCCATGTCAGCGTCGGTTCCAAGCGCATCGGAGCAGGCCGGCGCAGCCGACGATAATAAGATCGTGTGCCAGATGGAAACGGTCCAGGGCTCGCGCATCGACCAACGCATTTGCCGTACCAAGGGTGAATGGAAGCGGCTGGCGGAGCGGGCGGAAAAGGAAGTGAACGCGGCGACTCAGCGGCCAGCGCAGGCTTGCGCTTCGGTCAGCATCTTCTGCAATTAACTGACGAAGAACGCTTTTCCGGAACAGCGCCGTACAGCCGCCGGGCAGCTCGCACGACCTTCAATGCCCAATCGCCGCGTCGAGGAACTCGCCTATGCGGGTCAGCATCTGAATTCGCGCGGTCGAATCGTCGAGCTGGTGATCGAGGCCTTTGAAGCGCAGCAGTTCGGCCTTGGTGCCGCCGTCGCGAAGGGCCGACAACATCTTGTCGCTGTGCTCGATGGCGACATTGGCATCGAGATCGCCATGGACCAGCAGCACCGGCGCCTTGATCGCTGCCGCCCGTCGCAGCGGGGAACCCGCATCGAGGTTCGGCCCATTCCCTACAAACTGACCAACGATCTTCCAGTTGGTGAAGCCTTCGGCCTCTGTCTTGAGCAATGACAGGTCGGTCACTGGAGCAATAGCGACGACGGCCTTGTAGAGTTTGGGCTGCACGGCGGCGGATTGAAGCGCCGCATAGCCGCCGTAGGACCAACCGACGATCGCGAGGCGCTTGGGATCCGCGATACCCTGCTGGACGAGATACTGGGCCGAGGCCGAGATATCGGCGATCGCCTTCTCCCAGTCCTTGAACCCGTTCTTACCCTCCCATGAGTCGCCATAGCCTGCGGAGCCACGATAGTTCGGCTGGATCACGGCATATCCTTGCGCGGCGAGGAACTGGGAGAGCCAGTCGAAACCCCACTCGTCCCGCGCACTTGGCCCGCCATGAGGCAGCACGATCGCCGGCAGCCCCTTGCCCGGGCTGTTGAGCGGCAGCGTCAGATAGGCGGGGATCGACACGCCGTCGGCCGCCGGGACCCTGACCGGGCGAACGGGGGCAAGAGCTCGGTTTTCAAGCTCGGGGCGAATTGGAGCAATCTCATCAAGATGCTTAGATGCCTTGTCGAACAGATAATATGTGCCCGGGTTGGTGTCGCTGCTCGCAAGGATGATCAGCTTCGACCCGTCAGCGCTGGCGCCTTTGAAATCGATCGCCGGGTGCCCGGGCAACGCGCCGCTGAGCGCACTTGCGAGATTCTTGATCTCGGGGTCGAAGTAAACGACCTCGCGGGCCTCAGTCGCGAAAGTATAGCCGATGACGCGTTGTCCGCGGCCAATCCTGACGATCCCGTCGATGTCCACCTCATCATTGGCCGCGACGGGGCTCGTCGCGCCGCTGCCGTCGAGCTTCACCCGAAACAGCGCGTCGCGTCCGTTGACCTTTTGGAGCACGAACGCCGAGTTGGATTCCGCCTCGACGGCGATCGGAAGCTCGCCGCTGTCGTCGCGCACATCATATTGGCTAAACGCCTGCCACTCGGTCGTCCCCGGCTTGCGGTACTTGTAGCGAAGGATACCTGTAAGGTCCTGGCTTTCACCGGTTGCGACTGCGCTCTCCATGATGCGAACGCCGCCGCGGCCGTCGCTCAAATAGGAATCGGCTTCGCGCCGCGGCAACTCGACCGGGGTCGACTTTAATGTCGCAAGCTCGACGCGATCTACGCCAAGGCCCTCGCGCGCATCCTTGATGTGCGATCCCGGGCGGTCATTTTCCCCTACATAAGTGCGCTGCATCAGCACCGAGCCCGGCGTATCCGGCAGCCAGTCGACGATGTCGCCGTCATATTGCAATGGATAGGGATTATAATAACTCATCGGCTGACCGAGCGCCTTGGGCTTGCCGCCGTTGACCGGCACGGCTGCCACGCGGCTGTAGCTGACGACGTCGCCATCCAGAAGTTGGCTGCCGCCAAACTTGCAAACGGCATCACTATCGGAAGCGAATTCGCACCAGTAGAGCGTCTCGGCATCCGCGGCGACCGCGACGCGGCTCGCCTTAGTCGCCACGTCGATCACCCGCACGATCGAAGCACGGCCCGGCACCGCGCCGATAAACAACAACTGCTTGCCGCTAGGCGAAATGCTCACCGACCGGACCGCCTCGCGCGCGCCGAACGCCTTGGCGTTTTCGGCAAGGCTGGTGGAAGGGGCCGCCGCCATGGGCGCGGCGAATGTGCCGAAGACGAGCGCAGCTGCCGCCGCGCCCCCAGACAGGCCAATGCTCACGATACGAACTCCCCCAACGCGCTACTCGGCACGCGCACAGCTTCGCCGCTATTACAGTTCAGAGCAAGGGGCCGACTTGGCGCGTTCACCGGCTCCTGTTAGCGGGTCCCGATGAACGCCCCGCCCCTCCCCGAATGGGCGCCGCACGAAGCGGTGTGGATCGGCTTTCCGAGCGATCCGGAGCTGTGGCTCGGCGATTTGAAACCGGCTGAGCAGGAAGTCGCCGCCTTTGCCGCTGCAATCCACGCAGACGGCGCGGGCGAGAAAGTCTGGCTGGTCGCCGCGCATGACGGCGCCGCGGAGACCGCGCGGCGCCTGTGTCCGTTCGCGGATGTGATCGTAGAGCCGTTCGGCGACATCTGGCTGCGCGACACCGGCCCCATCGTGCTCGGTAGCGGCAAGCAGCGACGAGCGCAGAGCTTCGGCTTCAACGGCTGGGGCGGCAAGTACGAGCTCGACGGCGATCAGGACATCGGTGAGCGGCTGGCGCGGCGCGCCGGCCTGGCCTTGGCGAAGGCCGACTGGATCCTCGAGGGCGGAGCGATCGACGGCGACGGCTCGGGTACGGTGCTGACCACCGAGCAATGCCTGCTCAACCCCAACCGCAACGCGCTGGCCCGCCACGAAACGGAACAGCGGCTGTTCGATGACCTCGGCTTCGAGCGCGTGGTGTGGTTCGGTTCGGGCCTGATGAACGATCACACCGATGGCCACATCGACAATCTGGCGCGCTTCGTGGCGCCGGGTCGCGTCGCGATCCCGACCGCAGCAAAGGACGACCCTAATGCCGCGGTCTACAAGGACGCGGCGCGGCGGCTCGCCGACGCGAGGCTCGACGTTGTGACCCTGCCCTCCCCCGGCCGCCTCCTTGATGAGGACGGCGACGTGATCGCGGCGAGCTACATGAACTTCTACATCGGCAATGCGGTCGTGGTGGTGCCCCAATATGGCGTGGCCAACGACCGGGGCGCGGTCGAGGTCGTCCAGGCCCTGTTGCCCGATCGCGTTGCAATCGGCCTGCGCGCCGACCACGTTCTCACCGGCGGCGGGAGCTTTCACTGCATCAGTCAGCAAGTGCCGGCTTAGCTCAGCGAAACAGCTGGTCCACGATGATTCCGGCAGCAACAATCAGGAATATCGAGCCGACGATGCGGTCGAGCCACAGGCGCGTCGCATGGCGGGTCATCGCGCCGGCAAAGCCGCTGCCGGCTAGGATGTAGATGCTTCCGAGCGCCACATCGATCGCGATCGCGGTCGCGGCCAGCAGCACCAACTGCGGCACGACCGCGCTCCTTGCATCCACGAACGGCGGCAGCAGGGCGACGATGTAGATCAGCGACTTCGGATTGCTCATCGCCACCAGAATTCCGTCTCGAAACGCGCGAGACGAGGGTCTCTGCGCTCGCGCCGACCCTTCAGCACCGGCCGAGCGCAGCGCACCAAGGCCGAGCCAGGCGAGATAGGCAGCACCGCCGAACGCGAGCAGATGCAGTGCGATTGGAAAGGCGGTCGCCAATGCTCCCAGGCCGAGCGCCGCAAGCGCCCACCACCACATGTATCCGAACTGGACACCGGCGAGCGCCGTTGCGGCCGAGCGGCCGCCGCTCCGGATCGACTGGCCCATCACGAACAGCATCGACGGGCCTGGCACCAGGCTGACCGCACTCGACATCAGCGCGAAGGCCGCGAGCTTCTCCGGAACAATCATCGCCCTCACCCTGACGGCGAGCCGTCAGATCGGCAAGGCAGCCGCCGCCTCGCAATCAGCGGAACGACCGATTACATGGCGCGCCAATGACCAAGCTCAATGTCGCTGCGCTGCAGCTCGGCTTCACCGACGACACGAACGCCAACATCCGTGCCGTGAGCGAGTTGGTCCGCGAGGCGGCGGCCAAGGGCGCCGAGGTCGTGCTTCCCCCCGAGCTGTTCGAGGGCCCGTATTTCTGCCGGGTCGCGGACGAGAGCTTCTTCGCGACCGCTAAGCCGACCGCGGAGCACCCGTCGGTGCTCGCGATGCAGGTGCTCGCCGAGGAGTTGAAGATCTGGATCCCAACCAGCTTCTTCGAGCTCGACGGACCGCACCATTACAACAGCCTCGCCATGGTCGGACCAGACGGCAAGGTCGCCGGCGTCTACCGCAAGAGCCACATCCCCGACGGGCCGGGCTACGAGGAGAAATTCTATTTCCGCCCGGGCAATACTGGCTTCAAGGTGTGGCCGGGACCACATCGCACGAGCCTCGGCGTGGGTGTGTGCTGGGACCAATGGTATCCGGAAACTGCGCGCGCGATGATGCTCATGGGCGCGGACATCCTGTTCTACCCGACGGCAATCGGCACCGAACCGCACGACCCCGACCTCGACACCTCGCGGCTTTGGCGCCGGGCAATGGTCGGCCATGCGGTGTCGAACGTCGTCCCCGTCGTCGCCGCCAACCGCATCGGCACCGAACACGGCCAGCGTTTCTATGGTCACAGCTTCATCTGCGACGAGCGCGGCGACATGCTCGCCGAGTTTGGGGCGGAGGAGACGGGCGTGCTGGTCGCGACGCTGGACCTCACGGCCGCCAAGAAGCACCGCGCAGCCTTCGGCTTCTTCCGCGACCGCCGGCCGGAGCTTTACGGTCGGCTCACCGCGGACATCTGAGCTCGACTGCCCGCTCGAACACGCTTTCGAACATCGCCGCGTCCAGCCGCCCGGTGTTCTGGTTGTAACGCGAGCAGTGGTAGCTCGAGAGCAGGATGCGCTCGTCCGGCGCCACATTCTCCGCGCCGTGGCCGAATTTGGTCGATGACGGAGGCAAGCCGAGCGCCCTCGCTGCCGCCACATGGGCGACCTGGCCGAGCGCGACCAGCACCCGAACTTTCGGCAATGCCGCGAGCGCCGCTTCGAAATAATTGCGGCACGTCGCGATCTCGCTTGGTTCCGGCTTGTTTCCCGGCGGCAGGCATTTGACGGCGTTGAGGATGATCGCGCCGTTGAGCCGCAGCCCGTCGCCCGGATCGGCACGATATTCGCCCTCTGCCAGGCCGAACTTGAGCAGGGTCGCGTAAAGCAGCTCGCCGGCATAATCGCCCGTGAACGGCCGCCCGGTGCGGTTGGCGCCGTGCTTGCCCGGCGCCAGACCGACGATCGCGAGCCATGCGTTCCGATCGCCGAACGCAGGGACCGGCGCGTTCCACCAGCCGGGATGCTCGTCGCGGCATTCCTCCCTAAAGCGCACGAGCCGCGGGCACAGCGGACAATTGCGCGGAGCTTCGGCTTCGGGGATCGGCGACAGGTCGGCAGGTCGGAGCATCACACCGTCATTGCGAGGAACAAAGTGACGAAGCAATCCAGTCAACGCCGCTGGATTGCTTCGCTCCGCTGGCAATGACAGGGCAGCTTCATGCCGCACCTCTACGCGATCGCGATTGGCTCGAACCGGCCGCACGGCCGCCACGGACGACCGACCAGCGTGGTCGAGGCGGCGATCGCCCGCCTCGACGAGGAGTTCGGCCTGTTTGATGCTTCGCCGATCATCCTCAGCGCAGCGCATGGCGGAGCCGGGCGCGACTTCGCCAATGCCGTCGCGCTGGTCGAGAGCTCTCTCGATCCGCCCCAGATGCTCACCCGGCTCAAGACCCTCGAGCGCGAATTCGGCCGCCGCAGCGGCAAACGCTGGGGCCCCCGGGTGCTCGACCTCGATCTCGCCCTCTGGAGCGGGGGCAAGGTCCGCTCGCGCTTGTTGACGACCCCCCATCCGCAGATGGCGCGGCGAAGCTTCGTCCTCCAACCGCTGGCCGAGGTCGCACCAGGCTGGCGCGTCGGTCCGCTCGCCGTCCGCCACCTCGCGCACCGCCTTGCTCGCAGACGCCCGCGAGGGTAACCGGCGCCATCCGCTTGTGGGGCCCATAGCTCAGTCGGTAGAGCAACTGACTTTTAATCAGTAGGTCGCTGGTTCGAATCCAGCTGGGCTCACATTGGAAAAGGATGCCAGGTGACGGTGTACAAGCGAGCGATGGACTTGATGGAAGCCGAGCTTGGGGATGAGCTCGTCGCCCTCGACCCCAATGCCGGCGAGTGCTTCGGCTTCAACAGCGTCGCGACGTCGGTATGGCGCGAGCTTCAGGAGCCCAAGAGCTTCGAGCAGCTGCGCGACGCGCTGCTCGGTGAATTTGAGGTGGATTCGGAGCAATGCACCCGCGAGCTGCACGAGCTACTGGATGATCTTTCGGCCAAGGGGCTCGTCACCGCGACCGCCTGAAGGGAACGAGCGCAGATCAAATGCATTGACTCTGGTCAGAAGATTGCGGTTTGAATATAGCTTGGACGAACAAGGGCTCGGAGGAGGTCGTCAGTGGCCAGGAAAGAGTGGCGAAAGCCAGAAGTGAAGACGATTGCGGCTGGCTCGGCGGAGAGCGGCGGAAAAAACATTTCCGACAGCACCAAGGGCGCGAGCCTATCCTAAGACAGGATCTTTCGTCTTTCTGAGCGGCGCAGACCGTGACCGCCCTTGGCGGTGCCGTTGGAAGTGCCGACGCGGGCCGCCTGGCTTCTGAGTTTCTGGATGAACAACGGATCTACGGCTCTGACCGTAGATCCGCCTTAAGCCTGGGCGAGGCAACCTTTGCCGTATCTCCCTTTCGCGGAGACCCCGCCATCACCAGTGCGGGCAAGCGTTGGATGCTTGTCGCCGATATCCGGCTCGACAATCGCGACGAGCTGAGGGCACGGGTCGCCGGACACCACGCCATGTCCGACGCTGAACTGCTGCTTGCAGGATGGCTCAAGGCGGGAGAGGCCAGCCTTTCCTGGATAGCCGGAGATTTCGCGGTCGCAATCCTCGACGCAGACAGCGGTTTGCTGATGCTTGCCCGCGATCCGACGGGCCAGGCGCCGCTCTTCTACGCTCACGGCTCCGGGGTCAGCGCTTTCGCATCCATGCCGACAGGGCTGAAGCCCTTTGTCGGGCAGCTTCGCCTCGACAAGGACCGGTTGGCATTCACGGCGTGCAACGTTGGCGAGGCGGACGCTCGAAGCCATTTCGAACAGATTCGACGCGTTTTGCCAGGAGAGGTCGTCCGTCTTTCCCGCAGTCGCGAGAGTAGCAATTTCTATTGGAATCCGGCCACTGCCGCCGAAACAGGTCGCTCAACAGCCGATCTAGTCGAGGAATATCGGCACGTACTCGATCAGGCTGTCGCCGATCGGCTCAAGCATTGCTCCCGCCCAATCGCAACTCATCTGAGCAGCGGTTACGACAGTAGCGCGGTGACCGCGACTGCGGCGCGGCTCCTGCAATCGCCAGATCAGCTTGTCGCGTTTACGTCGGCTCCAAGTGCGGCTTCTCCGATTCCGGAAAGCTTGCGCCGAGCGAGTGACGAATCCCCGATAGCCGCCGAAACTGCAGCACGATCGGGCGCACGACACATCATCGTTCGCGATGGGCCGCCGCTCGCCGAAGTCTTGCGAACTCAATCCAAGTTCATCCAGCATCCCATTACGAGCGCTCCAAACCTTGTGTGGTGGACGGAAATCCGGAAGCAAGCTGCTGCGTTGGGCGCAAATTGCCTCCTCACTGCAGAACTCGGAAATATTACGCTCAATGTCGGCGGACTCTATGTCCTTGCCGAATGGTTGCGCCGCGGGCGGTTTCTGACGTGGCTGCGCGAGGCGAGGCTTGCTGCCGCCAGGCCCGACACCCGCTGGCGCGGCGTCCTGTACCTTTCGTTCGAATCGTGGTTCCCACAGGTCGTCTCCGATGAACTGTGGAGGCGCTATTTGGGTGTCCGCCCAATGCCCGAAATCTCCTTCCTCCGGCCGGAATGGACGAGGAGGGCAACCGAGCCGGCTGGCCGTTCGGTCGTCGGTCTCAGCCACGCCCAACGAATCCGAATGCTGCGCATGGGGGAGCCGGGTATTTTTCGAAAGGGTGCCCTTGCGGATGATGGCGTCGACGAGCGCGACCCGATGTCGGATCGCCGGCTCATTGAATTCGGCCTGCGGCTGCCGCCCGAAGCACTCTATTGGCGCGGCGTCCCGCGGCCAGTGGCAAGAGCCGCATTGGCCGACCGCCTCCCGCCCTCTGTGATCAATCCCAAGAAGCGGGGCCTCCAGGCAGCCGACTGGGCCGTCCGATTTACGCGCGACGATGCAAATTCCATGCTGGAGGAGGTGTCTGCGAGTACGACGGCGCAGGAGCTTCTGGACCTCAAACGCATGCGCGGGGCAATCGAGCGCTGGCCGACGCAAGATTGGAATGAGCTGGGCGTCTACGCGGAATATCGCATTGCACTGATCAGCGCGCTCGCGGTTGGAATGTTCTCACTCGTCCACGAAGAACGTTAAACCGGCCTCTCAGTCACGAGCGGGCTCAGTATCCGAGGCGGCATCCGTCGAATTGGGTTCCCGCTTGGTACGGAACCAGGAATCAAGGGCGCGATCCAGCGTCGCGAGGTCCAGCATGAGCCGCGCCGCCCGTGACCTTTCCTCTCCCACCAAACTCGAAAGCTCAGCCTTCAACCGTAGACCAAGTTTCGACCTCGCCGCCGGAGTCCTGGCTTGGGGCACTGCACCAAGGATTGCCGAGCGCAGCTTCGTTGCCGTCCCAATCCGCTCGCGAGCCTCGGCTGAGCTGACGGTTCCAGCTTCGACGCTTTTGAGGAGCGCACAACGATATTGTCTGCACACCGGAGGCCGGTCGGCATAGACTGCGCAGGTGCCACACGAATGGTGCGGGCAAGGCTGGAGAAAGCTGCGTTTTCCCTCATTATCCACGACTTTGAGCCCGACTGTGGCTGCGGCCGACTCATCCTCTTCTCGGACGGCCGTGTAGCCGTGCAAGGTTCCGTCGCAGCACAAGCCGCAGCCCACACAGATCGAGCCGGTCTCGACTGGCTCAGCCATCGGCCAATCAGCTCCTTCCCACTGCGCTCGCGTGATCCAGGATCTCGCGGCACTGCTTGTCCAAGCTGGCAAGATCCCATTTCCGCGAGACCCTGAACACCGGCAAGCTACGAACGACACCGATTGCCGAGCGCCAATGGCTTTCGTCGCCACCAGCGATGGACACGAAACCCCCACGATAAGTGTTGGCGAAGACCGCGTCTGCAGCTTCGATTCCGCGCAATGTTGAGATCGCGAGCTTTGCGCCGCGTTCGAGCACGTAGAGCGCCGCCAAGGGAACGTTGGTGGTTGCAGCCATGTCCGAGTCGATCGGGACGTCGAACTTGTCCTGGTTATGATTACCCACATAGGAACGCGGATAACTGCCAAAGTCGCGGCCCATCAGCTCCAGCGCTTCGGCCCACAGCCGCAGCCGCGGGAGGCCGGGCGCTGCATAGGGCCGGCCGGCCTCGTCGAATCCGATCACGCAAACGTCATCGGCAATCACTCGGTAACCGCGGTCGTGGAACCAGGCGGCAAGCGTCGACTTCCCCGCCCCTGATTCGCCCATGAACGCGACCGCCTTGCCGCCGATCTCGACAGCATTGGCGTGGAGCGGAAGCAGCCCACGCTGGTGGAGCAGCGCGCCGAAGGCCGATCCCAGGAGAAACAGCCGGATGTTGCGACCAGGAACGTCCTGAACGGCCTCCACGGTGATGCGGCTACCCTGCTCGATCCGAAAGCGCGCCACGTTCGGGATGACGAGCACGAGCGCCCCATTCACCGCGTTGAGCGCGCCCTCGGAGCCGTTCGCCTCGGGCACAGGCCCGACACAGATGGTGACGCTCGGTTCTCCGCCGTCGGCAGCCGGAAACAATTCCGGGAGCGGAATCTCGCTGCGGACGCGCAGGCCGAAAACGTCGTAATCGGATGCCTCGGTCACATCGATGCTCAAGGATAAGATGCGACGAGGGCGAAGTGGGCAGCGTCATCGCCGCCAATGATCGGTTGTCCTTCAACCGTCACCCACACATGCGCCTCGAGCTTGTTCGTCTCATCATCGTGTCTGACGCCGTAGTGCAGGATCGCCGCGAGCCCCGCGGCCCGAGCCATGCGCTGAACGGCGAGGCCCTGTTCAATGCAGACGGTACGAAGCGGCAGGCGGCGCGCTGCCGCCGCCACGGCCCATACGCAATCGGCGGCCGAGACTCCGTTCCTGGCTGCGACGGGCACGCTGCCGAAGCGGATCGCGCGGCGGAACGGCAGCAGCGCTACCGCCGCCGACGCCCCCGTGAGCACCGCCGCCGCGCGGATCAACAGCCGTCGCCGCTCTCCGCTCAGCCGGCGAAACCGCACAATCGGACCAGCACTCACCATCGGCACCATGGCATGAGCATAACGCGCTTATTCGCTTTGTCAGGCACTTGAGGCAAATAGCTGGAAGGGAGGAGCAGCGGTGCCGGGGCAGCAAGCAGCATGGTCAGCGGAGTTCAGGCTCGCGCTCGCGTGCTGCGAGCGCAACTTTGCCGACCGGCCGCAGAGCGCGATGCAGACGCCGCAGGTCGACTGGGCAGGTTTCCTGCAGCTGGTCCGCTTTCACCGGATCGAGGGGCTAGCGTGGAACAGCCTGTCGACCAGCGAGCGGATCCCGGCGGAGGTTCGGCTCGCCTTGTCAGCGGCCGCCGCAGAGATCGCTGCGCAGAACCTCATCGCCGCGGCCGCGTCCCGCGAATTGCTTGACCGGTTTGCCGATCGCGGCATTCCGTTGCTGTTCCTCAAGGGCCTGACCGCAGGCGCCCTCGCCTACGGCAAGGCTTCGCTCAAGGCCGCGATCGACATTGACCTGCTCATCGATCCTGCAGATCTCGCTAGCGCCGCCGACCTGCTTCGCCAAACCGGCTTCCAGCCCACCACGCCCGATGCCGCCGACAACGATTCGCTCTGCCGCTGGCACGGTGGTTGGAAGGAATCCATCTGGGCGAAGCGCTCGCCCCAGCTGCAGATCGACCTCCACACCCGCACGTCCGACAACCGCCAGCTCATCCCCGGCATCGACGTCCACTCATCCTGCCAGAAGGTCAGTGTCGGCGACGGCATCGCGCTCCCCACGCTCGCCGACGAGGAGCTGTTCGCCTATCTCGCCGTCCATGGGGCATCGAGCGCCTGGTTCCGTCTCAAGTGGATCTCCGATTTTGCCGGTCTTCTCGTTGGTCGGAGCGCTGACGACATCGGTGCGCTGTATGGAGCCTCTCAGGACCTCGGCGCGGGTCGGGCGGCGGGCCAGGCGCTGCTGCTGGCCGACTCGCTCTTCAATACGCTGGAAGCCGCGCCGCGCCTGAGAGATGAGCTTCGCGCCGATCGCGGCACGCGCCGGCTGACGCAGGCGGCATACCGGCAAGTGACAGCCAAGCCGCGCGAACCGACCGAGGTCCGCTGGGGCACTCTGGCCATTCACTGGACGCAGTTCCTCCTGCTTCCGGGTCTAGGCTACAAGCTTTCGGAGCTGTTGCGCCAGGCCAAGGGAATGCCGGACCCCCAGCGCTAACGCCTTCTCGTTCGCCCCGAGCCGCGGAACAGATCAGGACGCATCCGCGCGGCGACCATGATGATCGTCGGGACCGCCATGGTCAGCAGGAGATCCTTGGCGCCCTCGCCATATTGCTGGCCTGGATCGGGCCATTGCTCGATCCACAAGTCGACCGTCTCGTTCCACAGAATGACCGCGAACAGGCACAGCCACGGACGCCCCACCGTCAGCGGCCGCCGGAGCAGCAGGCCAAATACCAGCCACAGGAGCACACCGACGATAATGTGAAGCGAATCATGGCTGATTGTCAGCGAATGCTCGATGAAGAGCTTGCCCTGATGCCAGGAGGTCATCGCCGCAACCACGGCCTTCCACAAGCTCCGCAACATGCCTGCGCAGTCAGGTGAAGGCGAGATGGCGCGTCGGCCGAAGCTCGTTCGCGTCCTGCCGCTGCGGCGGCGCGCGGCGGTCGGCGAGCAGCGCGAGGCACATGGCGAAACAGGCGCTGATCGCGGCGGTCCGAAGCGGGAAATCGACGAGGCTGTGGAGCAGGATCGCGGCAGAAGCGATCGACGCCGCCCGAGCGAACGCCCCCCCTCCTCCTGTTCGCCAGGCGGCCCTGACCAAGGCCACCCACCAGGCGAGGAACAGCAGCATGAGGATTACGCCGGGCACTCCAAGCTCGAGCGTCAGCTCGGCGTAATCATTGTGCGCATGGATGACATATTCGTTCGTCACGCGGTCCGGAGTCTCGTACAGCCGATAGACTTTGACGAAGGATCCAGGGCCAGATCCCAGCGGCATAAAATCGTTCATGGCCCTTGCCGTGGTGGCAAGGATTTCCTGGCGCGATTGGACCGAGCTGCTCGCATCGTGCCCGATCTTGCTGCTCCCGATGGCACTGCTCGCCAGCAGGCCAAGCGAAGCGACAACGGCGAGCGCGGCAACAATCGCGACCCACGGCCGGTAGCGGCTGGTCGGCGGGAGCACGATCAGCGCACTTCCCGCGATCACCGGAACGGCGAGGGCGTAGCCGGCGAGCGATCCATTCAGCGCAATGCCAACGATGATGAGCAGCGCGGCGGCGGAGCAGATCGCGAGCACCGCCGAATAGCGCTGGAGGTTGCGGCTCTTTCCCGCGGCAACAATCGCCGCGACGAACGGCAACGTGATTACCAACAGGTCGGCCATGTGATTGGCATTGGCGAAAAGGCCGACGCCGGCCCCCATGTTCGTCTCGGGATAGAGATACCAACTCGAACTTGTTCCCTGTGACGCGACCTGCAGCGCGCCCAGCATGACGCCCGCTATCGCTCCTGCGAGCAGCGCCGCCGCAAGCCAGCTCGCACGATAGGCGCCCAAGCTCACGATTGCGCAGAACATCGCCAGCGGCGGAATGATGCCGAACAAACTGTTGAGCGAGTCATAGGGGGCGAGCGAAAGCGCGAGGGGCGGTATGCCGCCGCCAAGCAAGGCATAGTCGCCGAGGATACGGGCGCGGGGACCGTGCGCCCACAACGCAGCCCCACCCGGAATTTGTTGCAGCGAAACCAGCACGATCGCGGCGGCGGCCAGCATCAGCAGCAGCTTCGCAGGGCGCGCCAAACGCTCGTCGGCGGGCGTTACCGCCGCCGCCGCAATCATGGCCAGCCCGCCAAGCTGCAGGAGCATGTTCTGCCAAATGCCCTGCGTGCTTCCGCCGAGCACCAGACACGCGAACAGATAGAGCGGGGCGACCGAGCTCCTTGCTGCGCTAGGCACCGGGAGTCTCCCTCTCGAGCCGAAGCCCTGCGACCGAGACGTCGCTCTGCTGCGGCACGTCGGCCGATGTCCCCGAGAGCTTGAGCCACTGCGCCGCGCAACCGGCCGGCACCTCGAACTGCCACCCGCGCGCTGCGGCAGCATCCAGGGTCACGGAACCCGCCGGCTCGGCGGCCTTGTCGCACCACAAGGACCAGGTCAGCGCGTGCGCACGCGCCGGATCCCCGAGCAGCTGCATCGAAAGACGATATCTGCCCGGCTGAAGCAGCAGCAACTGGCTCGCCAGGGTCCCGTCCTCCTGGCCATAGAACAGGATGTGCAGCCGGGCGCCGCGCTGGCGCTCGGCAAGACCCACGGTCGAGCTGGTCAGCTGCCAGTTGAACGGCGCCGGCGCTGTCCTGTCGCTAAAGGATGCATCGTGGAGCAGCTCGCCGGAAGCGGCTGGAAGCCCAACCGCCTGGGCCCAGATCGCTCGCGCCTTCGCATATTCGTCGGCCTTGATCAGTGTCTGGAGCAGCGGTGCAAGCCATTGATCCTGACCGTATTTGTCCCGCACGTTGGTAAGCGCAAGCATGGCCGGTACCGTGGCAATATTCGAAGCGAGCACGGCCCGTACCGCAGGACCGAGGGGCGGATTGTCGGCAAACAGCACACGCAACGCCGGCCAGTTGGCTGGATTGATCGCATATTGCGCAAGATACGGGCTTGCCGCCGCTCCGCCGTCGGGCGACAGACGCGCCAGCGCCGCGACTTCGCGAAGGCCGCGGGCCACGTCGCCGCTTCGAAAATAACGGTCGGCGAGAAAGTAGGCCGAGGGCAGCGAGCGCGGATCGCGCCATTGGGCTGCTTCGAACGCCCGCTCAGCGGTGAGTTCGTCGCCGGCCAGCTGGGCCTGCACCCCGCGCACAAGAAACGGTTCGGGCGCGAGCGGATCCTTGCGTGCGGCATCGTCCACCATTGCAAAGGCAGTGGGAGGCACGGCTCGCCGCGCTCGTGCCGCGCGCGCGATTTCCGTCATCGCAAGGCCGATCTCGCTCGCGGGGTGCCCGCTCCACACCCGGGCTGCTTCGGCGGGGCTGGTTTCGGCGAACGCGTTGACCGCCGCGTTTCTGACAACCTGCGTTGCGATCAAAAGCGCAGCAAGCACGGCGATGATCCCCCTAGCGATCATCAGCCGTATGCTCCGGCCCTGATCGTCAGGCTTCGGACTCCGCCGGCTGCTCCTCGCCGCTGTCTTCCTCGACCCGAGGGATCATCAGGATCTCGGTATTTTTCACCCTGCCCTTGGCGCCATAACCGTAGCCGTAGCCGTAACCATAGCCATAGCCGGCGCGTCCGTAGCCGGCGCGGCCTTCCTCCGATTTGGTGAGCGTGGCGCCGAGGATCCGCGCTCCGGTCGCTTCCAGCCGGTTGAGCGCCTCGATCGCGGCGCGCGTCCGGGTCTTGCCGCTTTCAACCACGAACAAGGCCGACCCTGCGGCTGCCGCGAGCAGCGGCGCATCGGCCAAGCCAAGCGTCGGCGGCCCGTCGATTACGACGAGGTCGAACGCTTCCTTGGCTTCGGCGACGATCTTGCGGATGCGCCCGGTGGACAGAAGGTCCGCTGGGTTCGGCGGCAACGGGCCGCTCGGCAGCAACCATAGGTTTTGGTGCTGGGTTTCGACCACATGCTCGTCCAGACGATCGTCGGTGGTAAGCAGCTTGCTGAGACCCGTTCGGTCGCTGGCCGCCTTGAACGCCGGCTTGCGAAGGTCGCTGTCGATCAGCAGCACGCGGCGCTCGCGGCGGGCGAAATTCTGGGCGATCGCCAAGGCCGAGGAGGACTTGCCCTCGCCGGACCGCGTGCTGGTCACGACCAGCACTTTGGGCATGCCCTCGTCGGTGCTGAAGCGAAGCGCCGCGACGATCGCTGAATAGGCTTCCGAGATCATCGACGTCGGGTTCTTGAGATCCTCGACGAAGGAATCCCGTGCCGGCGTTTTCGGAACGGTGCCGAGGCACGGCAGCGCGAGCTTGCGGCGCACATCCTCGCGGCTCTTGACGGTGTCGTTGAGGAATTCGAGCCCGACCGCGCTCCCCACACCGGCAACGAGACCGAGACCGAGGCCCACCAGAAGGTTGAGGAACAGGTTCGGCTTGAACGGCGCGCCCGGCACCTGCGCCCGGTCCACGATCGAAACCGGCGCAATGCCGACGCCCCCAGCGACGCCGATCTGCTTGTAGCGCTGAAGCAGCGCGTCGTAGAGACTGCGGTTGGTGTCCACCTCACGTTGCAGGATCGTATACTGGATGCTCCGGCCGCGCAGGTTGAGCACATCGCCTTTGAGCTGCGATACGCGCGCCTGCAGTGCCTGCTCCGTCGACAGCGCAGCCTTATAGTCGGCAAGAAGTCCGTTCAGGCGCCCAGTCGAAGCGGTCGAAACCTGCCCGGCGATCTGGCGCTTGAGCTCATCCATCTGTGACTGCAGGCTGACCATCTCGGGATGGTCGGGTTTCATGAACGTGCGCTTCTGTTGATAGTCGCTCTCGAGCTTCGCGAGCTCCTGGCGAAGCGGCATGACGGTGTTGTTGATTTCGCTGGTCGGCCCCGTCGCAAGCGCCTCACGGTAAGCGCCCTCCGCTCCAACCCGCCGCGCAGTCGCTGCCGCGAGCGCGGTATTGAGAGCGACGAGCGATTCGCCTTGAAGCGAGTTGGTGTCGCTCGAGCCCGACTGCTTGCCGTCGCTCGAGCCGCCGGTCGCAATGATGCCCTGCTGCTGGGCATAAGCGACAACCGCCCGTTCCGACTTCTCAAGGTCGCCGCGGGTCTTGTTGATTTGCCGCTCGAGGAAATTGCGCGCGTAGGCCGAGGATTCATAGCGGCGCTGCAACGTCGTGTTGATGAAGCTGTCAGCGGTGCCGTTGGCGACCAGCGCGGCGAGCTGAGGAGACGTCGAATCAAAGCTGAACCTGATCAGCTGCCCCTCCTCCGGCGCGGTGATCTTAAGTCCGCCCTGCACGATGTTCGCGGCCGTGCGCAGCCGCTGCGACGCGTCGCCCTCCTGCGGGACGATGTCGGGATTGTTGGCGAGGTTGAGTTCTTGCGCGGTACGCTCGGCGACCGCCCGGCTTCCAAGCAGTCCGATCTGCGTTGCAATGAAATCGTTGTTGTCGGTGGCCTGAAGGTCCTGCTGGCGCGACTGTTCATCGCTGATCGCGACGGTCGGGGGGTTCGCCTCGAGTGTCACGCCGGCGCGGTAAACGGGCGTTGTCAGCAGCGACGCGAGGATGGCGCCAACCATTCCAACCGCGACGGCGCCGAGCACCAGCCACCGCCAGTGCAGCAGGATGCGCATCAGCGTCTGGAAGTCGAGGATGTTGACGGCTGAGTAGGAGCGTTGGCCACGCCCAAGCGTCGTATCGGCGGGCGCGTAGGGACTGATCGGCCACTGGCCTTCGTTTCTGACCGCGATGTTGGTGTTCACCCGCGCGCTCCGTTCGTTTCGTCGACCACCGCTACAGTCCAAGCGGTCCGAAGATGGCCAGCAGCGGAATGCTCTGGAGGATCTGCTTTTGCGCCGCCTTCACCGACGATCCATCGACCACGATGATATCCCCCGGATAGATTTGCGGATCGGACGCCTCGCCGCGACGGATGGCGGTGAGGTCGAACGCCGCCGCCTGGCGCTGGCCGCCAATCTGGCGGAACACCGCGACCCGGCGCGGATTGGCGTCCTCGGTGGTTCCCCGTGCCATGGCGATCGCGCGGATGAGGCTCGTGGGACCGCCGACCGAGAATGAGCCGCCCTCCTTCACTGCCCCGTCGACCGTCACGACGTGGGCCTTGGAGTCCTTGATCGCGACGCTGACGTCGGGGTGCTCGAGATATTTCTCGCCGAGCTTCTGCGCGAGCTGGTCGTGCAGCTGCGCCGTGGAGAGGTTGACCGCCCTCACCTCGCCGATCAGCGGCAGCGAGATGTTGCCGGCAAGATCGACGTCATAATCGCCGGACAGGTCCTCCATTTTGAAGACCTTGATGGCGAGCTTGTCCATCGGCGCGATCTTGTAGTCGGACCCGAGGGTCTGGAAGGTGATCTCGTCCGGCGCCGCAAGAGGCCTGTCGTACGGGATCGAGCCGCCCCGCGTATCGGCGCAGGAAGCGAGCAGAAACAGCCCGAGCACAGAGAATATGCCCAACAGGCGACGAGGCGCATGACCAAGCAACACGAACGCTCCTCGCATTAAGGCGTAACCAAAGCCGACGAAATCAGAGCCATAACGCCTATTCTCCCCATCGGGTCAAATCAATCGATTGTGTCGGTTCCGTCCCGAGACAGTGCACGCGTATCGATGAGCCAGCGCTCATGATCTTCGATCGCCAGCGCGGTAAGGACGCCCGAACGGTAAGCCCCGGTGTCAATCCCGATCCGGTTGGCCCGCTCGTCAACCTCGTCTCCAATGGTGTGGCCGTGAACGACGATGAAGCCATGGTCGGTTTCGTCGTAGAGGAACGGCTCGCGGATCCAGCGGAGGTCGGACTGGCTCTGCTGCTCGAGCTCGACTCCAGGCCGAATGCCGGCGTGGACGAACAGATAATCGCCGAAGCGGCAGCTATCGATGAAAGTCTCGAGGAACTCGACGTGGTTCTGCGGCACGGCGTCGCGGACGATCTGGAGTATCTCCCCGGCCGAACGGCCGCGGAGTTTAGCCGCGCTAACGCCATAGCTTTGCAGGCATTGCATGCCGCCGAACTGGAGCCAGCTGTCGATCAGCGACTCATCGCCGCCAAGAATCCGCAGCAGCACTTCCTCGTGATTGCCGAGCAGGAACACAGGCTGCACCCCGTCGCGCCTGTAGGTCCGCAGCCGCTCGACGACCTGGGCGGAGCTGGGCCCACGGTCGATCAAGTCGCCGACGAACACCAGCAGGTTCTTGCGCGACGGCCGGCGCTGCAGGTCCGCATGGATTCTGGCGAGCAAATGCTCGAGCAGGTCGAGACGGCCATGGATGTCCCCAACGGCATATGCGCGATAGCCCCGCGCACCGGCGGGCCCATCGTCGCGTCGAGGAGTGAAATTGAACATCAAGCCCTCAGGTCGCCGCCGCCCAGTTCGGCAAGGACATCAAGATAGGCGCGCACTACGAGCGCCTCACTAAACCGCTCCTGAACCTTGCACCGCGCCGCGTCCCCCATGGCAAGCCGCTCCGCTCGAGGCAATTGCGCGAGCCGCCGCATCGCCTCGGCAAGTGAGGTCGGATCGCGAACCGCACAAAGATAGCCGTTGACCCCATCCTCGACGACATCGCGGCACCCTGGCACATCCGCGGCGATCAGCGGCCGTGTCATCGCCGCCGCTTCCAGCAGGGAGCGCGGCAGCCCCTCTCGATAGGAAGGCAGGACGACCGCGGTCGACGCAGCGATGAACGGCCGCACGTCGTCGGTCGTGCCGAGATGTTCGACCGCGCCCTTGTTGATCCACGCGTCGAGTTCGGACTGCCGAACGGCGCTGCGATTGCCCTCGTCGAGCCCTCCCAGCAGCTGGAAGCGCGCGCCCGGCAAGTCCTTGCGAAGAGCGCGTGCGGCCTCGACATATTCAACCACGCCCTTGTCGCGCAGCAGACGGCCGATGAACAGGAAGACTGGTGGTCCCTCCGGCGGCGGTGCAGGAGCAAACCGCTCGAGGTCCACCCCCGATCCGGGAAGCACACGCGCTTGATCGGGGCGGACGATGCGCCGCTCGACAAACAGCTGACGGTCTTCGTGGTTCTGAAAGAAGACCACGGGTGCCCGGCGGAAGCCGATCCGATAGAGCGCAGTCACGAGGCGCTGCAGCGGCCCTCGGCGGATGAAGGCAGTGCCGAGGCCGCTGACGTTCGGCAAGGCGGGAATGCCAAGCGAGCCGGCGGCGAACGAGCCGTAGATGTTCGGCTTAATTGTATAGCCCAGATAGGCCGCCGGACGGAGCCGCTTGAGGTGCCGGCGGTAATCGCGGAGCAAGCGCGAATCGGCCCAGGGATTGAGCCCCGATCGCTCGATCCGAACCGCAATGCGCTCGACCCCCAGTGCCCGCATGCGAGCATCGGCGGCCGGGTCCTGCGGAGCGATGACGACCGGTTCATAACCGGCTTGGGCGAGGGCGCGGATCAAGCCCGGGCGGAAGTTGGCGATGTTCCAGTCGCTGTTCGCGGACAGCACGACGGTTCGGCGGGCCGAATGCACCCTCAGGCGCTGAGCAGCTGGAACCGCGGAATCTCGACGTCGAATGCGGTGCCGTCCTCATCGACCATGCGATAGCTGCCGCTCATCGCCCCACTCTCCGTGTCGAGCGGGCAGCCGGAGACATAGTCGAAGCTCGCGCCAGGTGCGATCAGCGGCATTTCGCCAACCACACCCTCGCCCACGACTTCGTGGACGGTGCCGCGACCATCGACGATCGTCCAGCTGCGCGACAGCAGCTGGACCGCGACGTCGCCGCCATTCTCGATGCGCACATGGTAGGACCAGAACCACCGATTGCTCGAGGGGTCGGACTGCTCGGCCAGGAAGCTGACCGCCACACGCACTGCGATCCCGCGGCTGACCGCAACGTTGGGGAAGAGCATGGAGAGCGCGTCGATCGTCACCGGCGAAGCCTAGGCGAGTCCACCGGCGCGGCGCAACCGTTCAACAAGCCGCGCGCGTGCCTCTGCGATCGGCTGTGAGCGATCGGTCAGGACATCGCGCAGGAGGAAGTGACCGGTGAGGTCGAGGCCTTGCGCAATTTCCGGCCACGCCGCCTGGCCGCCTGAGCGGACGAAGCGAGGGAGCGCGAGCAGCTTGCCGGCATAAGGCTCGGCCTCGGCGGCGCTCACGGCCCGGCCGGATTTGGGGCTGACCGCGACCAAATCGTCATTGCTGCCGGTGACGGCGCAGCGGTCGAGGTCGAGCCCGAACCCGAGTTCCGCGAGCAACAGCAGCTCGTAGCGGACCAGTGCCGCTCCCCAGCCGCTCGCCGAGGGCGCCGCTTCAATGGCATCGAGCAGGCCGTCGAGCGCCTGGTACAGCCGCGGATAAGGCTGGACCTCGGGCAAAGCGGTGGCCGTGAGCACCGTTGCCCATTCGATCGCAGCTGCGGGAAGCGGCTCCGACAGCAGCGGGCCACGGCTGTGGACCAGCTCGATCACCGCTTGGGGGAGCTGCGTCTCCGTCCGCGCCGCCAACTGCGCCTGGACGACATTACCGGCCATCAGCACCGGCCGCATCCGCCGCCCTCGCGCGCCGCGGACATAAGCGGCAACCAATCCCTGGTCCGGGGTCATCAGCCGCACGATCGCGCCATGCTCGCCGTGGCTGCGCAGCGCGCAGACGATTGCCTGTGTCTCGCTCCTCATCCGCGCGGATGGAAATAATCGTACAGCTGGCGCGCCATCGCCTTGCTGATCCCCGGCGCTTTCTCGAGATCGTCGAGCGCGGCGCCCTTGACTGCACGCGCCGTCCCGAAATGCATCAGCAGAGCGCGTTTGCGGTTGGGACCGATGCCGGGGACCTCGTCGAGGGTCGACGTCGTCAGGCTCTTGGCCCGCTTCGCGCGATGCGTGCCGATCGCGAACCTGTGAGCTTCATCGCGCAAACGCTGGAGATAGAACAACAATGCTGAGTTTGGCGGCAAGGTGATCTCGCGCCCGCCAGGAAGATGGAAGGTCTCTCGCCCGGCGTTCCGGTCGGGGCCTTTCGAGACGGCGACCACCGGCACATCGTGCACCCCCATCTCTTCCATCACCTCGCACACCGCCGACAGCTGGCCCTTGCCGCCGTCAATCAGCAGGAGGTCCGGCCACTCACCGCTCTGCCGGTCGGGGTCTTCCTTCTCCAGCCGGGCGAACCGGCGCGCGAGCACCTCGCGCATCATCGCGAAATCGTCGCCGGGCTGGGTCTCCGGCCGCTTGATGTTGAATTTGCGGTAGTTGTTCTTGCGAAAGCCCTCAGGTCCGGCGACGATCATCGCGCCGGTGGCATTGGTGCCCATGATGTGGCTGTTGTCATAGACCTCGATGCGCTTGGGAATATCCGCGAGTTCGAAGGTGTCGGCGAGCTCGCGCAGGATCTTGCCCTGGGTAGTCGTCTCGGCGAGGTGGCGGTCAAGCGCTTCCTCGGCGTTACGCGTGGCCTGTTCGAGGAGCCTGCGGCGGGCGCCGCGCTGCGGCTGTTCGATCCTCACCTTGCGCTCGGCCCGCGCGGACAAAGCCTCCTCGAGCAATTCGCGGTCGGTGACCTCGCGGTCGACCAGGATCCGCCGCGGCGCCGGCATGTCCTCGTAGAATTGAACCAAAAAGCTGGACAGGACATCGGCTTCCGGAACGTCATTGGTATGCGCGGGGAAGAACGCCCGGTGACCCCAATTCTGCCCGCCACGGATGAAAAAGGCTTGGATGGACACGGTCCCGGCCTTGCACGCGAGCGCAAACACGTCGGCGTCGCCGAGGCCTTCGGCGTGAACGGTCTGGCTGCCCTGGATGTAGGTCAAAGCGCGCAGCCGGTCGCGATACACCGCGGCCAGCTCATAATCCTGATGCTCGGCGGCCTCGGCCATCAGCCGCGACAGCCGGCCCTGCACGCCGGTCGATTTGCCCGCCAGGAACTCCTTCGCCTCCTCGACCAGCTCGGCATAATCCTGATCGCTGATCCGCCCGACGCACGGCGCCGAGCAGCGCTTGATCTGGTAGAGCAGGCAAGGTCGGGAGCGGTTCGCAAAAAAGCTGTCCGAACAGCTTCTTAGGAGGAACAACTTCTGCAGCGCGTTAAGCGTTCGCGTGACCGATCCAGCGCTCGCGAATGGGCCGTAATATTGGCCTTTGATCCGCCGCGCGCCGCGGTGCTTCTGGATCCGCGGAAAGCCATGGTCCTCGCGCAGGAGGATGAAGGGGAAGCTTTTGTCGTCCCTCAAAAGCACGTTGTAGGGCGGCCGGAAGCGCTTGATCAGCTGCGCCTCGAGCAGCAGCGCCTCGGCCTCTGTCCGCGTGGTGACAATGGTCATCGACCGCGTCTGCGAGACCATCCGCTGGAGCCGCTTCGGCAGCCGCGCGACCTGGGTGTAGTTGGTGACCCGGCTTTTCAGTGTCCGCGCTTTGCCGACGTACAGCACGTCGCCCCGGGCGTCCTGCATGCGGTAGACGCCCGGCCGGGCGGGCAGCGTCTTCAGCACCTCGCGGATCGCCGCGACGCCCGCCTCGAGGTCCGGCGCCCCCTCGCCGCGCACGGCATAGGTCGCCTGCTCTTCGTTGAAGCGCTCGGCGGCTCGGGGATGGTCGGGACGGTCGGCCTTGCTCACACGGCCGAGATAAGCGCTAGCCGCGGCCCGCGCGAGGGGTCACGCCGCCGCCCGCGCCTGTTCCTCCTCGGCAATCATCCAGTCGACGCAGGCGCGGGAGTGAATCTCGGTCGTATCGTACACCGGCAGGACGTTGGCACGCACGTCGACCGCAAGCACCAACTCGGTGCATCCGAGCACGACTGCATCGACGCGCTGCTTGGCAAGCTCGGTAATCAGCGTCTTCAGCTTGCGCTGGCTGTCGCGGACCACCCGCCCCGCGGCGAGCTCCTCGAAGATGATCCGGTCGACCTCGGCGATCCACCCCTGCTCGATCGGAGACAGCGTGATCCCGCGATCCTCCAACCGGCTGCGGAAGAACGGCTCGGTCATGGTGAAGCGCGTGCCGAGCAGCGCAACCCGCTTGCGACCGTCTGCAACCAGCCGCTCCGCTGTCGCGTCGGCGATATGAAACAAGGGGATACGGAGGCTCGCTTCGACAGGGCCGCAGCTCTTGTGCACCGTGTTGCAGGCGATGACGATCGCCTCGGCGCCTCCGGTCTCGAGGTTCTGAGCCGCGTTCAACAGGTCTTGACCGATCCCGTCCCAATCGCCGGCGAACTCCTTGGCCGCGATGTCCGCGAATTCGAGGCTCTCGATCGCGATTCGGCCGCTGTGGAGCCCGCCGAGCCGTCGGGAGATGTCCCGGTTGATTTGGTCGTAATAGAGCGCGGTGGACGACCAGGTCATCCCGCCGATGATCCCGAGCTTACGCACTTAAATCCCCTTCTCGCGCCCCTCACAGCCGCGCGACCATTTCCGCCAAGTTAGAGACGGCGACAAGCCTTGAACGAGCGATTTACCGCAACGCGAATCGCTTTTGCGACGAGTGGTTCAACCGAGTGCTTTTACGATTTCTTCGGTCATCTTCTTGGCGTCGCCGAGAAGCATCATGGTATTGTCGCGGTAGAACAATTCATTGTCGATGCCGGCGTAGCCGACGCCCCCCATCGAGCGCTTCACGAACAGCACGGTGCGCGCTTTCTCCACGTCCAGCACCGGCATGCCGTAGATCGGCGAAGTCTTGTCGTTCTTGGCCGCAGGGTTGGTGACGTCATTGGCGCC
>JBJMVJ010000107.1:0-26152 GCA_045810685.1 Sphingomonas sp.
CAATCTAGTCATAGGCAACGCCCATCGCCTCGGCGTCGCCGGCAAGCAGCCGGTTGACCCGGACGATCACCGCATTCTGCTCATGCAGCACGGTCGGGATGCGCATCGCGCTTGCCGCGAGCAGCGAGGGAAAAGCGGGATAGCCGCCGAACCCAACCACCGCATCGGGCCGGTGGTCGCGGTAGAGGCGCTTGGCCTGGCCCCTGCCCTTCACCACCGATCCAGCCGCCTTCAGCCAGCCAACCGGCCCGCCGCCCAATCTGCCGGCAGGAATGTTGTGCACCGGGACGTTCTCGAACAGCCCGGGGAAGCGCGCGCCGCGCTCGTCGGTGATCAGCAGGACGCCGTGGCCGCGGCCTTTCAGCTCCGCGGCCAGCGCATGCGCCGGAATCATGTGGCCACCAGTGCCACCGGCGGCGAGCACGAAATTCATGCGGTCAGGCTCTCCCCGCTCCACTTCACGACATAGGGCGAGCGGGTCAGATACGGATTGCGGCGCGTGAAAGCGAGCAGCAAGCCCATCGCGATCGACAGGGCGAGCATCGAGCTTCCGCCATAGCTGATGAACGGCAGGGTCATGCCCTTGGACGGGGCGAGCTGGACGTTGACCATCATGTTGATCAGCGCCTGCAGCCCGAACTCGATCGCGAGGCCGGCCGCGGCGAGGATCGAAAAGCTGTGATCCTCGTCGAGCAATTTGATCATCACTCGGGCGACGATGCCGAGATAGAGCAAGGCGATGGCGAGGCAGGCGATGAGGCCGAACTCCTCGCCGATGACCGAGAAGATGTAATCGGTGTGCGGCTCGGGCAGGCCGAACTTGCGGGTGCCGCCGCCGGGCCCCATGCCGAACAGCCCGCCGGCGGTGATCGTCCGAAGCGCGTTCTCGACTTGGAAATTGTCGCCGGTGCCGAACAGGAACTCGTCGATGCGAGTGGTTGCGACAGGGTAGAAGAAATAAGCGAGGACGACGCCGACCACCGCACCCGCGGCGAGAATTCCGAGCGTGCGCAGGCTAACCCCGGCCAGCGCGAGCATCGCGACCCACACCGAGCAGAAAATGATCGTGCTGCCGAAGTCGGGCTGCTTCATCAGCAGGAAGGCAATGGTCCCGGTGACCGCCGCCGAAATTGGATAGACCGGGAGCGATTTGTCGCCCTCCTTCAGGCTCAGCAGCCAGGCGAGCGAGACGACGAAAAATGGCTTGAGGAATTCCGACGGCTGGACCTGGCCGACGCCGAACTCGATCCACCGCCGCGCACCATTATGCTCGGGGCCGAGGATCGGCACGAAGATCAGCAGGACGAAGAAGAAGCCGGCGCCGAACAGCGAAATGCGCCGCGCTCTTTCCTTGGGCATCATCGAGATGGCGATGATCACCGGCACGCCGAGCGCGATCCAGGCGAGCTGACGCCAGAAATAATAAAGCTCCGAAAAGTGGACCGTGCCGCCGGAATAGCGCTGACCTGCGGCAGGAGATGCCGCGGCGACGGCGATCAAACCGATAGCGATCAGCACCGTGACCAGCAGCAGCAGGACCTTGTCGATCTCCCAGAACCAGCGGCCGATCGCGCTGGTGTCGGAGCGGCCGTAGCGCTCGGGGTCGATCAGCGCGGCCTTGGCCTTGATCTGGCCCGAGATGGTCTTGATCATAATGCCCCCACTAGCTCGCGGAACTGGTCGCCCCGCTGCTCGAAATCGCGGAACTGGTCGAAGCTCGCGCAGGCCGGCGACAGCAGCACCGTGTCCCCGCTTTCGGACTCCGCCGCAGCCTCCCCCACCGCGCGCTCCAGCGTCCCGCACTTTGACACAGGCATGTGCGGCGACAAGAGCGAAGCGAACAATTCGCCCGCTTCGCCAATAGTATAGGCCTTTCGCACATGGCCGAAGTGCGGCGCGCATTCGTCGAGATTGTCGGTCTTCGCCTGCCCGCCGCAAATCCAGCGGATGCGATCGAACGCGGCAAGCGCCGGCGCGGTTGACGCGGGGTTGGTCGCCTTGCTGTCGTTGACGAAGGCGACGCCGTCCTTCTCGCGGATGCGCTCCATGCGGTGCGGCAGGCCGGGGTAGGTGCGCAGGCCCTGTTCAACCGCGTTCTCGTCCACTCCAAGTTCCTCGCAGACCAGTCGAGCGGCAGCCGCGTTCTGAGCATTGTGCGGGCCTTGGAGAGTGCGCCAGTTCTCCTGCGAAGGCAGGGGCCCAGTCGCGTGCAGCGCATCTTTTCCACCGATGGCGGCAACGGCTTCGCCGGTCTGGGCCCCTGCCTTCGCAGGGGAGCCGATGTGCTGACCGCTCGACATCTCGAACAGCCGAAGCTTCGAATCTCGATAGGCCTCGAAACTCTCATACCGGTCGAGGTGGTCGGGGGTGATGTTGAGCAGCACCGCGAGGTCGCAGTCGAGGCTTTGCGTCAGGTCGATCTGGTAGCTCGACAGCTCGAGCACATAAACACCGCCTTCGGGGAGCGGGTCCTGGGCGAGGATGGGCAGGCCGATGTTCCCGCCCATCGTGCTCGGCACGCCCGCGGTCTGGAGGATGTGCTGGACCAGCGCGGTGGTCGTGGACTTGCCGTTTGTGCCGGTGATGCCGACCACCTTGTGCGGCGGAAGCTCGGGCCGGGCGCGGGCGAACAGCTCGATGTCGCCGATGATCTCGACGCCCGTATCGCGCGCCCGCTGGGCGATCGGATGGCGGTTGAGCGGGAGGCCGGGGGTGACGACGAGCGAGTCGAACAACGTGAGATCGGCGGCGTCGAGGTCAACGATCGCTGCGCCGGCTGGCGCCTTCGCCCTCGCCTCATCCTTCGCGTCCCAGGCCGTGACGCGTGCGCCGCTCGCAATCAGCGCCTCGGCCGTCGCGAGTCCGGAGCGCGCAAGGCCGTAAACCGCATAATGCCTGCCGGCGAAGGCGCGCGCGGTGATCACCTGAGCTTGAGGGTCGCGAGGCCGGCGAGGGCGAGCACGAAGCTGATGATCCAGAAGCGGATCACGACGGTCGGCTCGGACCAGCCGAGATGCTCGAAATGGTGGTGGATCGGCGCCATCAGGAAGACGCGCTTGCCGGTTCGCTTGTAGACGGCGACCTGGATCACGACCGACAGCGCCTCGACGACGAAGATGCCGCCGACGATCACGAGCGCGAACTCGTGATGCGTTGCGACCGCAACCGCGCCGAGCCCGCCGCCGAGCGCCAGGCTGCCGGTATCCCCCATGAAGACTGCGGCCGGCGGTGCGTTGAACCACAGGAAGGCCAGGCCCGCACCGATGATCGCCATCAGCAACACCGTCAGGTCGCCGGCGCCGGGGACGTGGGGGATGCCGAGATAGGCGGCGAACTTCGCATTGCCGACGAGATAAGCGAACAGCACGAACGCCAAGCTGGCGATGATCACCGGCATGGTCGCGAGGCCGTCGAGCCCGTCGGTGAGGTTCACGGCATTGCCGAAGGCGACGATCACGAACGCCCCGAACAAGATGTAGAACCAGCCGAGGTCGGCGACCGTCTCCTTGGCGAACGGCAGGTGCAGGGCGGTGCCGCTGGAGCGGACCATCAGCCACGTGGCTACGCCGGCGATGAGAAATTCGAGCAGCAACCGGGTCTTGCCCGAGAGGCCGGCATGATGCGCCTTGCGGACCTTGTCATAATCGTCGAGCCACCCGATCAGCCCGAAGCCGGCGGTCACCAGCAGGCACGCCCAGACGTAGGGGTTGCGGAAGTCCATCCACAGAAGGACCGAGATCGACAGCGACGTCAGGATCAACAGCCCACCCATCGTCGGCGTACCGCGCTTGGCGAGGTGGCTCTGCGGGCCGTCGCTGCGGATCGGCTGGCCTTTGCCCTGCTTGGCGCGCAGCCAGCTGATGAACGTCGGACCGAGCAGCAGCCCGATCAGAAGCGCCGTCGCGCTCGCCGCGCCGGCGCGGAAGCTGATGTAGCGGATGAGGTTGAGGACCCCGGGAAAGCCGAGCTGCTCGGCGATCAGGTAGAGCATGCGAGTTCCTTTGCCATGCTCTCGACCAGCTTCGCGAGGCCGACGCTATTGCTTGCCTTGACTAGCACGGCATCGCCCGGGCGGGCGAGCCGGCGGAGGGTCTCGGTGGCCTCGTCGACGCTGTCCACACGATCCACCGGAACGCGGTCGCCGAGCGCTTCGTCGAGCGGGCGCATCTCCTCGCCGATGAGGATGAGCCGGTCGACGTGTGCGGCCATGACGGCGGGAGCGAGGCCGGCGTGGAGCGCGTCGCTGTGGGGGCCGAGCTCGCGCATCGGGCCGAGGATCGCGATGCGGCGGCTGACGTCCTTCTCCGCCCCGAGGCTCCGCAGCGTCGCCGCCATCGACGCGGGATTGGCATTGTAGCTCTCGTCGATCAGCAGCAGCTCGCCGCCGGCTATGTGGATGTGGTGACGCTGCCCGCGTCCCTTGAGGGCGCCCATGTCGGCGAGCGCGAGCCCGGCGAGCGCGACATCGGCGCCGACCGCTTCGACCGCCGCCAGCACGGCGAGCGCGTTGGACACCCAATGCTCGCCGCGCTGCGAGATGGTGAAGGTCAGCTCGGCCTCGAGCAGCGCGGCGCTGATCAGGCTGCCGCCGCCCTCGGCGCTGACCGCGTGGACGGCATGGACGTCGGCATCGCCGCCGCCGAAGGTGATGATGCGGTGGGCGCGCCGGCGTGCGGCTTTGACCAGGCGGTCGCGATGAGCGGTGTCGTTGGGCAGGACCGCGACACCGTCATGCTCCAGCCCTTCGAAGATTTCGGCCTTGGCGTCGGCGATCGCGTCTTCGGAACCAAGGTTCTCGATGTGGGCGGGGGCGATCGCAGTGATCAGCGCGACGTGCGGGCGGACCTGCCGCGTCAAGGCGGCGATCTCGCCTTTGTTGTTCATGCCCATTTCGAGCACCGCGAACTCCGCCTCGCGCGGCATTCTCGCGAGGCTGAGCGGCACGCCGGTATGGTTGTTGTAGCTCTTCATCGAGCGGTGGACCTTGCCCGGGCGGTTACGGTCGAGCGCAGCGTAGAGCGCTTCCTTGGTGCTGGTCTTGCCGACGGAGCCGGTGACTCCGACGATCGTCGCGTGGCTGCGTTCGCGCGACGCGCGGCCGAGCGCCTGCAGCGCGGCGAACGTATCGTCGACCAGCACGTGCGGCCCGTCCACGGGCTGGGAGACGATGGCGCCCGCAGCCCCCGCGGCGAAGGCGCTCTCGACGAACTTGTGGCCGTCGTCGACCGTGCCGGGCATAGCGACGAACAGGTCACCGGCCTGCACCTCGCGGCTGTCGAAGGTGACGCCGGTGACTTCGAACCGCCCGCTCGCCGTCCCGCCGGTCGCCGCGGCGATTTCGTCCGACGTCCAGAGAGCGCTCACGCCGCGCACTCCCGCGCGACCAAGGCGTCGTCGAACGGCAGCACCTTGTCGCCGATGATCTGGCCAGTTTCGTGGCCCTTGCCCGCGACCAGGACGATGTCGCCTTCGCGCGCGATGCGGATCGCCTCGGCGATGGCCTCGCGGCGGCCGGGGACCTCGGCCGCACGAGGCGCGCCGCTCATGATCTCGGCGCGAATGTGGGCGGGGTCTTCGCTCCGGGGGTTGTCATCGGTGACGATGACCAGGTCGGAGAGACGGATGGCAACGGCCCCCATTTCCGGCCGTTTGCCCTGGTCACGGTCGCCGCCGGCCCCGAAGACGGTGATCAGCCGCCCCTCCACGTGCGGCCGCAGCGCCTCGATCGCCGCTTCCAGCGCATCGGGCGTGTGGGCATAGTCGATGTAAACAGGGACGCCGCCGCGGCTGATCACCGCGCGCTCCAGCCGGCCGCGCACCGGCGACACGCGCTGCATCGCGGCGAAGGTCGCATCCCAGCTGCCGCCGGTTGCAAGCACCAGCCCAGCGGCGGTCAGCACGTTGGAAGCCTGGTAGGCGCCGATCAGCGGCAGCGCGAGACGGTTAAGCTTCCCGCCGTGCTCAAGCTTCAGCGTCTGGCCGAGGGCGGTCGGGGACTGCTCGACCAGGCGAATGGTATCGCCTGCCCGGCCAACCGTCAGAACCTTGTGGCCGGCGCGGCGGGAGCGTTCGTTCACTTCGCCGGACTTGGGGTCATCTGCCCACACGACCATCGGCTTGCCCGGCGGAAGCAGCTCCTCGAACAGCCGCATCTTGGCTTCGAAATAGGCGTCCATCGTCTGGTGATAGTCGAGATGGTCGCGGCTGAAATTGGTGAAAGCGGCGGCGGCCAGGGGCGCGCCTTCCGCGCGATGCTGGTCGAGCCCGTGGCTCGACGCCTCGTAAGCCACATGGCTGATGCCCATCCGGTCGAGCCCGGCCATGTTGCTGAGGAAGGTGACGATGTCCGGCGTGGTAAGCCCGGTCTTCACCTGGTCGTCCGAGGTCGTGACGCCGAGTGTCCCGATCGACGCCGAACGGTGGCCTGACATGCGCCAGATCTGGCGCGTCATTTCGACCGTCGAGGTCTTGCCGTTGGTGCCGGTGACGGCGACGATCGTGTCCGGATAGGGCGCGTAGAATTTCGCCGCGAGCTCGGCGAACAGCCGGCGCGGCTCGGGATCGGCCAGCAGCGGCACGCGCTCGGCCGAAGCTTCCGGGCGGGCGACCACAGCGACCGCGCCACGCTCGACTGCCTTGGAAATGAAATCCTCGCCATTGAACAGCGCGCCCCTGAACGCGCCGAACACGCTTCCGGCAGCCACCTTGCGATGGTCGATCGCAAAGCCGGTGACTTCAGAATCCGAATCCACGTCCGCGAGATCGCTGAGGCGCACGGTGTGCCCTATTCCCCCGAGTGGGTGTCGTGAACGAACGGCAGGACCTGACTCATGTCCGGCTCGCGATTCTTGTCAGGGTGGACGCCCAGAAGCGGCGCAATGCGGCTGACGGCGACGCCGAACGCCGGGCCGATGTTCCAGGCGGCGGTGTGGAAGCCGTAGGTTTCGGCCGTCGGCTTGGGATCGTCGAGCATCATGACCATCACATAGCGGGGCTCGTCCATCGGGAACACACCCGCGAAGCTCGTGACCACAGCGGTCGAGGTGTAATGACCATTGAGGAGCTTTTCCGCGGTCCCGGTCTTTCCGCCGACGCGGTAGCCGGGCGCATCGGCCTTCCTGCCGGTGCCGTCGGTGACGACGAGGCGGAGAAGCGCCCGCATCCGATAGCTCGTGTCTTCGGAAAAGACACGGACGCCGCGCGGCACCGGATGACTGGCGTCGACCTTGAGCAACGTCGCGGGGTGATAGACACCGCCGTTGAACAGGGTCGCGTAACCGGTTGCGAGGTGCAGCGGAGTCACTGCAATTCCATGGCCGAAGCCGACGGTCATCGTCTCAAACGGCCCCCAGCGCGAGCCCGGCGTCAGGGTCCGCCCCCGCTCCTTGAGCTCGATCCGGACCGGGTCGAGGAAGCCCATCTTCTTGAGGAAGAACTTCTGCCGGCCCGCGCCGACCTGGTCGGCGATCTGCGCGGTACCGATGTTCGAGCTTTCCTTCATGATCTCGGCGACGGTGCACTGGCGCCCAAACGGGTGGGTGTCGTGAACCACGTGGCCGTAAACATGCAGCTCCTGGGGGCAATTGTAGATCTGGCCGAAGCCCTTGATGATGCCGCTGTCCATCGCCATCGCGACGGTGAACGGCTTGAAGGTCGAGCCGAGCTCATAGACGCCAAGCGTCGCGCGATTGAAGCGCGCGTCATCGGATCCTTCGCCGGCGGCGTTGGGGTTGAGCTGGGGAAGCGAGGTCATCGCGAGCACTTCGCCGGTGTGCACGTCCATCACCACACCGGCAGCGCCAATTGCGGAGAAATGAGTCATGGCATCGAGCAGCTCGTGCTCGAGCGCCTGCTGGACGCGGCTGTCGATCGACAGCGTCAGAGCTTCGCCGCGAGTGGCCGGATCGGAAAGGCTCTGGTCGAACGCGCGCTCCATACCGGCGACGCCGTGTCCGTCGATGTCCGTGTAGCCGATGACATGCGCGGCAAGGCTGGTTTGGGGATAGAGCCGGTCGGGCTCGCGCTCGATCGCGAGGCCGGGTTCGCCAATCGCATTGACCGCCTCGACCAAGCCGGGCGGCGCCCGACGCCGGAGATAAAAGAACGGCTTGGCAGACTTCAGAAGCGCGAAATATTGCTCTTCGGTCTGCTCCGGCATCAGCTCCGCGAGGCGATGCGCCAGCGCGAGCTTGTCGCCAATGACCCTGCCCGGGTGAATGGCAATGGTCCAGGCGTCGATGGTGCGGGCGAGCGGGTCGCCGTTGCGGTCGACGATGTCGCCCCGCTCGGGGACGAAGGCAGTCAGCTCCTCCTTGCGCCCGGCATGGTCGCCGAATGCGGCAAGGTAGAGAATGCGCAGCGCAATGATCGCGACAATCCCGGCATAGACCAGCATGCCGAACATCAATCGCTGGTGCATGACGGCGAGCAGCTGGCGGCGCTGGCCGACCAGTCGGAGCCGCTCGGGCCGTGGCGCGACGAGAGCGGGCGACGGTGCGTTCATCGTTCGGCGGTCAAATCCTTGGAATGCCTGGCGGGCAGCGGCGCCAGCGGGTCGAGTTTCGCAAGCCGCACCGGCTTTGTCACCGGCTTGGCCGCAGCAACGGCCGGCTTATCCACCGATTTCTTGGGCGCCGCTGAGACAAGCTTGGCGTCGAGCTTTTTCGGCGTCCGCTGGGCGGCCGCGAGGCCCGGCTTCTCCACGGACTTTGGGTGTGCCGGCTTAGCCGCCGTAGCCAGCTTGTCCGTAGATGTGGAGGTCGTCTGGGGCAATGTGACGACCATCCTCGCCGGGACCTCGCGCGTCTCGATTTTCAGGCTCGCCTCATGAAGCAAGGCACTTGGCGCCGCCGCGGCCGGAGCCGGAGCACCGGAATCGTCGGTCTCCGGCTGGTCCAGCGGTTTGCGAGCAGTCGGCGCGGGGGCGGAGGCAAGCACCACCGGCGCCTGGAAGTCGACCTTGTGATCGGGCCGGGCGAGGCGCGCCAGCTCGAACCCGCCCTTGAGGAACTGGTCTGCCGAGGGCGCCGACAGGGCAAAGGCACCGGCGTTCCAGCGCTCGAGCTGCGACAGCCGCCCGCGGGTGCCGATCTCGGTCTGGAGGACGCGAAGGTCGCGCTGGGCGAGCACGATCTTCGTCTCGACGCCCTCCACCGCGGCGCGTTCCGAGGCGACGCGGAGCGATACGAGGTAGCAGCCGAGCGCTGCGGTGGCGCAGCTCGCGACCATGAACACGGAGTGGAAGCTGCGGCTACTCATTGCAGACGTTCCTTGCGGGGTGGAGCAGAAGTGCGGACGGCGCTGCGCAGCCGCGCGGAGCGGGCGCGGGGATTTCCCGCGAGCTCGCGCTCGGACGGCGCGACCGGCTTGGCGACCCGCTCGAATGTCGGCTCGGCGGGATCGACCAGCGCTGGGCGATGGCGCGAACCGGCGGGGGTCGCGCCGCTGCGCTCGCGGAAGAAGCGTTTGACGATGCGATCTTCGAGGCTGTGGAAGGTGACGACGGCAAGGCGGCCGCCGGGTTTCAGCGCACGTTCCGCGGCTTCGAGCCCCTGTTCGAGCTCGTCGAGCTCGGCGTTCAGATGAATTCGGATCGCCTGGAAGGTGCGGGTCGCGGGATCGGCCTTTTGCCCGGGCCGGAAACCGGCGGCGCGGCGAACGATCGCGGCCAGTTCGGCGGTGCGCTCGACGGGCCGCGCGGCAACGATGGCGCGGGCGATCGCCCGGGCGCGCGGCTCCTCCCCATAGACGCGCAGGACCCGGGCGATGTCGGCCTCCTCGGCCGAATTCAGATATTCAGCAGCGGTCAGGCCGGAGCGGCTCATTCGCATGTCGAGCGGACCGTCGGCCTGGAACGAGAAGCCCCGCTCCGCGCGGTCGAGCTGCATCGAAGAGACGCCGATGTCGAGCGCGATCGCGTCGACCAGGCCGATGCCGCGCTCGGCAAGCGCGCGGTCCATCTGGCTGAACCGCTCTTCGATAAGCGTCAGGCGCCCGGACTCGACGGCGTCCGGGACGAGCGATCGTCCCGCCTCGATCGCGTCGGGATCGCGATCGAAGCCGATCACCCGTCCCGCCCCCGCCGCGAGCATGGCGCGCGTGTAGCCGCCTGCTCCGAACGTGCCGTCGACCGCCGTTTCGACTCCTTGGAGCGCGAGCGCTGCGATCACTTCACTGACCAGCACCGGCACATGTGGGGCCTTGTTCGAGCCGGTGCTGGTCATGACGCGCCTCGCTCTTCGAGGCGGAAGCGGGCGATGTCCTTGAGGTCCGCGGGGATACGCGAGTCCTTCAGGAGGAGTTCGGGATTCCAGATCTGGAAGGTCTCGCCGGCGCCGAGGAACAGAGCGAGTTCGCCGATCTCGCCCTTCCGGCGCATCATCGGCGGAAACAGGATCCGGCCCGAGCTGTCATAAGGCACTTCCTCAGTGGCGGCGAAGGCCATGAGGTTGCGCTGCTGATATTCGAGCTGCGCGTCGGGAGCGGTCTCTTCCTTCTCGAGCAGCCGCTCGAGCTTTGCGTGCTTGAGCGCGGCGTAAGCCGGATCGTAGGCGCTGAGGCAGGGGAAAGCTTCGTGCTTGGCAAGGACGATGGTGCGGGCATCGCCGCGGCGCTCGATCACCGAGCGCAGGAATGCGGGAATGGAAACGCGGCCCTTCGCATCGACCGCGTTCAGCGCGCTGCCCTGAAACAGGTGTTCAAGCGCCACGTCCAAACCACTCCCCGTTCGGCGCGCGCGAGGCATCAGCCGCGCGCGCCGTCGGGCGCTCGCGTCAGGTTCGAATCAAAGGGTTAGCCCCCGCGCTCCAGACATGTTGGTAACCCAATGAGGTGCGGGATACAATGGGTTTTGATGGGTGAAGGTGGGATTTCATGGCCAAGACCGGATTTCCGCGGCTTTTGAGCGAAGGGCAGCGGGTTTGTTCTTGTCCTGTTCTTGTGATCCTCCCTGTGGATAAGTCTGTGACTTAGCGAATCACCTCTGCTCGAGCTTGGCAAGCTCCGCGAGCAGTCCGTCGAGGTTGTGTCCGGCCGCTGGTCCCAAGCCATCCATGTTGAGCCAATCGGCATCGGCGACCACCGTCGTTTGGCCGTGTCCGATCCGGCAATCGGCGACCAGGCGGTCGGAAGCGATCGCGCAGCCGCCATTGAGGCTTCCCGGTGAAACGGTGAGGACGTCGTAACCGCCAATCGTGCGGCGTTCGGCCTTGCGCCGGTCCGGCGCGTCGAGCCGCAGTCCCCAATGGGCGAGCAGGCCCGTGTCCATGAACATCGCCGGCGGCCGCAGCGGGTCGCCGAGCGGCCGCTCGCTCGGCCATTCGAGCAACGGGTCGGCGAGCAGCAGCAAGCGGCCGCCGCGGCGCACCCACGCATCGAGCGCAACCAGATTCTCCGCCGTCTGCGCGAGCGGCTGCGCCATCAGCAGCAACCTGCCCCTGGCGAGGCCGGCGCCGTCGGTGACGCTGATCGGAACCACGCGGTAACGGCTCTGCAGCCGTACCAAAGCGGGCGAGCCGCCCCCCTTGAGCGAGAATTCGTCGCTGAACATCAGTGGGAGAGTGGTGAGCAGCAACAGCACAGGCTTTTGGACGGTCGGGCGGGGTCCGATCTGCGGATGCCTGCTCGACAGCGCCAGCGGGATCATCCCGGCAAGTACTGCCAAGAGAAGCGCGCAAAGAGTGCCCCAGCGGGCGCGCCTCACTTCTTGGCAGCGGCGCTGTTGTTGGTGGTTTCGGACGCGCCGGGCGCGACGCCGAGCTGAGCGAGCGGCTCGCTCGGCTCATTGGTCGCCGCCTCTTGCGCTGCATTGGTGTCGTCGCGGCTCGAGCGGCTGACGATCGAGCCCAGCAGCACGAGCAAAAAGGCAAATGCGAGCCCCGTCAGCCCAATGCGAATGCGCTGCGCGCTGCTGCCAACTTGATACGGCATCGCAATCGAGAAGCTATGTCCCACTTCGACAATATGCAAGACGATGCCCTTGACGGCTCACGCGCGGACCGCAAAGGGGCAGACATGACTCGCACCACTCTGCTCCTCGCCCTTGCGGCGGCCGCTGCGCTTGCCGGCTGCAACAAGGAAAATCACACCATTATCGCCGGCTCCAGCGACAATATCGACGACAACATCGCCGCCAATGCGCCGGTGGCGCTGCCGCCGGCGATTGCCGCCAGCAAGGTCTATCGCTGCGCCGACAATGCCGTCGTCCACGTCGACTGGATGTCGGACGGCAAGACGGCCAACGTCCACACTGACAAGGGCCCGCCAACCACGGTCAGCGCTGCCGAAGCCGGCAAGCCGATGACCGCCGCCGGCGGCTATGAGGTGAGCGGATCGGCCACCGACGCGTCGGCCAAGATCGCCGTCCCCGGCCACCCGTCGCAAAGCTGCAAGGCTTAAGCGCAAATCGTTGATCGCTGCCCCCGCGGTCTTGGGATGGGCCGCGGGGGTTTTCACGTCCGCGCGAGCGCCTTAGTGGCCGCGCATGGACGTCCTCGAAGCCCCGCTCATCACCCCGCAAATGGTCGCCGAGCACGGACTTTCGCCTGAGGAATATGGGCGGGTCCGGCACGCGCTCGGGCGCGAGCCGAACCTGCTCGAGCTCGGCATCTTCTCGGTCATGTGGTCGGAGCATTGTTCGTATAAGAGTTCCCGGGTCCATTTGAAAAAGCTGCCGACGCAGGCGCCGTGGGTAATCTGCGGGCCCGGCGAGAATGCCGGCGTGATCGACATCGGCGACGGCGACGCGGCGATCTTCAAGATGGAGAGCCACAACCACCCGTCATACATCGAGCCGTACCAGGGCGCTGCGACGGGCGTCGGCGGAATCCTGCGCGACGTGTTCACCATGGGCGCGCGGCCGATCGCCAATTTGAACGCGCTGCGCTTCGGCCGGCCTGACCATCCCAAGACTCGGCACCTGGTGGCGGGCGTGGTTGCCGGGATCGGCGGCTACGGCAATTGCGTGGGGGTCCCAACGGTCGGCGGCGAGGTCAATTTCGACGCGGCTTATGACGGGAACATCCTGGTCAACGCGATGACGGTCGGGGTCGCCAGGACCGACAAGATCTTTTACTCGGCCGCCGCCGGCATCGGGAATCCGGTGGTCTACGTCGGCTCCAAGACGGGCCGCGACGGCATCCACGGCGCGACCATGGCCAGCGCCGATTTCTCCGAAGACAGCGAGGAGAAGCGCCCGACCGTCCAGGTCGGCGATCCCTTCACCGAGAAGCTGCTAATCGAAGCCTGCCTCGAGCTGATGGCGTCCGACGCGATCGTCGCCATCCAGGACATGGGCGCGGCGGGCCTCACCTCCTCCTCGGTCGAGATGGCGAGCAAGGGCGGCGTCGGCATCCGGCTCGACATGAAACGCGTGCCGGTCCGCGAGACCGGGATGACGCCCTACGAGATGATGCTCTCGGAGAGCCAGGAGCGCATGCTGATGGTGCTGAAGCCCGGCCGCGAAGCCGAGGCGGAGGCGATCTTCCGCAAGTGGGAACTGGACTTCGCCGTGATCGGCGAAGTGACCGACACCGAGCGCATGGAGCTGGTGTGGAACGGCGAAACCGTCGCCGACATTCCTCTGGGACCGCTGGCCGACGAGGCGCCGCTGTACGAGCGGCCGTACGCGGTGCCCAAGCCCCCCGAGCCGCTGACGGACATTCCTGTAAGCACCGACATCGCCGCGGACCTCTTGAAGCTGATGGCCTCGCCCAATCTCGCGAGCCGCCGCTGGGTGTGGGAGCAATACGACCAGTCGGTGGGCGCCGACACGGTGCAGCGCCCGGGCGGCGACGCGGCAGTGGTGCGCGTGCACGGATCGAGGAAAGCGCTGGCGATCACCACCGATTGCACGCCGCGCTATTGCTACGCCGATCCGGTCGAGGGCGGGAAGCAGGCGGTCGCAGAAGCCTATCGCAACCTCTGCGCCGTCGGAGCGAAGCCGCTGGCTATCACCAACTGCCTCAACTTCGGCAACCCGCAGCGGCCCGAAATCATGGGCCAGTTCGTGGGCTGCGTCGAAGGCATCGCCGAGGCATGCCGAGCGCTCGACTTCCCGGTCGTGAGCGGCAACGTCAGCCTCTACAACGAAACTAAAGGTGACGACGGCAGCAGCCTCGCCATCCTCCCGACCCCCGCGATCGGCGGCGTGGGGTTGCTGGAGGATTGGGAGAAGAGTGCGACGATTGGATTCAAGGCGGTTGACGAAAAGATCTACTGCTTGGGCGAGCCGCAGAACCGGGACTCACTCGGAAGTTCGCTCTACCTCCAAGTCTGTCATGGGCGCGCTGACGGACCACCGCCAAGCGTCGATCTGCAGCATGAGCGTCATTTCGGGGATTTGATTCGACGTTTGATCGGTGAGAAGCTTGTCACCGCCGTGCACGATGTGAGCGATGGCGGTGCACTCGTCGCTGTCACGGAGATGGCGCTCGCTGGCAACTTGGGTGCGGAGTTGATGACAAACTGGTCCGACGGCGTGGTGGATTGGTTCGGCGAAGGACAAGGTCGGTACATCGTCACGACGAACAAACCATGCGAACTCGAAGACTTGCTCAAAACCCAGCAGATTAAATTCGACCCGTGGGGCCGGGTGACGTCAGAGAAACGCGTTGAGCTTAGCGACTATGATGTCGCATCACCGAATCGCGTGAAGATACTTCTGGCGGACCTACGCGCGGCGCACGAGGGCTTCTTCCCCAAGCTGATGGGCAGCGAATTGACGCCGGAGTTCTGAGCTGTCCTCCGGCTATTCCGGAACGCCGCTGGCGAGGAAGCTGTCGCTCAAGGACGGCATGCGGGTGTGGTGGGACGCCGTGCCGGCTAGCGTGTGTGATGAGATCGGAAGCGAAGGTCTCAGCCTTCAGCTGCTGGCGACAGCCGACGCCCCCGTCGATGTGGCGCATGTCTTCGTCACCGAACGCGCAGCACTGGCAGCGAAGCTCGCCGAGCTGATGCCGCTGCTAAGTCCGTCCGGGTTCATCTGGGTCAGCTGGCCCAAGAAGGCGTCGAAGGTGCCGACGGACATCACCGAAGACACCATTCGCGAGCTGTGCCTGCCGATGGGCCTGGTCGATGTGAAGGTCTGCGCCGTGGACGAGACCTGGTCGGGCCTGAAGCTGATGAAGCGCAGGACGGCGCGCGAGCGCAGTTAAATTCGGCCGAACCCCTGATTGCCGACCTTGCGGCCGAAACCGGCCGGCCGGCCGCGCGTCAGGAGCGGGTTGGTCGCCTTGTCAAACAGCGCGACCGTCTCGTCGAACAACTTTCTCAGCTCGACCACCTCGGGCACGAGCTCATCAGGAAAGCGGCCGTTCTCGACGCAGAAGCGGGCGGTGGTTTCGATCAGCTCGGCGATCTTGGCGACCGGCTCGGCGCCGAGCTGGCGCGACTCGCCCTTCAAGGTGTGCGCCGGGAAAACGAGCGCAGCCGTATTCTCCTCGCGCATCGCCTGTTCGATCTGCGCGATCGACTTGACCCCATCCTCCTTGAAATAGCTGAGGATGCGGATGAAGGCCGGACCAAGCTCCGCCCGGCTCTTCTCAAAGTGCGCCCAGTCGACGACGTTTGCAGCCTCGTCGCTCAAACCCATGCTCCTCAAGCGCCGGATGCCTCCGGAAAGTGGTCCCACCCCACAGCGAGTTAAGGCCCAAAGGGTAAAATTCTTCTTAGCGCCGGCTCTTGTCGAACGGATTGGAGCGGCCGCGGAAGTTGAGGCGGATCGGCACCGGACCAAGGCCGAGGTCGCGCCGCAAGGCGTTAACCAAGTAGCGCCGGTAGCTTTCGGGAAGCTCGTCGGTGCGATTGCCGAAGACGACAAAGGTCGGCGGGCGGCTGGTGACCTGGGTGATGTAGCGGAGCTTGATCCGCTGCCCCTTGGGCGCGGGTGGCGGATTGGACTCGACCGCTTGCTCGAACCAGCGGTTGAGCTCGCCCGTCGGCACTCGGCGGCTCCAGGCATCGCGCAGGTCAAAGGCGACCTTGAGGAGCGTGTCGGCGCCCTTCCCGGTCTTCCCGGACACGGTGAGCAGCGGCACGTCCTTGAGCTGCGCGAGCCCTTCGCTGAGCGCTGCCTTGACGCCGTTGAACAGGGACGAGGCCTGCTCGGCGACGTCCCACTTGTTGAGTGCGATGATCAAAGCCCGGCCTTCGTCGATCACCTGCGCCGCGATCTTGAGGTCCTGCGCCTCGAGTCCGCGGGTCGCATCGAGCAGCAGCACGACGACCTCGGCATAATCGATCGCGCGCCGGGTATCGGCGGCCGACAGCCGCTCGAGCTTGTCCTCGACCTTGGCGCGCTTGCGCAGGCCGGCCGTGTCGACCAGCCGCACCGCTCTGCCGTCCCATTCCCAGTCGAGGCTGATCGAATCGCGCGTGATCCCGGCTTCGGGCCCGGTGATCATCCGCTCCTCACCGACCATGCGGTTGACCAACGTCGATTTTCCGGCGTTGGGGCGGCCGACGATCGCGAGCTTGAGCGGCGCGCCTTCGCCTTCCGCTTCTTGCTCCTCGTCCTCCTCCCGCTCGACCAGGGGCTGCAGCGCTTGGAACAAGTCGGCGATGCCCTCCCCATGCTCGGCACTGACCGCGATCGGCTCGCCCAGCCCGAGACGGTAGGCGTCAAGCGCGCCGCTCTCGCCCGCATTCCCCTCCGCCTTGTTCGCGACCACGATCACCGGCGTGGATTCGGCGCGCAGCCACCGGCCGATTTCCTCGTCCAGCGGGGTAAGGCCCTCGCGCGCGTCGATCATGAACAGGGCCGCGTCGGAATCGCGCACAGCGGCCTCGGTTTGCGCGCGCATCCGGCCGGGCAGGCTCGCAGGGTCCTCGTCCTCGAACCCGGCCGTGTCGATCACCCGGAACTCCAGCCCAAGCAGCCGCGCCTCCCCCTCGCGCCGATCGCGGGTCACGCCGGGGCGGTCGTCGACCAGCGCCAGGCGCTTGCCGACGAGCCGGTTGAACAGGGTCGATTTGCCGACGTTGGGTCGGCCGACGATGGCGACGGTCGGAGGAGGCATGGGGCAGCGTCCTAACGGAGACGGCGGGCCCGCGCGAAGTAAATTCGCGCTCTCGCTCGCCCTTCGAAGGGCGGCGAGCAGCGCGCCAGCGTCGCTGCGCTCAGTGGCTCATCTGAAAGCGCTCAACCGTCCGCGGTCGTCGTAGATGTAGAGCGTCGAACTGGCGACGACGGGCGGCAGGCTGACTCCCGCACCGACACTGGTCTGGCTCTGGAACGAGCCGGTCGCGGGATCGACGAAGATCAGTGCGCCGTTGCTGCCGGTGAGGATCAGCCGGCCTCCAGCGAGGACCGGTCCCGAATAGTCGATTTCGCCCTTCTTGTTCTTCGCCTTCACGAACTGAGGAAGCTGGGTGATCCAGCGGATGTGCCCGTTCTGGCGATAGACGCAGACCAGCTTGGCCTCATCGGTAACGACGAAGATCCAATCGCCCGCGAGCCATGGCGTCGCAATCCCGGCGAGGTTGAGCTCCCACTGCCGCTGGCCGGTGAGCATGTCGAGCGCGACCATCCGTCCGCCCTGGCCGACGGCGATGACCTGCCCGCTGTCGATGACCGGATCGGCATCGATATCGTTGAGCGACGACACGCTGGTCCGCACGCTGGTGCGCTGCAGCGCGTCCTGCCACACCGCGCGGCCGTTCTCGTAGCGGTAAGCGTTGAGCTCGCCCGACGAGAAACCGGCGACGACGGTGCCCTGGCCCACCGCGGGCGAGGCCGAGCCGAACACGCCGGCGATCTCGAGCGAGGCGGCCTGCGACCAGTTGGTCGACCCGTCGCTCTCCTTGAGCGAATAGAGCTGATTGTCCTGGCTCATCACATAGACCGAATCATTGGCCACAGTCGGCGCGCCGCGGAGCGGCCCGCCCGGGCGGACCTTCCACAGGATTCCCCCGTTGCGCTCGTCGAGCGCGGCGACAAAGCCGAGACCGTTGGTGGCGTAGATCCGCCCCTGGTCGTAGGCGACGCCGCCGCCGTAGAGCGACCGCTCGCCGCCCTTCTCAGTCGGAGTCTGGCTGGCCCACAGCTGGGCGCCCGTCCGGCTGTCGAATGCGCGCACGGTTCCCAGCGTGTCCATCAAATATACGCGGCCGCCGGCCACGATCGGAGCGGCTGCGAGGCGCGCGGTGAGCGAGCTGCCACGCCCGGCCTGGACGGTGAACGCACGGGCGAGGGCGTTGCCAAGCGCGAGCTGGCCCATCGACTTGCTCGGGCTGCCGCCGGACTGCGTCCAGTCGCTGTTCGCGACCGGCTGCGGCAGGGTCATCGGCAGCGCTGTGGTTGCGGGATCAACCGTCACGTCATTTTCGCCGGTCAGCACCGCGATGCGCTGGCCGAGCACCGGCGTGCGCGTCTTGTCGCCTTTCTTGAGGATGCCGCAGCCGCTGGCGACGAGCGTCGCGGCAATCAGCAATAGGGTGCGCAAAGTCTTCCGTCTGATCATTGTTGGTCCTAGCGGGCCTGGGTCTGAAGTGCGGCGCCGGCTTCCACGCCGAGCGTTCCGGCAAGCTGCGCAGCGCGCTCGCGGACCGTCTGGGGCACCGTCCTGTCCTTTGCAATCGCGGCGAACAGCTGGCCTGCTTCCTGGCGTTTGCCCTGCTTGACGAGCGCCAAGGCGGTCATTTCGCCGGCGCTTCCGAACCACGGCTCGCCGGTCCTGGTCAGCGGCTGGAGGCGCGCGATCACGTCCTGCGGCGGCAGCTGGTCGAACTCGATCGCGGTTTCGCGGATGAGCGCGGCATCGCGGTACGGTTTGGGCAAGCTGCTGTCGTCAGCGATCGACTTGTAGGTCGCGGTCGCCGACTTGGAATCACTCTGTTGAAGGGCGAGCGCGGCCCGCGCGAACAGCGCCGAGGCGCGCACCGCCTTGCTGCCCTTGTCCGACAGTTTCTCGAGCTGCTGCGGCGCCTGCGCGGCGTTCCCCGAGCCGATATCCTGGTAGATCGACGCGAGCTGCTCCACCTGCGCTTCGGAACGCTGGACCTGATGCTGCTTCCACCAGATGAAGCCGCCGCTCGCGGCGAGAAACAACACGACCGCTGCAATCAGCCAATTGCCGTAAGCCTTGAAGAAATCGCGCAGCTGGTCGCGGCGAAGGTTTTCGTCGACCTCGCGCAGGAACGTCTCACCAATGTCAGGGGGCTGCGCCACAAAGTGCCTCAATCCAACCGGTCGGGGATCCACATGCCGTCGCTCCCCTTCCCCACCCGGGATTAACGGAAGCTGGCGGCGCATCGTCTAGCGGCTGTCGCGCCAAACGCAAAGGGGCACTAGGCCTTCGACCGATAGGTCTGATCGGACGTCGGGAAGCTGCGCGCGCGCACTTCCTCGGCATAGGTCCTTGCCGCTTCGCCGATGCGCGAAGCGAGATCATCGTAGCGTTTCACGAATCGCGGGGTGCGCTCGAACATCCCGAGCATGTCGTCGATCACCAGCACCTGGCCGTCACACTGAGCCGAAGCGCCGATCCCGATGACCGGCGCCGCGACGGCGGACGTGATCGCGTCGGCAATCTCCTCCATCACGCCCTCGACGACGATGCAGAAGGCCCCGGCATCGTCCACTGCCTTGGCGTCGGCGAGGATCTTGTCGGCCTCGCGCTGCTCGCGTCCGCGCGCGCCATAGCCGCCGAGAATATTGACGGCCTGCGGCGTCAGTCCGACGTGGCCGATTACCGGGATTCCGCGACGGGTGAGGAATGCGATCGTCGGCGCGATGGCTTCGCCGCCTTCGAGCTTCACCGCCGCGCAGCCGGTTTCCTTCATGATTCGCGACGCGCTCGCGAAAGCCAGTTCGGGTGAGCCTTCGTAACTGCCGAACGGCATGTCGACCGCGACGAGCGCATGCCAGCTGCCGCGAACGACGGCGGCACCATGGGCGCACATCATCTCCATCGTCACCGGGATCGTCGAGGGCAGGCCGTAGATGACCTGCCCGAGGCTGTCGCCGACCAGCAGCATGTCGCAATGCGGGTCGAGCAGCTGCGCCATGCGCATCGTGTAAGCGGTCAGCATCACGATCGGCAGCTCGGTCTTGAAGCCGTTCGCCTCGCCGACCTTGCGGCTGCGAATGACCGGCGCCGTGGTGCGCTTGCCGGGCACCGGCGACGGCGTGGCCCGGCTGGTGCTGGTATCGATCGTGAAGGTCGACATGGCGCGGCTTTGTAACGGCCGAGCGTAACCACCGCCAGTGCGCCGCTGTTACGGCTCTGTAACGGTCGGAACTTTGCGCGCTGTCCAAGCGTCGAAAGAACAAGTGCGCCGTTGTCGCGGCGTGACAGAATTCGGGAGTTCTTGATGGTCGATCGCCATTATTTCGGCGACCTAGCGTTTGCGGTCCTGCTCGTCCTGCCACTGGTCGGACTGGCCCGCATCCAACCGGTCCTTCACCACCAGACTGTCCAGCCGGCCGCGTTGAGCGCGGCTTCGGTGGACCGGTCGCCCGATGGCCGGATTAGCCTGCTCGGCTGACGCCTAACGGAGCCAGCCCCGCTGCCGAGAGTGGCGCGCGAACCAGTAAATCGTCCACACGACCGCGACCGCGACGAGCGCAATGGCAATCCGATCGATCGGTAGAAGGTCGCGGAACGCCGGCGTCGCAAACATCCCCGCCAGCCAAACGCACATCGCAAGGAACGAGATCAACATCAGCGGCTCGGCCGCCCTTTTGCGCAGTACCAGCAGCAGCCCGCCGGCGGCACCGGTGATCAAGCCGACGCCCGACGCGGCCAGGATCCAGCCCGGCTCCGCCTCGAACAACGCCCGCTGGTCGAGCGGAAGCGATGCCGGATTGGCGGCCAAATGGGCCGCCAGTGCGGCGCATCCCAGCACCATAAACAAGAGCGATGCGATCGCAGCGATCATGTACCAGCGGGCAAGCGGCCGCAGCGTGAAGCGATCGTCCATCAGACCTCCTTAATTGCTGCTGCCCAGCCGCTCTTCCCAGCCGGCGCCCTCGGCAAGCGAAATCGAATCGAGCACGGCGGTGCTCTGATCGCGCAGAATGGCGAATGCGCGGCGGATCGCGCAGGTCGCTTCGTCATGGCAATCCCCGCACGGCGCGTAGAAATTGACGCTGGCGCAGGACACGAGGGCGATCGGCCCTTCCATGGTGCGGACGACTTCGCCAAACGAGATCTGGTCGGCGGTCCGCGCGAGGCGATAGCCGCCCTTGGGCCCGCGCGCGCTCTTGACCAGCCCGGCCTTCTTCAGATCGAGCATGATCAGCTCGAGATATTTGGGGGGAACACGCTGGGTCTCGGCGATCCGGCTGAGCTGGACCGGCGCACCGGCCTGGTCCTCGGCGAGGAACAGCAGCGAGCGCAGCGCATAACGGGTTTTCTGGGCGATCATCCCTGCGACGAGCCTAGCGCCCCATTGGGCAACGCGCAAAGCACGCAAAGGCGAAGTCATTCCGGGCGACCGTCATGAACGCCATTTAACCTTGCAGCCACGGCGATGAGAAACGCCCGCTCCTATTCCGCGCTTCGCTGGCCGCATTGCTCGAGAGAGAACAGAGGAGGAAGCAATGAAGAATCTGATTGCGTCCGCGGCAGCGATAGCGCTGCTGACTACACCTGCGTTTGCGCAGACGACGAATACGACTTCGTCGTCGGGCGGCAAAGCGACGACAAAGACAATGGTCACCAAAGGTGCGAAGTCGACCGCGACAACGACCGTGACGACCAAGGTCACGCCCAACAAGAAGGGCAAGTCGCATAAAGCGAAGAAGCATCACGCCAAGAAGAAGATGCATAAGGCCGCACCGAAAAAGACGGCCAAGACGACCACAACGACAACCAAGAGCTAAACTGGCATACCGTACGGCGCCGCCTTGCCGACTCCCAGGGGCGCCGTACGGTCGCTTTGGTTTCAGGAAATCCGGAGTTTCGAACTTACATGGGCCGAAAGATCCTACTGATCGAGGACGACCGGGAAACCGCCTCTTACCTGACCAAAGGCCTCAATCAGGAGGGGCATAGCGTCGAACAGGCGACCAACGGCCAGGACGGCCTGTTCCGCGCCACCGACGGCAGTTTCGATCTCATCATTCTCGACCGCATGCTGCCCGTGCTCGACGGCCTGTCAGTGCTGAAGGCTCTCCGCGCCGCGCGGATCGATGCGCCCGTCCTGATCCTCTCGGCGCTGGCCTCGGTCGGCGACCGGATCGAAGGCCTCGAGTGCGGGTCGGACGATTATCTGGTGAAGCCCTTCTCCTTCGCCGAGCTGCTCGCGCGAGTGAATGCGCTGCTGCGCCGGCGCGAGTCACGGCTCGATCCTGCCGACCACCGGCTGACGGTCGGCGACCTGGAGATCGATCCGCTTTCGCGAAGCGTGAAGCGCGCCGGCAAGAAGCTCGACCTCAAACCGCGGGAATATTTGCTGCTCGAATATTTCGCCCGCAACGAGGGGCGCGTGGTCACCCGGACGATGCTGCTCGAGCAGGTCTGGGACTATCATTTCGATCCGGGCACGAATGTCATCGACGTCCATGTCAGCCGGCTCCGCCGCAAGCTCGACGAAGGCTTCGAAAAGCCGCTGCTCCACACGGTGAGAGGCGCGGGCTACATGCTCGCGGCCTGAGCCGCTACAAGCCGGGCGGTGTCGACCACCCTACGCATCGCACTGCTGGCGGGCCTGCTTGCACTGCTGTCCAATCTCGCCGTCATCGGCTTCATTTATTTCCGCACTCATGACGAGGCAGCGGCGACCGTTCGCCAGCAGGTGGCGGAGCAGGCCAAGGTGCTCGCCGATGTCTATCGCTCTGGCGGCAGGACGGCGCTCGATGATGCGATCAACGACACCATGACCTTTGCCGACCCGCAGACCGCCGTCGCGGTGCTCGATTCCACCGGCCACGAAATCATGGGCAACCTCGAGGCAGTGCCGGCAAAGCTCCTGCCGCTTCAGGAAGGCTATCACAACGGTCTCGTCCGGTTGCCGCGGCAGACGACGCCGCGCGAGGCGGCGCTCGTGGTTCACCGGCTCCGAGGCGGCCAATGGCTGGTCAGCGGCCGCATCGCAGGTGAAGGTCTCGCGATCCGCGACACCCTCGAGCGCTCGCTCGTCATCGCCCTGCTGGTTGCCGGGCTGCTCGGCCTGCTGTGCGGCCTCATCCTCGCCCATTATGTCGGGCAGCGGATCGGCGACATTGCCACCGTTGCCAACCACATCAGCGCCCGCGACCTGTCCCGGCGCGTACCGGTGTCGCGCGCGGGCGACGCGTTCGATCGGCTCGGGCAGCAGATCAACGCCATGCTCGACCGCATCAGCATGCTGATGGAAGAGCTGCGGTTGCTTACGGATTCGCTCGCCCACGACCTTCGCTCGCCGGTCAGCCGGCTTCGCTCGGCGGCGCACGCGGCGGCCCAGGCGAGCGACCCGCGAGAGCAAGAGGAACTGCTCGGTAGCGTCATCCGCCAGGCCGATGCCCTAATGCGGATCTTGACGGCGGTGCTGGAGATCAGCCGCTCCGAGGCGCTGACCGGCCGCAAGCAGTTCAACTGGTTCGACGTCGGCGAGCTCGCCGCCGAGCTTGTGGAAATGTATGACCCGCTTGCCGAGGAGGCCGGGGCGAGGCTCGAATATGATCGGCCGGCAAGGCCGGTGCCGCTTTTCGGCCATCGCCAGCTGCTCGCGCAGGCGATGAGCAACCTCGTCGAGAATGCGATCCGCTACGGCTCGTCGGGCGGCGAAATTTGCGTGCGGGTCGAGCCTGGCGAGCGCCAGATCCGGGTCGAGGTTGGCGACCGTGGCCCCGGCATCCCGGCCGACCGCCGCAACGAGGCGCGGCGGCGCTTCGGGCGGCTGGACACCAGCCGGTCGGATGAGGGAGCCGGGCTGGGCCTCGCCGTCGCCGAAGCCATCGCTCATCTCCACAGCGGCGAGCTGATGCTCGAGGACAACCAGCCTGGTCTGCTGACCGTGCTGCAGCTTCCCGTCCACGCGCAGCAGGCCCGTGCCGCCTGAGCGAGCCAGCGCTGCGATCAGCCCATAATCGTCGTGACAATCCGCCGCACCCGGAAGCCTTGCTCATTCGTTTTGGTCCGCAGGGCGCGGACACGCCCCGCGGCCCCCGAGATGATCAGCAAGGGAGATGTTTCGATGGCACAGCACGGCTATCTTCGTGAGTGGGACGAGGGCTGGGACCGTGATGACGACCGCGAGCGGAGCGACCGCGACTGGCGGGGTCGCGAGCCTGGCGACCGCGAACGCAGTGATCGTGACTGGCGCGAAGCCAGCGAGCATAACCGCAGCTTCATGTTCGGTGGTCGCGACCAGGCTGAGCGTGGTCGCAGCGGACGCGACCAGGGCGGCGTTGGTGGACGCAATGACTGGGGACGCGCGCCGCGCGGCTTCAGCGCCAACCCCGACGACCATTACCGCAGCTGGCGCGACCGTCAGATGCAGGCGCTCGACCGCGATTATGAGGACTATTGCCGCGAGCGCGAGCAGCAGTTCCACCAGGACTTCGACAGCTGGCGCCGCAACCGCCAGGGCCGCCAACAATCCGGGCAGAGTGATGAGCTGTTGCTCGGCACCGAACGGCAGGTCGGAACCCAACATGGCATGGACACCGACCCGGCGATGGAGCCCCAATCGACCGTGGATGCCGATAGCGCTGCGACGATGGGCCAGGGCGATGCGGAGATTGCCCCGCCTGGACGAGACCGGGCCAGGTTATAGGCGAACCCAGGAAACGCGGCTGGAGCCAATCCGGCCGCGCTTTCGCTCAGCCCTCGATGACGACCTTCGTGCCGACCTTGGTCACGCCGTAGAGCTTCTCGGCGAACTTCATCGGCAGACGCATGCAGCCGTGGCTCGCCGGATAGCCGGGATTGACGCCGCCGTGGAAGGCAATGCCGTAGTCGTCGATGCGCTGCATGAACGGCATCGGCGCATTGTCGTACTTCTTCGAGCGATAGAAGGGCCGCTTCTCGAGGATCGTCCAATAGCCGTAGGGCGTGATGTGGCCGGTCTTGGCGCTCGACATCGACGAGGCGCCGACCAGCCTGTCGCCACGATAGAGGTAGGTCATCTGGGTCAGGAGATCGACGACGATCCGCGGCTCGCCTTCACCGGGCACGGAGGCGGCCCAGACATATTCGCCGGGCTTCAGGCCAACCTTGCCGAATTCGGCGACGAGGTCCTTGTGCGCTTGCGGCGCGTTGCCGACCGTCCAGTGATAAGGAACGCCGGTCGGCACGAAATGCGGAGACTCAGTGGTTGCCAATCTCGGCGGCGAAGCCGTCTGACAGCCGGCCAGCGCGGCAGCCACTATCGCAATCCTGCAAAACGAAAATTTCCGCACTCTGACTCCCCGCGTTCCTGTGCTCGCGAAGAGCAAGAATAGAGCGCAAGAGTCAACCTGGTGTTTAACGCCAAGTTACTGTTAACGCGGCGATTCAGCGCAATAGCGACTGGCACGAGAGCTGAGCATTGCGTCAGCTCACTCCCATTCAATCGTGCCGGGCGGCTTGGACGTATAGTCGTAAACGACGCGGTTGATGCCCTGCACTTCGTTGACGATGCGCGTTGCCACGCGGCCAAGGAACGCAGCATCGAACGGGTAGATGTCGGAAGTCATGCCGTCGAGCGACGTTACGGCGCGAAGCGCGCAGACGCTGTCATAAGTGCGATAGTCGCCCATCACGCCGACGGTGCGGACCGGCAGGAGCACGGCGAACGCCTGCCAGATCGCGTCGTAGAGGCCGGCGTTGCGGATCTCCTCGAGGTAGATGGCGTCGGCCTTGCGCAAGATGTTGCATTTCTCTTGCGTCACTTCGCCCGGAATGCGGATGGCCAGGCCGGGGCCCGGAAATGGATGCCGGCCGACGAAAGCGTGGGGAAGCCCGAGCTCGCGCCCGAGCTCGCGCACCTCGTCCTTGAACAGTTCGCGCAAGGGCTCGACCAGCGTCATGTTCATCCGCTCGGGCAGGCCGCCGACATTGTGGTGGCTCTTGATCGTCACGGACGGGCCGCCGGTGAAGCTGACGCTTTCGATGACGTCGGGATAGAGCGTGCCCTGGGCGAGGAAGTCGGCGCCGCCGATCTTCTTCGCCTCCGCCTCGAACACGTTGATGAATTCCGCCCCGATGAACTTGCGCTTGGCTTCGGGGTCGGTGACGCCCTCCAGCCC
>JBJMVJ010000108.1:0-17565 GCA_045810685.1 Sphingomonas sp.
AAATATGGGTCAGCATCGGCTCGGCTTCGTTCCGTTTATGTTCCAGTGTAGCGTGAGGGGCCGCGGCGGGTCAACGCGGCTCCTGTTGGATATGGGTGCTCCAGCGGCTTTTGCCAGCGGTTGGCGCCTAGGCCGCAGGATAGCGCGCCACTTCGTCATATTGCGCGCCGTGGCGGGAGAGGCGGCTTTCGAACAGGATGAAGCCGCGCACTTCGAACGGGTCGGACCGGAGGCCGCGGTTGCTCTCGAGGAAGTCGGCGACCTCGCGGGTGCGGCGGCCCTTCCACCGGGCCAGCGTGATATGCGGGTGGAACGCGCGGCGCTCCGGCTCGAGCCCGACGTCGGTGCACACGCGCTCGATCTTGGCGGCGAGCGCGGCGAGCGGGGCCCTGGGCTCGACGCCCGCCCATAACGCTCCGGAATTGCGCTGCTCGAAGCGTCCAACGCCGGCGATGCGCAGCTCGAACGGGTCGGCGCGCACGCGGCCGAGCTCGGCGGCGAGGTCCTCGGCAACCGGCCGCTCGACCTCGCCGATGAAGCGCAGCGTCAGGTGCAGCTGCTCCTCGTCCTGCCAGCGAAAATCGGGGCTGTCGTCCATCGAGTCGATCAGCAGGTCGCGGATCGGCTCCGGCGGGCGAATGGCGGCGAACAGGCGGTGCATCAGCCGATCACCTCGCCGAAGCCTGCCTGACGCTCATCGAATTCGGCTGATGGCGGGAGCGCCCCATGGATAGGTGCCCGGCGGGGAGGGAGTCGGCCGATGCCAATGATCATGATGTCGCGCTGGGTGGCGATCGTGCTTGCCGGGGCGAGCCTCATCGCGGCCGACGAGCCGAGCGGCCAAGACGAGCTTGCCGGATGGTGGCGGGCGACCGTCAGCCACGCCGGGGAATCCGACGACATCTACCTCCACTTTCAGACCCGCGGTTCGAAGCAGTTCGTATCCTTCTCGATTCCTTCGGTAGCGACCGACGATCAGCCGCTGAGCCTTTATTCGGTTTCGCCCGGCGAAGTGAATCTGAAGAGCGCCGGGTGGATCCTCAAGCGCGGCGCCGACGGAAGCCTGCGCGGGACCCTGCCCAGGGGCCTGGTGCCGGCGCATGATTTTCCCGCGGTCTTCCGGCGATCGGCGGAACCGCGGCTGTTGAGCCCGGCCCAGCCGACGCAACCGGCGCCCAAGCCGTTGTGGAGCCAAAGCCTGGGCGCGCCGGTGTTCGGCGGCATCGCTTATGATCCGGTCACCAAGGCGATCCTGGTGGGGACGACCGCAGGCGAGCTGACCGCTCTCGATCCGCTGACCGGCAAGCGTCGCTGGTCGACGCGGCTATCGGCTCCGATCCGATCGGCGCCGGTCATCGCGGGTGGAGCGATTTTGGTCGCGACCGACGAGGCGGCGGCGAAGCTCGACAAGCGGACCGGGCGTCTGCTGTGGACGGTGCCGATCGGCAAGCCGCTGAAGCCGGCGATCGCGCTCACCGACCTGTCGAACGCCGAATCGCGATGGGACGAATATTCAGCCGCGCCGGTGGTCCGAGCCGGCCTCGTCTACGTCGGCAGTCGCGACGGCTGCGTGCACGCGCTGTCGCAGGGGAACGGCAGCAAGGTGCGCGATTATTGCAACGATGACGAGATCACCGGAAGCCCAGTCATCGAGCGCGACCGGATCTATTATCCGAGCTTCGACGGGAAGGTTTATGCGGCGCGGCTGTCCGACGGCAAAATCCTGTGGAAGCGCGACACGCTCGGAGCCGTGCCAAGGGACCTGACGCTGTCGGGCAACAACCTCCTGGCGTCGAGCCGGTCCTACGACCTGGTTGCGCTCGACAAGAGAAATGGAGCGCTTGCGTGGCAGCGCCACGTCTGGTGGAGCTGGGTCGATTCGGTCGCCGAGCCGCATCCGCGCGATATTCTGATCGGGTCGTCGGACGCGCAGCGAATCTATGACCTCGGCGCCGCCACGGGGCGGCCGATCTGGGCCACGTTCGTCGGTGGCTGGGCATGGCCCAAGCCGACCCGCGCCGGAAACACCGTCTATGCCGGCGTAATCGGCACGGCACAGCCTTACGTCGGGAAACGGCGCGGCGGACTGGCGGCGCTCGACGCGCGAACCGGACGGCTCAAATGGCTGTTCCAAACGCCGCATGCCGACAAGGTCGCGGCGTACGGCTTTGCCGCGGCGCCGCTGGTGGTCGGTGGGCGGCTTTATGCAGCGGACCTCAACGGCAGCGTTTTCGCCTTCCGAGCAGAATAGCCGACAACCGCTGGCAAGCCTTTTCCGCCGTTCGTCGAAGCGCCGATTGCCGGGCCGAAGATCGCCCGCTAACCCCTTGCGCGGGGACTGAAAAAGCCCGGGGGACCAATGCTCGAAATCGCCAATCTGTCGCACACCTATGCCAACGGGACGGTGGCGCTCGCCGACGTCAATCTGTCGATCCCGCGCGGGATGTTCGGGCTGCTAGGGCCCAACGGCGCCGGCAAGTCGACGCTGATGCGCACCGTCGCGACGCTCCAGGAGCCGACCGCCGGAAGCATCACGTTCGGCGACATCGACGTGCTCGCCGAGCCCCAGCAGTTGCGGCGCACGCTCGGCTACCTGCCCCAGGATTTCGGCGTCTACCCGCGCGTTTCGGCCTATGCGATGCTCGAGCAGATGGCGGTGATGAAGGGCATCACCGGCAAGGCCGAACGCAAGAGCGTCGTCGAGACGCTGCTCAACCAGACGAACTTGTGGGCGGTGCGCGACAAGGCCATTGCCGGTTTCTCGGGCGGAATGCGGCAGCGCTTCGGAATCGCCCAAGCGCTGATCGGCAACCCCGAGCTGATCATCGTCGATGAGCCGACCGCCGGCCTCGACCCGGAGGAACGCAACCGCTTCCTCAACCTGCTCGCGGGGATCGGCGACAATATCGTCGTGATCCTCTCGACGCACATCGTCGACGACGTGGCCGACCTCTGCCCGCTGATGGCGGTGCTCGCCGACGGGCGATTGCGGCTCCACGGCAAGCCCGCGGACCTCATCGCGTCGACGCGCGGGCGGGTGTGGAAGAAAGAGATCGGCCATTCCGAGCTCGAGCAATACCAGGCGAGCCACGAGGTCATCTCGACCCGGCTGTTCGCCGGCAAGACCATCGTCCATGTCCTTTCCGACAGCCGTCCCGCGGGCTTCGAGCCAGTCGAAGGCGGGCTCGAGGACGTTTATTTCTCGACCCTGTCGACGCTTCGCCGCGCGGCCTGAGCGGAGACCCACCAAATGCTGCTTGGAATCACGCGGTTCGAAATCCGCTACCAGCTCAAGAACCCCGTCTTCTGGGTGTCCGTGGCGATTTTCTTCCTGCTCGGCTTTGGCCTCGCCGCAAGCGAGAACATCAGCCTGGGATCGCCCGGCGCCGTCCACAAGAATTCGCCTTATACGATCGCCGTCGCGACCGCGATCTTCAGCCTCTTCTACCTGTTCGTGATCACCGCATTCGTCGCCAATGCACTGGTGCGCGACGAGACGACGGGCTTCGCGCCGATCGTCCGTTCGACACGAGTGACGAACAGCCAGATCGTGCTCGGCCGGTTCCTCGGCGGGCTGGTCATCGCGTGGATCGGCTATCTCGCGGTGCCGCTTGGGCTCGCCGCGGGCTCGGTCATGCCGTGGGTTGACCCGGAGACGATGGGCCCGACGAGATTCGCTTATTACGCGTGGAATTTCTGGGTCCTCGCGATCCCCAACATCCTGCTGATGAGCGCGGTACTGTTCGCGCTCGCGACCGTGCTGCGCTCGATGATGGCGGCTTACATAGGCGCGGTGCTGCTGGTGATGGGCTATCTGATCACGGTCAGCGTCGCCGGCCAGAAGATCGAGTATCGCGAGCCGTTCGCCCGGTTCGAGCCGCTCGGCATGGGCGCCCTTAGAGAAACGACGCGCTACTGGACTCAAGCCGACCTCAACGGGCGGCTTGTCGACCTTAGCGGCCTGTTGCTGTTCAACCGCCTCTACGCGGTCGCGCTTGCCTTGCTGTTCCTCGGCTTCACCGTGTGGCGCTTCTCGATGACCGAGCGCGCGCCGTCCAAGCGGCGGCTGCGGCGGCTCGCGAAGCGCGAGGCGCGCGCGGCGAAGGTCGCCGCCGTTGCGCCGGTGGTCGACGGCGGGCGCATCGTCGCGCGCCAGGAGACGCCATCGCGCTGGGTCCAGTTCATGGCGAGGCTGCGGGTCGAGGTGCGGATGGTGCTGACCAGCCCCGGCCTGATCGTCCTGTCGCTGTTCGCCATCGCCAACACCGCCGCCAATCTGTGGCTCGGCCAGTCGACCTACGGGACACCCAATCATCCGACGCTGGCTGCGACGGTCAGCACTGTCCGCGGCGGCTTCCAGATCATCCTGTTGATGGTCGCGGTCTTCTACGGCGGCGAGCTGGTGTGGCGGGAGCGCGACCGCAAGCTCAACGAGATACTCGATTCAACGCCGGTGCCAAGCTGGGTCGTCACGGTACCCAAGATCATCGCCGTCTTCGTGGTGATGCTCGTGCTCAATGTCATGGGCATGCTGACCGGGCTTTTCTACCAGCTGATCGAGGGTGCGACGCAGGTCGGAATCCCGCAATATCTCGGCTGGTTCATCCTGCCCGGCGCGATCGACGGCCTTCTGATCGCGGTGCTCGCCGTCGTCACGCAGGTCATCAGCCCCAACAAATATGTCGGCTGGGGGATCATGTTCGTGTGGTTCGTCGGATCGATCTTCTTGTCGAACATGGGCTACGACAATCCGCTTTACACCTATGACCAGTCGCCGAGCGTCCCCTTGAGCGACTTCAACGGCGCCGGCAGCTTCTGGATCGGCGACGCGGTGATGCATTTCTACTGGCTGTGCTGCGCGCTGATCCTTGCGGTCCTCGCGCATTTCCTGTGGCCGCGCGGCACCGATCTCGCGCTCAAGGTGCGGATCGCGCGGATGGGGCGGCATGTCAGCGCGGCGCCGCTGGCACTCGCCGGAATCGCCGCCGTCGCGATGGTCGCGACCGGGGCTTACGCCTATCATTCCATGGAGCAGCTCAACCGCTATCAAACCTCCGACCAGGCCGAGAAGCTCTCGGCCGATTATGAGCGCAAGTATCTCAAGTACGAGAAGCTGCCGCGGCCGGTGGTCACCAGCGCCAAGCTCGATGTGCAGCTGTACCCCAAGCAGCGGCGGATGATCACGATCGGACGCTACGACCTCAAGAACGAAACAAATGCGCCGATCCGTGACGTGCACATCCGCCAGGCGGACCAGGACGCGCAGTTCACCCGTCTCGAGCTCAGCGGTGCGCGGCTAATCTTCAACGACAAGAAGTTCGGCTACCGCATCTACCGCTTCGACACGCCGCTCGCGCCGGGAGCCACCGCGGTGCTGAGCTTCACGTCGCAGATCTGGCACCGCGGCTTCCGCGCAAAGGCGCCGGCGACCGACGTGATCGAGAACGGGACCTTCGCCAATAATCTGGACTTCGCGCCGGTGATCGGAATGAACCGGCAGAACCTGCTCAGCGACCGCGCCAAGCGCCGCCGCCAGGGACTGGTTCCGGAGCTCCGGCCGGCCAAGCTCGAGGACCTTTCCGCGACAGCGCGCAACTATATCGACGCCGACTGGGTGACCTCGGACATCACGCTGACCACAGACGCCGGCCAGACGCCGATCGCGCCCGGAGCACGGGTGTCGGACGTCACTCTCGGCGGGCGGCGCACGGCACGCTTCGTGAGCACCGCGCCGATCCTCAATTTCTTCTCGATCCAGTCTGCCGATTACCAGGTCGCGACGCAGGACCACAACGGCATCCAGCTGTCGGTCTATTACCACAAGGGCCACGCCTGGAACGTGCCCAAGATGCTCCGCGCGATGGGGGCTGCGCTCGATTATTACCGCGCAAACTATGGGCCCTATCAGTTCAATTATGCGCGGATCGTCGAGTTTCCCGGCTATGCGAGCTTCGCCCAGGCGTTCGCCGGCACCATGCCTTATTCCGAATCCATCGGCTTCAACGCCAAGACCGACGATCCCGAGAAGATCGACTTCACCACCTATGTCGTGGCCCACGAGATGGCGCACCAATATTGGGCGCACCAGGTGGTCGGTGCCGACATGCAGGGCGGGACGATGACCAGCGAGACGCTGGCGCAATATTCCGCGCTGATGGTGATGAAGCACATGTACGGGCCGGACAAGATCCGCCGCTTCCTCAAGTACGAGCTCGATAATTACTTGCGCGGCCGGCAGACCGAGGCGGTCGAGGAAGTGCCGCTCGAGCGTGTCGAAAACCAGGCATACATCCACTATCGCAAGGGCGCCGTGGCGATGTACTTGCTGCAGGAGCGGCTCGGCGAAGCCGCGGTCGATCGCGCGCTCGCGCGGTTCGATGCGCGCTTTCGCTTCAAGGGCGCGCCCTACCTCCGCTCGGTCGATCTGATGGACGAATTCCGCAAGGAAGCGAAGACGCCCGAGCAGCAGCAGCTGATCACCGATTTGTTCCAGAAGATCACGCTCTATGACCTCAAGGTGACCGACGCGGTGACGCGCAAGGACCGTGACGGATGGACCACCGTGCTGACCGTCGCCGGGGACAAATATTATGCCGACGGCAAGGGCAATGAGACGAAGGCAAGGCTCGCCGAGCCGATCGAAATCGGCCTGTTCACGGCGCGGCCGGGGCTCGGCGCTTTCTCGGCGACGAACGTCATCGTCATGGGCCGCGAGCCGGTCCGCAGCGGCGTCCAGCGCATCACCGTCCATAGCAAGGCCAAGCCGCTGTTCGCCGGGGTCGATCCCTATAATTACTACATCGACCGCAACAGCGACGACAACGTCAAGCCGGTGACGGTCGCAACCTAGGCGGTTCCAATCCGCGGTCCGCCATGCCACACAAGCGCATCGGCAGGGGGTGCTGGTGAGCGGCAAGACCAAGCTCAGCGAAGAGGATTATGAGGAGCTCCTCAAGCCGCTGGCGCGCGAGCTTAGCGCCATGGCGCGCTGGGTCACCGAGACCGGCCAGCGCATGGTGATCCTGTTCGAAGGGCGCGACACCGCTGGCAAGGGTGGCTCGATCGACATGTTCGCCCATGTGCTCAATCCGCGCCAATGCCGGGTCGCAGCGCTTCCGACGCCCGACGAGCGCGAGCGTACCGAATGGTATTTCCAGCGCTACGTCGCGCATCTTCCGGCGCGGGGCGAGATCGTCCTGTTCGACCGCAGCTGGTACAATCGCGCGGGCGTCGAGAAAGTGATGGGCTTTTGCACAGCCGAGCAGACTCAGGCATTCCTCAACGCCGCGCCGGAGTTCGAGCGGCACCTGGTCGACGACGGCATCCTGCTCTTCAAATATTGGTTGTGCTGCGACCAGGACGTGCAGGAGGAACGGTTCGCCAACCGGCTCGAGAACCCGATGAAAAGGTGGAAGCTTTCGCCGGTCGATATCCGTTCGCGCGGCCTTTACGACCAATATACCGAAGCGCGCGAGATGATGCTGGCAGCGACGCACACCGATTTCGCGCCATGGACGCTGGTCGATTTCAACGACCAGCCGGTCGGCAGGCTGACCTTGCTCCGCGACCTGCTCGACCGGGTGCCCGACACCGAGCTGCCGCTCGCTGAAATTGCATGGCCGCCGCTCGGCCATAAGCCGGACAAGGAACGCTTCGGAATCCTGCAGCCGATCCCGAATTATCCGGTCGGCAAGCACAAGCATCATCACTGAGGGGGTGGCAGTGGAACAGAAAGCGAGCATGCGTGCAGGCAAATTGCTGTTGCAGATCACGATCTATTATCTGGTCGTGGGGATGGCCGTGTTCGTCCTCGTCAAGCTGTTGCCGGGCGTGCGGGGTTACATGCCGGTCGGCGGCGTCGAGCAGCTGATCACCCAGCCGACCAAGAACCCGCTCCAGGCGAGCGAAGCAATCCGTGCGGCGCATGTGGCCAATTTCGGCCAGAGCCTCATATGGCTGGTGGCGGCGATCTTCGCGGCGATCCTCGTGTCGCTGCCGGTGAGCTGGGTCTACATGCAGATCCGCGACGGCGAGGATTACGACCAGTCTTTGGTCAACACGATCATCGTCCTGCCGATGGTCGTCACCGGCATCGTCGTCATCGTCCAGAACTCGCTTGCGCTGGCCTTCGCGCTGGCCGGAATTGCAGGCGCGGTGCGGTTCCGAAACTCGCTCAAGAGCTCGGGCGACGCCTTGTTCATCCTGTTGGCGGTCGGCATCGGCCTCGCCGGCGGAATCGGCGCAATCGAGCTTGCGGCGGTGATCAGCATCGCCTTCAACTATTGCTTCGCGCTCCTGTGGGTCACCGAATATGGCGAGCGGCAGGGCATGAAGCGCTTCCTCGCGGACTATGACGGCACCACCGAAACGACCGTCGTGGTGGTCGAGGAAAAGTCTAGTTGACGCAGTTCCTGAAGATCCGTCCGCTGTCGACGTCAGCGAAGAAGTCGTTGAGGTAGGCGGCGGCGCGAGCCTGGTCGCGCTGAGCAAGGCCGGGGATCGACGCGAACAGACCCACGAACTCGCCCCGCCGCTGCGAAATTTCCGCCGCAACGGCGCGCGCCGGGCCCAGGTGAGCGCAATACCCGCGATAAAGGCGCTGCCGGACGTTCGTGACGGGGATACCGTCGGGCGGGACCGCATAAGGCGCGTCGACGAGCCCCGAGAAATCAAAGTCGTATGGAACCGGTGTCAGGAGCGCTCCGGGGGCTGCGGCGAGGAGCCGGCCGTTGTGACAGCATTCCTCGCCCTTTGCGGCGGCACGCATCGACCAGTCGTAATTGCTGATCATATATTCGAACACGGCGAAGCGCGCCGCGGCGCCAGGCTCGATCTGCGCGAGCGGGACGAGCGAGCCCATGTGCGCCACCGTCAGTCCATTGCGCTTGGCGACGTCACTGAAATCTTCAATGAAGAAGCCGACCCGCGAGACAAAAGGACGGCCGTTCTCGTCGAGATAATCGATGTTCGCGAGCCGTGCCCGGAAGCTCAGCGGAGTCATCAGATTGTACAGCCGGTAGGCGGAATATTCGAGCAGCACCTTCTGCTGGAAATCGGACGATTGCTTGCAATGCGCGACCAGCTTCAGCTTGTGCTGATGCTCGAACAGCGAACCTGCGGGTGCGGGGCGCGTGAGTTCAACCTTCAGCGGCGGGAAGTCGCACACGTCCTTTGCGAGGCGCGTGATGCCGCGCGGGGTGAGCGTCACCGGATAGGAAATTCCGTCAGCTGTCAGAGTGCCCGGTCGGGGCGTCGCTGACCGGTTCGACGCGAGCGAGCGCATCGGCCCCTGGATGGTGATCTTGATCGGCTGATCGCTGGCGAACAGCGGCGTTGGGGGCGCGGCTGGTTTGGCGGTCGCAGCCGAGCCGAAGAGTGCCAGCGCCGCAATGCAGATCCATGTCCTCATCTCGCCCCCCTTTGCGCTAGCGCGACCGCGCCGCCGTGTGCGCAATCATGCGGTCGCCAATGATTTCGAGCCAGGTCAGCGGGCCGCCGTAGAAGCGCGTCATGCCCGTGTCGGTGTCGGCGAGGCGGCCGTTATTGGTGATCAGGATGCCCTTGAGGTCGGGCGTGTGGGCGACGACCATCCGCTGGGCGCCGAACGCGGCGAGCACCGCGGTCAGCTCCTGATCCTGCGTCAGCGGAGGGGAGGGCGGCTTGACCGCGGCGCGCGCCGCCTGCGCATCGGCGTCGGGCCGGATCAGCCCGCGGTACCAGAGCGGCCCCAGGGGATCGTAGAGAATTGTCGCGGGGCTGTCGTCGCCGGCAGCCATGGCCGCGGCGATGCGCTGGTTGATCGCCTCGAGCGGGAGCTTTGAATATTCGGCGCTCAATCCTCCGTGGGCGAACAACGTATCGCCGATCTTCACCACTGCCGGGTTGCGGGTCGCCCACTTGCCGAGATCTCCCGAGGGGCTCCACGCGAGCCGGTGCTCGACCCAGCCCAGCGGGTGCTCGGCCATCCAAGCCGAGCGGACCTGGTCGGATGTGAGCTTCGGATCCTTGGCGCGATACGCCGCCTCGAGCGCCGCCCGGTTGCCGTCATAGACCTTGTCGCGACGCGCTGCCGACTGGCCGTCGACGAAGGCGGCATATTCGCCCGCGGTGGTATAGCGGTTGTCGCCGAGCAGGTTCATCGACTCGTGGTCGCCGAGCACGACCACCGCCTTGCCGCCGCGGCGCGGCGCTTCCTTCTGCAATTGCTGCAGGCTGCGGACGATCTTCAGCGAATCCGGCCCGCGATCGGTGATGTCGCCGAGCTGGACGAGGATGGTCGAGCCGCCTGCCCAATGGCCTCTCGCATCCATGATTCCGGCGGCACGAGCGACGTCCTGCCAGGCGTCATAATCGCCGTGGAGGTCGCCGATGGCGACGATGCGCTGCGGCGCGGGCGCGGCACCGATTGCTGCAGCGCCCACCAGCGATGCCACTGCCACGGCGACGATCAGCGCGAGCCGTCGAACCAAAGCTACTGCTCCCCCGAACGACAGGCTCTAGTGTCGCACCCACGGGGCGGATCGGCAATGCCGTTCATCCGGCGTTATTCCTGGTTCGACCAACGCCGGGCGCACGTCGACCGGATTTGCTTGAAGTCGCCTTGGGCATCCACGATATATCTACGGTAGCGAACGGGCCCTTCGCCCGCGCAAAGGAGATCAAATGGCCAATTGGCAAGACCCGCAGACGACCGGCCTAGGCGCCGCCACGGTCAGCGTACCGCGCGCCGCCCGCGACGTCGGCCTCAGGTCGTACATGCTGTCGGTGTACAATTACATGACCTCGGGCGTGCTGCTGACGGGCATCATCGCCTTGGGCGTCGCCAACAGCAGCCTCATCAATTTCATCGTCAACCCGGCCACCGGCCAGGCGACGCCGTTGTTCTGGGTCGCATTGTTCGCGCCGCTCGCAATCGTTTTCGCGCTGAGCTTCGGCATCAACCGGATCTCGGCAGGCACGGCGCAGCTGTTGTTCTGGGTCTATGCCGCGCTCGTCGGCGTGCAGTTCTCAAGTCTGTTCCTGGTCTACACCGGAGTCTCGATCGCGCAGACCTTCTTCGCGGTGGCGGCGGCGTTTGCCGGGCTCAGCCTGTGGGGCTACACGACCAAGCGCGACCTTTCCGCCATGGGCTCGTTCCTGATCATGGGCGTGGTCGGCATCTTCGTCGCGCTGCTGATCAACATGTTCCTGCGCTCGCCGGCGTTCGATCTCGCAATCAGCGCGATCGGTGTCCTGCTGTTCGCCGGGCTCACCGCCTATGACACGCAGAAGATCAAGAGCATCTACTTCGTCGTCGCCGGAAACGGTGAGGCCACGGCCAAGAGCGCGGTCATGGGCGCGCTGAACCTCTACCTCGACTTCATCAACATGTTCCTGTTTCTGCTGCGGTTCATGGGCAATCGCCGCTAACCCCGCGAGCAGACCAAAAGAAGAGGGCCGCTGGGGTGATCCAGCGGCCCTTTCTTGTTCAGGGGCAATTCCGGTCCTGCCATGGGTTCAAGCGGATGATGGCAGGACCGGACTTGTGCAAAGCAGCCGGGGGGTAAGGCTGGCTGCGTAACCCCATTTAACCGGGCGCTCGTTAAGCGAGGTCGAAGGGAATTGGTTAGCGCGACGGCAACATTCTCGCGCGGTTCGATCGACCATTGCCGACTCTCGCGGATGGTGCTTGACGAACGATCGCCTAAGCCGTGGGAGATTCTTGATGTGCGATAGCGACAATCACCAGGGCTATATCGCCGACACCTCCTTCACCCGCCGCTCGGCCGTCCTGACCATGACTTCCGCAGCCGCGCTCGCCGGCTTGCCGACGGCCGCGCTGGCGGCGACCGTGACGGAGACCGACGTGATGGTGCCAACTCCGGACGGCTCGGCCGACGCAGTGCTGATTCACCCGGCCGGATCGGGCAGCTGGCCGGCGGTGCTGATGTGGCCGGACATTCTTGGGCTAAGGCCGGTATTCCGCGAGATGGGCCGCCGCCTCGCGGCCGAAGGCTATGTCGTGCTGGTCCCCAATCCCTTTTACCGGACCAAGCGAGCACCGATCGTCACCGGCGCGTTCGATTTCAACGATCCCAAGCAAATCCAGCCGCTCCTCAGCCTGAAGGCGACGCTCACCGATGCGGCGATCGACAAGGACGCGGCGGCATTCATCGGCTTCCTCGATCGCCAGAAGCAGACCAATCGCCGCAAGGGCGCGGGGGTGCAGGGCTATTGCTTCGCCGGCCCGCTCGCGTTCCACACCGCAGCGGTACGTTCCGATCGTATCCGAGCGGTCGGCAGCTTCCACGGCGGAGGGCTGGTGACGAAGGACGCGAGCAGCCCCCACCTGCTGATCCCGAAGACCAAGGCGAGCTTCCTGGTCGCGATCGCGCGCAACGACGACCAGAAGCAGCCCGAAGCGAAGGACGTGCTAAAGGCGACGTTCGCGTCGGCGAAGCGTCCGGCAACGGTCGAGGTCTATCCGGCCGACCACGGCTGGTGCGTTCCGGGCAGCCCCGCCTACGACCAGGCGTCCGCCGAGCGGGCGTGGGCCGAATTGCTACGCCTTTACCGTGCGAATCTCGCCTGACGCGCGTCAGGCCGGTTGCGGCTGGGCCTGGTGCGCGATGAGGGCGGAATCGATGTCCTTGGCTCGACGATAGGCGGGACGATCCGTCATCCGCCGGGCATAATCGACGAACACCGGCCGCGGCTCGAGCAGGTTGAAGGCCAACATGAAATTGACGTTGGCGCCGACGAACAGATCCGCGGCGGTGAAATGGTCGGCGGCGATATAGTCTTTCCCGGTCAGCGCCTTTTCGAGCGTGTTGATCGCAAGGTCGTAATTTCCGTAGCCGAACATCCGCTGCCGCTCAGGCGTCGGTTCCCATCCGGCGGCCTTGTTGCTGAACGCTGCTTCGATCGGTCCGGAGGTGAAAAAAATCCAGCGGTAATAATCGGCGCGCTCGGCCGGCGGCGGAGCGAGATTGGCCTGTGGGAAGGCGTCCGCGAGATAGCAGCAGATGGCCGCAACCTCGGTCACCACCTTGCCCTTGTGGCGGATCGCCGGGACCTTCCCCATCGGGTTGATCGACAGATAGGGCTCCGCCTTCATCGTCGACGCATAGTCGAGGATCTCGGTGTCGTACGGCTCGCCGACCTCCTCGAGCATCCAGCGGATCGTCTGCCCGCGCGATTGGGGATTGGTGTAGAAGACGAGGTCAGCCATTTTCGCGACTCCTGCTGAGAACAAAAGGCGAACTACTCCTGTTCGAGGCACTGCTCAAGCATGTCGAGCAGGACCTTGAGCGATTTCACCCGGATGATTCCGCGGCCGAGCGGTCCGAAATGCTCCTCGCGGTGGATCGTCGGGCGTCCGCGGCGCCCCAGGGCGAAGTGGACCAGGCCCTCTTCATGCTGCGGACCGGCCGGTCCGGCAAAGCCGGTCACGCCGAGCGCGATGTCGGCTTTCGATCGGCTGAGCGCGCCTTCGGCCATCGCCCGCGCGACGACTTCCGAGACCGCCTCATTGTGGTCGAGGACGTCCGGCGGGATGCCAAGCAGTTCGGCCTTGGACTCCTTGGTGTAGGTGACGAGGCCACGCTCGAAGCCGCGGCCCGCCCCCTCGATGTCGGTGAGCAGAGCGGCGAGCATGCCCCCGGTGCAGCTCTCCGCAGTGGCGACGGTGAGGCCGGCATCGCACAGCCGGTGCATCAGCCGCTCGGCCTGGTCGTCGAGATGATCGGGAAGGGCAGGCTCGAGGGTTTCGCTCAACGCCGCTCACTCGCGGATTGGTCCCGTTTGGCGCGGAATTCGCTGTCCTTGCTCCAGTTCGGCCACTCGCGCGAATTGGCGAGCCGCTCGCCAAGGGCATGCAGCAGGCGGCCGTCTTCGGCCATGCCGCTGAAGTCCCACCGAGGGCTGAATTCGTCTGACGGCTGATGGTAGTGCTTCTCGATATATTCGTTGACGAGCGCCTCGCCGCGCGCGGTCCCGCCGTTGAGCAAATCGTTGCCGGATTCGAAGCTGATCGCCGGAACACCCTGCTTGGCGAATGAGAAATGGTCGGAGCGGTAGAAGCCGCCGCGTTCGGGATGCGGGTCGGGCGTGAAGTAGCGGCCCGTGAGCTTCCCTTGCGCAATGAGGTCGTCGAGAAGGTCGAGGCGGGCGGTGCCGGAAATGCTGAAATTCTTCTCGCGGCCCCAGACGTTCATCGCGTCGGTGTTGAGCACGCCCACCGTCTTCGCGATCGGGTAGAGCGGGTGGGTTGCATAATATTCGCTCCCGAGCAGGCCTTTTTCCTCCGCCGTCACGGCGAGGAACACGACTGAACGGTCGGGGCGGGGATCGTGGGCAAAGGCGCGCGCCTGCTCGATGAGCATGCTGATCCCCGTCCCATTGTCGACGGCGCCATTATAGATAGTGTCGCCGCGCGCATCGGGCTTGCCGATGCCCAGATGGTCCCAGTGAGCGGTGTAAATCACCGTCTCGTCCGGGTGTTTCTTGCCCGGCAAGAGACCGACGACGTTGTGCGAAATGATGGTCGCGACCTTCGCCTGCAGGTTGGCGTTGAGCGTCGCCTTGAGCGGGATCGGGTGGAAGTCGCGGCGCCTGGCGGCTGCCTTGGCCTGATCGAAGTTCAGGCCCGACGCCGCGAAAATCTGCTCGGCGAGTGGACGCTGAATCCAGCTTTCGAACCCCGTGTGCGAAGCAGCCGGGTTCTGGCGGACGATGTCGAACATCGTGTTGGTGTTGGAGTTCTTGACGGTGTTCCAGCCGTAGGAGGCGGGGACGGTCTCGTGAACGATGAGCACGCCCGCGGCGCCGCGGCGCGCCGCCTCCTCATATTTGTAGGTCCAGCGGCCGTAGTAGGTCATCGCCTTGCCGCCGAAATCCCCTTCGCCGCCTTCGAAGTCCGGATCGTTGACGAGGACGACGAGTAGCTTGCCCTTGACGTCCTGGCCCTTGAAGTCGTCCCAGTTGCGCTCGGGAGCAGTGACCCCATAGCCGACGAACAGCAGCGGTGTGTTGGCGAGATTGAGGCTCGTCTGGCCGTTCATCGGCGAGCGTAGGGAGATCTGGTCGCCCTGGGTCAGCGGCAGCGACTGGCCGTTGCCGAGACTGAGGGTCAGCTGCGGCGTGGCGGCGAACTCGGACTGGAGCAGCGTCACGTCCTGCGTCCACTTGCGCTTCCCGCTGACCAGGTCTCCGCCGGGCTGAACGCCGGCCGCCTTGAACTGGCTGATGATATAGTCGACACTTTTGGTCTCGGCCCGCGTGTTGACGCCGCGGCCCTCGAAGGCGTCCGATCCGAGCACCTGCACATGGTGTGAAAGGCGCGCCAGGTTGAATGAGCGGGCGGGCGCGCCGGCGAGTGCAGCTGAGGCCAGCGCAACGGCGCTTGCCGCGCCCAAATGGAAACGCATCGATGTTTCTCCCCGGAATATCTTCACAAGCGATAATTAGCGTCTGCGCGCGGGGCGTCGAGATCATCTGAAGCAGTCGGTTCCGACCCTAGCGCTCCATGCGGTACAGCAGATTTAGCGAAACGGCGGTTTCGAGCTGTCCTGGAGCGACGATGTCGCCACCGCCTCGTTCGATGCTGGGCGGTGGTGGCGGCGGGGGCGGCGGCAGGCTGCCGACCCGCGAGCCGGTAACGATCACCTCTGTGCCGCGATAGGAGGTGCCTTCTTCAAGCGATAGCAGGCGGACGGATTTGTAGCCGTTGTTGCGCGCATATTCCGTCGCTTCCGCCTCGCCCCGCTTCATCGCACGAACGCGCGCTTCCCGCTTGAGGGGTGCCGTGTCGGAGATGCCGAAGCTCGGCCCGTAAACGGAATCGGCGCCCGCTGTAGCGAGAACGTCGAGCAATGAGGTCAGCTTATCGACGTTGCGCGTTTTGATCTGGATCGAATTGTTGGCCATGTAGCCGACCAGCCTCTGCCGTCCTTGTCCGCCCGGCGTCGGCGGATCCCAGCGATAGTCCGGCTGCAGCTGGAGTCCTTGAGTCTGGGTATCGCGCTCGCGAATGCCCGCATCACGAATGGCCGCCAGAAGCTTTTCGGTCTTCACCTTGTTCGCTGCGACTGCCGCTGTGGCGGTTGGGGCCTTCGCCTGCGTTGATACGGTTATGGTGGCCTCGTCCGGAGGAGTCCTCAGCGACTCCGCGATATTGACTCGGACCAAAGGAGTGTTCGCCATCTCGGCGATGCTGGCCGTCGGCGCCTGTTGCGCCACGGCGACCCCCGGGACCACCATCACAGCCGACAAAACGACAACCTTCAACGACTTGCCTAACGCCACGACGAATCTCCCTCACGCCACTCGCGGCTGCACGGGTATGCCTCGTTGCTTGAGGCTTATCTGAACGCGCAGGTCAGTCGCGGTTCAAGCTTGCTCCACGCGATGGAATGTCCGCTTTCCACCCGCGATCAATGACAAATGAAAAGGGCCGGGATTTGCGTCCCGGCCCTTCGGTTTAGTTACTGGCGCTTACTCCGCTGCGGGAGCGTCCCCGCTCGCCTTGGGCTTGGCCCCAGCCTTGGCCTTGCCGTTGGCCTTGGCCTTGCTCGGCTTGGGTGCGGCGGGGACGATCTCGAACGCTGGGGCATTGTCCTTGATCCGGACCTTGACCTCGCCGCCGTTGACGAGCTTGCCGAACAGCAATTCCTCGGCGAGCGGCTGCTTGATCTTCTCCTGGACCAGCCGGCCCATGGGCCTGGCGCCGTAGAGCTTGTCGTAGCCGCGCTCGACGATCCACGCGCGCGCCTCGTCGTCCAATTCGATGTGGACATTGCGGTCGGCGAGCTGAAGCTCGAGCTGGAGGATGAACTTGTCGACCACGCGCGCGACCACCGCCGGGGGCAGATAGGCGAACGGGACGATCGCATCGAGCCGGTTGCGGAACTCGGGCGTGAACATCTTCTTGACCGCGTCCTCCTGCGCATCCTCGCGGCTCGACGCGCCGAAACCGATGCTCTCGCGCGCCATGTCGACGGCCCCGGCGTTGGTGGTCATGATGAGGATGGTGTTGCGGAAATCGACCGTCTTGCCGTGGTGGTCGGTGAGCTTGCCGTTGTCCATCACCTGGAGGAGGATGTTGAACAGGTCCGGGTGCGCCTTCTCGATCTCATCGAGCAGAAGCACGCTGTGCGGATGTTGGTCGACGGCGTCGGTGAGGAGGCCGCCCTGATCGTAGCCGACGTAGCCTGGAGGCGCGCCGATCAGGCGGCTAACCGCGTGGCGTTCCATATATTCCGACATGTCGAAGCGCTGCAGGGGGATGCCCATGATCAACGCCAGCTGGCGCGCGACCTCGGTCTTTCCGACACCAGTTGGGCCTGAGAACAGGTAATTGCCGATCGGCTTGTCGGCATCGCGCAGGCCGGCGCGGCTGAGCTTGATCGCCGAAGCGAGCTTTTCGATCGCCAAGTCCTGGCCGAACACGACACGCTTCAAATCCGCTTCGAGATGCTCGAGCACCTGCTTGTCGTCGGCACTGACCGACTTGGGCGGGATCCGCGCCATGGTCGCGACCACCGCCTCGATCTCCTTGGGCGTGATGATCTTCTTGCGCCGCGACGG